>JAIORV010000146.1 GCA_021107945.1 Vulcanimicrobiota bacterium | reverse complement strand
TGGATTTCTTTCAATCCACCGGCTCAGCAAACATGCCGGGCGAACAGACAACACCCGATTTCAATCGGGTGGTTGGAAGCTTATAAAACCTATCTCCTCCTCCAATTTAACCGTTTTAATGGTTTCTTTATGAGATAAACCACTGAAGTGGTTAGGACGTTGTAGTGGTGGGGTAAATTGTGGTGTTGTCTTAAATATCTTAAAACACCTGTTATCATCTTGAAGCACCTGTTATTATATTGAAACACTTGAAATAAACTCTATTACTTCTTGACAAATTCACATGTGCGAAATCTGAGTACTTATAATTTAAGTTGATACCCGCCACAAAGGATTATATAAGTATCTGGAAGAATTTATATGTTTAAGTTCGAAATACTATAGATGGGGATGTCTGAAGAGTAATAAAATAATTCATGGTGGTAGAATATCCAATGATCTGTCCCAAATGCGGAAACGATAATAAAAATACGGCGACATTCTGTATGTCTTGCGGTACATCATTAATTCAGCGAAAAAGTGTTTTTCACGCCAAATCCTCAGGAGATATAGGACCTGCCAGGAAAATGACCCGCCGGATTGATTCCGCAAGTCAAACAGATAAAGAAGCCACATTCCCTGAATCCGGCTCCTCTCGATTAAAATCGATCCCTGATTCACTTCGCCAGGGTCGCTATGAAATAGTGCGACAGCTTGGCGCAGGAGGTATGGGAAGAGTTTTCCTGGCGGATGATACACTCATGAATTTCCCCGTAGTTGTCAAGGAGATGCTTCCCCTTGTTATTACACAAAACGAGAAGAAATACATGGAGGATCGTTTTAAGGAGGAAGCTCAGCTTTTATTCAGGTTGAAACACCAGGGACTCCCCAAGGTTATGGAATACTTCACAGAGAACGAGAGCCTGTTTCTTATAATGGAATACGTGAAGGGAGAGAACCTCGAGGAGGCGGCGAAAAAGCGTCCCGGCGGCAGAATCAGCATGGACGAATGCCTCAATTGGATGGGGAAAATCCTTAATGTATTGAAATATCTCCACAGTCAGGATCCTCCGATTATTCACCGTGATATAAAACCTGCAAATATTATGCTTGGCGACGATGGTGAAGTCATGCTCGTCGATTTCGGCGTTGCAAGGGCGTTGGCGGCAACAACATCTACAAGGGTGGGAACGCCCGGATTTGCCTCAATAGACCATTTTACCGGTAAATTCTGTCCGGCGTCAGATATATTCAGCCTCGGTGCAACTTTTCATTATCTCCTCTCCGCCGACGATCCCCGAGACCGGGGGGATTTCCTGTTTCCTGCGCTTTCCCGTTACAGGAAGGACGTCCCCGACGGCTTCCAGAGAATTCTCGATAAGTCCGTTGAAATGAAAAAGGAGGATCGCTATCAGACGGTGGATGAGATGCTGATGGCTCTCGATAGCTTCAAGAGAGATTATTCCCGGGGAATTCATGGGGTGGAAAGACCGGTCGCAAAATCACACCCCCGCAATGTCGCGGCAAGCCCTGTGCAATCCCAAACTTCCACTTTTCAAGAAGGGAAAGGGGACACGTTACAGATGGAGGGAAAGTCTGTTGGAAGACCATCCGTACCTTCATCGTCCCGTCCTGTAACAGAGGAGATTCCCGGCGGAAAAGCGGATTCTACTTTAAAAATTAAATCCAAGAGCACAGCTTCATTACCATCCGATGAATTCTCCCAAAAAGATACCGGCAAAAAGAATTCTCTGCCTGTTTTTATTGCGGTGGGAGCAATATTGTTGTTGGTCATATTTACTACCTTTTTTCTTTTGTTCATCGGTGCGGCAAGAAAAGCGAGATTTAAAAAGAGATCCATGGCAATCTCCGCTGTTGTGAAACCGGGGGAAGTGGTTTTTGATTTAAACCTGAAGAACGCGGAATTAAAAGTGTATCATTCCGACGGACAATTTTGTGGTTTATGGAAATTGAAGGACGGAAAGCTTGCCGTTATAAAATCGAATAAGAATGAGAAGTTATCCCCACCGGACATAAAGGTTTCAGCCTCATCCGATAAGATATCTTTAAATCCCGGAGAATATATAATAAGAATCTCAAAACCAGGCCATTTTGAATTTGTAAAGGGAAAGTCAAAAGGAGGAAAAGGCGTCAAGGTGGAATCCGGGAAACAGGTTGATGTTAATGGAAAGTGGGTCCCGTTTCCTTCTATTTTGGTAACGATAAATCAGGATGCAAAAATATTTTTGGACGGCAAGGAAGTTGGAAGAACCAGTAATAAGAAATTTGAAATAAAAGGACTCAGGGAAGGCGTTACATATAAAGTTATGGCAAAGAGGGGCGGTTATTACAACAAGGAAAAAAAAGTGAAGATTACAAAACGGAGGGGAATTACAAGGAGATTCCTTACTTTGGACAAGATACCGGCGCAAACCCAGCCTTCAAGACCTTCATATTCACCTTCCACATATCGAAGAGTAAAGCCCGTCAGAAGGCAACCGGTAATCAGGAAGCCTCTTGGGGATGATATATAAATACGACAATCAAGGGAGTTGATATTTTGAAAAGAAAGAATTTTCTCACAATAATATTAGTATTAATCCTTTTCTGTCTCTCTGTAAATATTGTGATGAGCGAAGTGCAAGAGAGGGTAATTGTAATTATTTCCGATGAGAGTAACAAGTCTGTCAGGGAAAAATCGGATAAACTTATTAAGACTCTTCTTGAAGTTCGTAAAACAGGCAAGCTTGGAAAAGTGCCGGATTTAAGGGAGAAATTCAAAAAGTATAATTTAAGCAATAAGCAGGAAGAGAAGGTATTTGTAAAATTCGGCATCAAGAAAAGTCATCTTCCTATTTTGGCTTTGATGTATATTGACAAGATGGGGTATCCCAAGAAAGTTCTCTGGAAAACCAAAGTTGACAATAATATGAAGGCTATATCGCAGCTTGCCCAACATCTTGCCAAAGTGCCCACATCTACCGCAAAGCTGACTCCTCCGAACAATCCTGAAAAGGAAAAAGAGATGATAAATGCGGTAAAATCAGGAAACGTGAATAAGGTAAAAAAACTGCTCAAACAGAATCCGAACCTTGCAATTTCAAGAGATGATGGAAGCAAAGGCGCTATTCATAAAGGTAAAAACCCGCTTCACTGGGCCGCCATAAAGGGGAATGGTGAAATAATAATGCTGATACTCTCGGCCGGGGCAGATGTCAATGCAAAAGACAAGAGCGGGATAACACCGTTGGGATATTCTATAAATTGGGGCAAAAATAACGTGACAATGATCCTGGTGAAGAATAAAGCCGATGTAAATATGGGTAATGGTATAATTGGAGAAACACCACTTCACAGAGCGGCCGCAAAAGGAAATAATCAGGTAATAATGTTATTGATAGACCATGGAGCTGTAATTGACTCCCGCACTAAATCTGATGCTACACCGCTGGCATTTGCCGTAATAAAAGGGAAAAAAGAAGCGGCTTTGGTTTTGCTGAAAAAAGGTGCAGATGTAAACGCAAAGGACAATAAAGGAACGGCTCCAATACATCTTGCCTGCGGAGGAATGAAGGATAACGACCAGATTGTCAAGCTCCTCATATTAAAGGGCGCAGAAGTGAACGCCAAAAATTCAAGGGGATTTACGCCGCTTCATGTATCTGCTTTCAAGGGATACAGGAAGATTACCGAGTTGCTGATTAAATCGGGAGCTGATGTTAACGCAAAAAACAAGATTGGAATAACTCCCCTGAGGATTGCAAAAAAAAGGAAAAAGTCTGAGATTGTGGAGATACTAAAAAAAGCAGGAGCGAAAAGGTGAAATCGGAGAACGGAGGTCGGGATTTTTACCACGAAGCCACAAAGGACACGGAGGCCGGATCTGTTTATTCACCACAGAGGACACAGAGGACACAGAGAAATCAATATTTTTTCTCCGGTTATCCTCTGCGAACTCCGCGCTCTCTGCGGTGAAAAATTACTTATTCAACAGTCTCAGATCAGATGTCGGAGGTCGGTTTTTTTCACCACGAAGCCATGGAGGACACGGAGGCCGGATCCCGCTTCCCACTTCTCATTTCCCGACTCCAATTTTATCGGTAGCGGAGGTTTTTAAACCTCCAGTGAGAATAAAGAGTTCTCGTAGAAGGTAGCGGAGGTTTTTAAACCTCCCATGAGATTAACCCCCGGTTTTAACCGGGGGAACAGAAGGAACCCACCAACCTTTCCCACTCCAGCCGCTTCAGCGGCTTCCCACTATCGACGGAAAATAACGAATCTCAACTTAAAATCAATTACTCCAGGATTTAAATCATCATGACAAACAATACATCCGACAACAACTCGGACAATACAACAACACTTAAAGGAACAATACATAAAATTGTCTTTCATTCCGATAAGACAGGCTTCACCGTTGCGCGCTTTACTGTTGGGGGGCAGAAGGAGCCGGTAACGGTTGTGGGCAAGATTGCCTCTTTGAACCCCGGTTGCTCCGTGGAATTTACCGGCAGATGGGGTAAACATAACAAATATGGCTCCCAGTTTCAGGCGGATTCTTACCTGGAATTAAAACCCGGGACAATCGAGGGAATAAGGAAATACCTGGGGTCGGGTCTTATAAAGGGCATAGGTCCCGTCTATGCGAGGAAGCTTGTTGATAAATTCGGACTGGAGACGCTCGATGTAATTGAGAATCAAACGGAGAGGATTCTTGAAATCCCGGGAATCGGCAGGAAGCGAACGGGTATGATCCTCACTGCCTGGAAAGAACAGAAAAATATCCGGAATATCATGATTTTTCTCCAGGGACATGGCGTAGGTCCGGCGAGGGCTGTGAAGATATACAAAACTTATGGCGACTCAGCGGTGGAAAAAGTGAAGGAGAACCCATACCGTCTTGCCGAGGATATATGGGGAATCGGATTCAAGGTTGCCGACGGCATAGCAAGGAACATAGGATTTGAAATGGATTCGCCTCACAGGGCGAGGGCGGCGATTTTTCATGTGCTAAACAAGGCGGCGGAAAGCGGGCATTGCTTTTTGCCTATGAAAGACCTTCAGGATAAATGTGTTGACGGACTTGAAATCCCTAAAAATATATTCATTGAAGTTCTGGATAAATTGGTCACCGGGGAACGATTGGAATTCGAGGATGATAACATTTATTTAAAGCGTTATTATTACAGTGAGATGAAATCTGCGTCAGCTCTTGTTGAAATAATGAAGACTCTCCGATGCAAACCTCCCATTGATCCTGAAAAGGCATTGAGATGGGTTCAGGATAAGATTGACATCAAGTTGTCAAACAGCCAATCCAATGCCCTGAAAATTACCCTGTCAAATAAAGTGAGTATAATTACAGGCGGACCAGGGGTAGGGAAGACCACGATTTTACTTGCCCTCGTAACAATTCTGGAAAGAGCGGGGTGGAAAATTTCCCTTTGCGCCCCCACAGGGCGTGCGGCGAAAAGAATGTCTGAAGCAATAGGCAGGGAGGCGAAGACAATTCACCGCCTCCTGAAATACAAACCCGGGGAGAATAAATTTGAATATGACGGCTCAAGCAGACTTCCTGTAGATTGTGTGATTGTCGATGAAATGTCCATGGTTGATGTAACATTGTTTTATGATCTTCTCGTAGCGATTCCCCCGGAGGCGACAGTTCTTCTTGTGGGAGATGTAGATCAGCTTCCCAGTGTCGGAGCGGGCGCAGTCCTGAAAGACCTGATAGAATCGCATCGAATCCCCGTGGCGAGACTTAACGAAATATTCCGCCAAAAAGAAGGAAGCTTAATTATTAAAAATGCTCATAGGGTAAACCGGGGTGAAATTCCCATAACACCAGAATCGGATAAATCGAAGCTTCTGGATTTCTATTTTGTTCGGGTTGAAGATCCGGAGAAGGCTCAGGATGTAATAATAAAAACAGTGACCGAGCGCATACCCGGGAGGTTTCACCTGGATCCTATGAGGGATGTACAGGTTATATCGCCGATGGCAAAAAGAGTCCTGGGAGCAGGAATATTAAACGAAAAACTCCAGGAGGCGCAAAACCCCAACCCCACCCAGGCGACGGTATTCGGAAGGGATTTCCGTGTGGGTGACAAGGTGATGCAGATAAGAAATAACTATGAGAAGGAAGTATTTAATGGGGATATCGGGATCATAATGGGGATAGATCCCACAGGACAAAATATGAGTGTGAACTTCGACGGAAACAATGTGGAATATGAATTCAACGAGCTCGATGAAATTGTCCTCGCATACGCCTGCACGGTGCATAAATCACAGGGGTCTGAATTCCCCGCAGTTGTGATGCCTCTATATACAGGGCATTATGTGCTTTTACGAAGGAATCTACTTTACACGGCAATTACAAGAGCAAAGAAGCTTGTAGTCCTGGTGGGATCGGCCAAAGCCCTTGCAATTGCAGTAAAAAACGCCCACGTTGAAGAGAGAAATACGACATTGAAAAAGAGGATAATGTCGGTGATATAGAATATGAAATTTGCAGCTTTTTTCACCGCAAAGACCACAAAGACCACAAAGGTTAAATATAATTTTCTTTATTATGAAACATATAATGAACAACAATAAACCGAATGATGAATTCCTCAGGATGCTCCCCAAACCTGAGCTTCACCTGCATTTGATTGGGGCGATAAGAAGATCAACCCTTGAGGATCTCATGCGAAAATACTCGGTGAATTTTCCGGCGAAACCCGGTGGATTCATACAAAAACTAAAGCTTGATAAATATAAGAACCTGGATGAAGCTTTCAGGTTCGAAAAATTTGAGGACTTCCTGAGATTATATATACTTTGTATGCATGTAATAAGAGAACCTGAGGATATGGAGAGATTGACGGGAGAGGTTCTTGAGGATCTACGGAATTGCGGCGTGGTTTATGTTGAAATATCCATAAACCTCCCCCCGGATAGACATTTTAATATGGATTCTCTCGATATACTGAATGCAATTAACAAAGCCGGAAAAAGGGTAGGGGAGAAGCTTGGGATTGAATACAGGATTATTATTGATCTTGTCCGGGATTATGGCCCGGAAAAAAGCATGGAAATATTAAACAGTATGGCGGAAATGGGGGATCAGAACATAGTTGCCGTTGATATAGGCGGAAGCGAGCATAGATTCCCACCGGGACCATACCGGGAGGTTTACAAAAGGGCAAGGGAGTTGGGATTTAGAACACGCGCCCATGCCGGCGAAGCGGCTGGTCCCGAATCGGTATGGGGGGCAATAAGGGAATTGAAAGTCGATAGAATAGGACATGGTGTCCGCAGTATTGAAGACCCGGAGCTTATCAGGTATCTTGTCCGCAAACAGATTCCCCTCGAAGTCTGCCCCACGAGTAATATTCGAACAGGAGTATATTCATCGATTGAAGAGCATCCACTAAGGAAACTGTTTGATGCAGGTGTAAAGATCACTTTGAATTCCGATGACCCCGGTCTTTTTGGGAGTAACGTTCTTGGCGAATACCGATTATTAATGGACAGGTTTGGTTTTTCAAAAGATGAAATTGTAAAAGTCGTGAAAAATGGCTTCGAATCGGCATTTATACCACATGACAGGAAGGAATATTATTTATCCCGGTTGGAGTTGGTGATGTGACTTTTGCATTGAAAAATGATTTTTATAACAACACAACGATTGATTTTAAGACAACACCACAATTTATTGTGGTGGGAGGAAGAATGGCTTCACCACGCCGATTTAGCCTCTTCAGAGGCTTCCGGATTCTGAAGGTTAATGGTGTAGCGGGAATAAGAACACACAAGGAAAACCACGGGTGAGAAAGAACCGGGAAACCGCTTAAAACAGTTAAATACCAAATGTTTGGGGCGTCGTTCTACCACCCGATTAAAAATCAGATGTTGTCTTAAAAATTTCTTGAAAGATTAGCACTGTAGGAGAGGCAGACAGCCTAGATATTCATGGCTCCCCATTATTACCGCGTTGAAATATTACTAAAAGTGAAAATGTTATGACCAAAATAATCGGAAGAATTATAAAGTCCAATTTTACATCAAACATATTTTTATTATAACAGTACTTACGCAAGAGGCCTTCTTCTGTCGATGTATTGTTCATGAGATTAACCCCCAACTTCAGTTGGGGGCATAAAAAGATAACCTCCCTCTTCTTTGAGATTGGATTTAGCCGTTTTAACGGCTTCCCGAAGGAAATTTGGTTTACTAATGAATTGGGAAGAAGATGATTTAAATGGTATCACATTCATATATGAGAATCTGGATTCAAACTTATGGTCATGAACGAATTATAGAGGAACACAGAGAATGGGCGATGAAATATGGGGTTTGGAAAGATGGGTAAACCGTTGAAACGGTTAAAAGTTTTTTCTTTGCCCAACCCCCGGCTGAAGCCGGGGGATAGTCTCATGGATGGTATTCAGAATTACAGTAAGCATCTATGAGTGATATCATTTAGTATTCATTTTTACTGTAGGAGGGGTTTCCCAATCCCGATAAACAAAGGAAAATATTTGATGGGAAAAGGACATCTTGAACGCAAATTGGTATAAGTCCTGTTCAAGATAACGATGTTTGGACAGCATTAATGGTATGTAACTATTCAGACCTCTCGCTGTAGGAGAGGCTGACAGCCTCGATTTTCGTGGCAAGATGCCACTCCTACATGGAAGAACTGAATGCTTGCTTCTTTTCTGAAAGTGAAAATATTATGACCAAAATAATTGGAAGAATTATCGCTCTTGACATAGGCAAGAAAAGGATTGGACTTGCAATAAGCGATCCCCTGGGGATCTCAGCTTCACCGGCGGGATTTATAAAATGTCAGGGTTTCAAAAAAACTGTCCGGGAAATAGTCGATGTTATTGAAGAAAAGGAGACTTCCGGGGTTGTTGTGGGAATTCCCTTTAAAACTGACGGAACAATGGGAGAATCCGCGGAAATGGCGAGCCGGTATGTAGATCGCCTCAGGAATCTACTCTCAATCCCTGTCGAAACTGTTGACGAAAGGTTCACGACGGCTGAGGCGCAGAAACTCCTTATTGAAGCGGATGTGAGCAGGTCAAAAAGGAAACAAGTTATTGACGGAATGGCCGCTTCGCTAATTCTTCAGAAATACATGGAAGGATTGAGACGAAATCAGGATAATGAATAATACATGATAAAATTATTGAAATTTATATTCTTTTTATTTTTAATTGCCGTTCTTCTCGTTGTCGCGTTTGGCGCCGGCGCATCATACAGCGCATATTATATTCTTACGCCAATGGGGGGTAAGGGACCTGTGCGGGTTGATGTTCCTAAAGGCGCATCAGGGGGGCTTGTTGCAAATAACCTCGAAAACGCCGGATTGATCAGAAACGGAATTCTCTTTAGAATTGTCCTTCGAACTACGAATTCCGAAAAAAAGATAAAACCCGGGAATTACCTCGTCGATCCCAATAAAAACATGATGGAAATCTTACACCAGTTGACAAAAGGGCATGGAAAGCTCAGGCTTGTTACAATTCCAGAGGGGCTTACCATAAATCAAATTGCGGATCTCCTGGATAAGAAGGGGATTCTGAATAGAAAAGATTTTGTCTCCGCAACGAAATCAAAAGAATATCAGGTTAACGGGAAGGATGCAAATAACCTGGAAGGCTATCTCCTGCCTGAAACATACGATATCCCGAAAAGATTTAACGCAGATGATGTTGTAGAGAGGATGATCGGAGAGTTTAACGGCCTTGTTGTGCCTGAATATAAAAAGAGAAAAGGAAGTCTGCCCGTAAAACTGTCGCTCAGCAAAGTTGTTATCCTGGCATCTCTCGTGGAGAGGGAGGCGCAGGTTCCTTCTGAAAGGCCTGTAATAGCCTCGGTCTATTATAACAGGTTGAATAAGGGAATGTTATTACAATGCGACGCCACAGTTCAATATGCCCTGGGGAAAACCAAGCCTGTCTTGAAATATAGCGATCTGGAGATTGATTCACCTTACAATACATATAAATACAGGGGTCTTCCGCCGGGTCCCATAGCAAACCCCGGATTTGACTCGATAAAAGCTGTGCTCAACTCCCAAAAGACCGATTATCTTTATTATGTGAGAAATGATAAAAAGAATGACGGAAGTCATATATTCACAAAATCCCTGGCGGAGCATAACAGGGCGATAAAGAAATACCAGAAGTGAAACGGGAAACTGCTTTCGTCATCCGTTTATCGGGACGAGGACGTCCCTCCTACAGGTCAGGACTGCGTTATTTATTCACCTTGAGCCTGACTCCGCCTATGTCAATCCATTTATCCCCTTTTTCTATCTTGAGGTTTTCTTTAGTTTCAGCTTTGGTAATTGATTTTTTCACCTGCTTTTGAATGGCTTCTTCACGAGTTGTGTAATGGAGCTTTATAAGTTTGCAGTCTTCAGTTGCGACAATTATATCATTTGAATCGGTTATGCTGTAATTATCCCCAAACGCAAGTGATGCATCAAACTTCCATTGTCTCTTGCCGCTGTCGGGTGAATATGCCTTTAGTGGATACATTTCTCCGCCGGTAAATATCGTGCCGTCGGGTCCCACCTTGACATCTTTTATATGCTTATCTTCCTGCTGAACCCATTTCTTTGTGCCGTCCGGGTTAATGGCGTATAATTTCCAGTTTCCGCCGTCACCCGTAACATAGAAAGTGCCGTCATCTGCCCAGGCATAGCTTCCTGATAAAGGCTCGTTTTTCTGATCGTTCTCAAGACGCCATTTTTCCTTCCCGTCAGGCTCAAAGCAGATGATTGCATGGTTCCTTACTCTTACATATAAATTGCCGTCGGGTCCAATTTTCTGATATGAAGAGAGAGTATCTCCGGGCAGATCAACCGCCCATAATTCCTTGCCACCGGGATCGGTTACCCTGAATTTTCCTCCCCTGAATCCGTAAGTATTTCCGTTCTTATCAACAGTCAGATGATGAAGCGTTTTACATTGCTCAACTCCCAGGGATTCGCCTTTCCTTCCCGTATCAAGCTTTAAACTTGATGAACTGAAACCACCTTTCACCGATGCTTCCACATGAAGAATTCCGTTTTTATCAAGGAAAGGTTTATGGGATAGCGCTCCCTTTACAACTCTTGTCCATTCCGTTTTACCGTTTGTATTATAACAAGAGACCTCGTTGTCATCGCCTATGAGATATATTTTTCCGTCATGTCCCATCAGAGGATCATGTGAGCATCCTCGTTTGCCGATTTTATTCTTCCATCTCCCGTTACCGTCTTTATCCAGAGATATCAGCTCGTTTTGCCCGACGACATACAGGTTTCCTTCTTTATCAAAAACGGGTGTATGGTATCCACTCGCCCCGGTTTCTTTTTTCCATATTTCATTTCCGTCCATGTCGAGTTTTCGGGTAAATCCCCCACTATTAATATGTATATGTTTGTCATAAAGGACAGGTTGAAGACTGACCGGCCCATCAATTTTTTCCAGGTCTTTCTCCCATAACTTGTTTACACCGGTCTTTATATCTGCAAATACCGTACCCATTGCCGCTTTTGTTACGTTCGAACCTTTTATCTTGCCGGGATCTATCAGGTTAAGAGATTGATTGCCGGTCTTTTTAAAATTATCAGAAATACCGATATCGGCTTCATCTTTTTTTGTTGATCCTATGGAAAACTCGGGGGTTACTTGCCCGCTTCCAATATTGGCGATCGGTTTCATTGTCATGGGATTCTTCCTCCATTCATAATTGAAAATGGGGATAACTAGCTATATTCATTTTATGCTAAATATCCGGTCAAGTCAATGTCATCAATTCACTAATCAGTGGATTCTTCTTCTTTCCCAATTTGAATTACATCCCATAATCCCAACCAGTCATGTGGAGAACCCTGGACATAATACATGATTCCTTCCTGTGGAAGATTGACATGGGCGGCAATTGTCCCCGCAAAAGGCACGCCATTTTTCTCTCTCTGGTTGTCTATTGAATATCCTATTTCCCGGGCAAGAATCTTTTTTTCGTCCCGCTTAACATGATAATGTTCCAGTCCCATAGAATCAAAATAAGTGATTAATGAGCATATTTCGTTTTGTCCCAGGTTAACATTCATTCTTTTATAATAGACATGTAACTGGTGAATTGCAGAGTCCAATCTTGCAACAGAATAGCCCGCTCCCTTGTTTTTTGCGTTTCTCCCGTATAATGTCATTGGAATGTCGGTCCTGATTCCATCCTTATTGTAGCTATAGGAACATGTAAAGTGGTTCGTGGTGGCTATGAATGATTTTTCATCTTCATTCATGTCGCCCGGATACCTTATTGCATAATGGTTTGCGCTTCTTTCCACAACAAGAGCTTTGTTATTTTTCGCAAGGAGATAGTTCATACAATTGGAGTGAAGCAATGTTTTCCTTTTTGTTTTTTCACGGTATTGTTCCGTCCCATAGATGAGAATATCCTTTGCCTTGTCAACATTATTGCAGTATGAAGTCATGTGCGCACATATAATACTTGCCGGAACTCCGAATGACATTTCCTCTATTCCCTCATCAGGACGAAATTCGTCGGCTACCCTTGTCTGTCCGATGTAAAGACCGTCTGCGTTGATGCAATTATTTGATCCCACCAGTCCGGCCGGTGCTGTGAATGCAAAGGATTTCGCCTCGCTGTCTTCTGGATATGCCTTAATAGCTACCTGATATAGTGCCGGGTAATATTTAAAATCACGGTTTAGCCCTGTGATAAGCTCTCCCAACGAAGTGCTTTTTGGGAGCGCCGCCCAGCATGTGCAGAAAACATCCCCAGGTTGATTTTCCTGATTCTTGTTTTTCTTTTGTATTTTTTTACCCGTTAGTTTTTCATGCCATTCATCGCAATATATCATTTCCATTGCACAGTTAATAAAAAGAATTTTTTCATAATTTGTCAGATGTCCGCTATAGCGGGATCTGTCCAGACTATCGGCGGCGCCGTATGATATTCCCTCCATGAAGCTTGCCATTTCCGGGGAAAAAGCTCTTGTCTGTTCATCGTATTTTTTCAGGCAGCTTTTGAGATAGACAATTCCGAACGGTTTTTCATCCCATTTCTTATAAAACCCGTCATAGACAGCCCTTATATAACCGGCGCATTCAAGTCCATATTGTTTTCCCATATCAAACCAGCTTCCCGACAGAGTGACGACGGGCATTCTATTAGGATAGTCGGGGGCTGTGTGTGGCCGATAGTAGCTTTTAATCATTGATGCACCTGTTTTAAGAATTATTTTTATCTCCCGGGTCTCGTTTTTTTTGCTATACTTTTTTTCTATAAAATAGTGCGGGTATTTTTTACCGGCAATGGAAAATCCATAAAAAAATCCAAGGAGTAATAATACAACAATAAAGGCTCTTATGGCGTTATCTTTTTTCTTCATAAAATTCAATTTCTTATTAAATAAAATGAGTTTCCATAGCTACTATAACCAATCAAGGGCATTTAGGCAAGTTAGAGGCTCCTCTATCTGAGGATAGTCACGTAGCGCGGGTTTTTAAACCCGCTAAAATATCACTACCAAGAAAGTCGATTTGCTAAAATATTATGTTTTGTTAACACAAATGTTACAAATTGAAGGAACTTCAAGCGAATTTAACATGTTTGTTACATTGTTAACAGGAAATTAACAAATAAAGTATTAACTACCCCCTTTACTTGTGTGATATAGTAAACAAGAGTAAAATATTTTTAAGAGGTGGTATAAATGACTGGAATGGCAAATAATGCGGCAATGAGCCAGATGATGAACAGGGATTATCAGAATATGAGATTAACATCCCCCGGAATGCAAAGGTATAACAACAACGCCCAGAACTGGGGTGCAAAGGCAGGTTATCTTAACAGGCAGGAGTATGTATCTCTCGGGAATTACTCGAACGAGACAAGTCGTTTGAAAGGTATTTATGGGAAAGGTGGCATTTCTCCCCATGAGAGAGGGATGCTTGCCAATCGCCAGAGAACATATGACAAAATGTACCAGAGATATTCTTACGGCAACTATCATCCCAGAACATTAGCAAGAGACGGTGTCCAGCAACGCCAGATTAATCAGCTCAATCGTACTTATGGCGGCGTCAGAAGCGGTGAAATGACAATGGGCGAGGGACAGAGAGCTTTAGAGCAGCAGCAGGGCATCAGCCGTACAAAGGGTGTCTATCAGAGACGTGGTGGATGGAATAATATGTTTGGGGGACATCTGGACCACAGGGAGAGAGGGGCGCTCCATAGGAGACTCAATTCCTCCAGCAGAGATATTCACAGGATGAAGAACAACTGGAGAACCGACTGGAACAGAAGGTGGTAATTCAGAAAAAACAGGAAAATTGAAAATTCAGAGGCCGGATGAAAATCCAGCCTCTTTATTTTCTTCCCCCAAAAAATGCATTCACCGCAAAGAGGCAAAGACCACAAAGGATTGCAAATTCCTTTTTCCCGTTTCCAGTTTCCCATTTCCCGTTTCCCATTTACACAGAGAACGCAGAGGTGTCAATGTTTTTTCTCCGGTTATCCTCTGTGATCTCTGCGATAAAAAATAACTTTTTCGACATTCTCATAACAGAAGTCGATTGCAGGGCTTTTAGGAACAAGGAATTAAAATAAATAAATTGAAATATCATAACAATGGAGGTGTAATTATGAATGATGAGGAGTCTATTCCTATGGATAAAGAAGCGGATGTTGTTAAAAAGGAAGAGGAACTGGAAATAGAGGAACTGGAAGAAGAGGAACTGGAAGAAGAGGAACCTCCAGAGCAAGCTGTGGGTTTAATAAGTCATCTTAATATGGTGGGTGATAAACTATTAGAAGTTTTAGAGTATGAAAAAGATGAAGAAACAAAGATTCAAAAATATCAAATTGTAGCCCAGATTCTCGAAGAAGATGGATCGGAAATACAGGGGATGATTGAGGAGTTAAATGAAGAAGTCCCGGAAAAGGTTTCGATAATTACAAAAGAGATAGACGAAAAATTCGCTATGGCCTCCAACTATTTTCTTGATGCCATAGAATATTATTTTGAATTCCTGGATACGGAAAATGCAGAATCAATTCAAAAAGCAAAAGAATCTGTTAAAGAGGGTGCAAGAATACTTGAAGAAGCGGATGCAAAAGCACAGGAATTGACTTCGGTCCCCGATGGAACTCTTGAAGCATAATTAACCGAAAAGCTTTTTAAATAATTTCCATATTATTATGACATTATGGTGATACGTATGAAGAAAAAAAATTTCCTGTTTATAGTACTTTTATTTTTTATTTCCAGAATCATAATATCTCCTGCATTTGCAGGTTCTCCTTACAACGAATCTTTCAAAATTCTTAAAAAGGCCGTTGAAAAAAAGATTGACCTTGGGCATAAGATGACCCGGGATGATTTGAAATATCAGCTTCTTTCAATGAAAGTCAAGGAGAATATTCCGTATCTTGTAAAAACGATCCGGTCGGACGAAAAAGCATATTTCAGAACAAGAGCTTTTTACACTCTGGCACTTATCGGGCCTGACGAACATGAGAATACGTTGAAATTTGCATTATCGGACAAGAGGTTGAATCCCGGAGACTTATGTATTCGCCTTGCAAGAGCGAACAAAAGGAAATATGCAGGGCTGATAAGGGATACCTTCAGGAGATTGAAGAAAGATGAGCCATATTCGCTTCCCATAATCGGCGTGGTTGAGTCCCTGGCGATGTTGAATACCCGGTCTGCAAGGGATGAGCTGAAGGCATATTTTCAGCAGGTTTATGATGACCCACAGCTTCTCCATCAGAAAAGCAGAAGGTGGATTGTGAACAATGCTCTCTATGATGCCAGGAATGTCTTAAAAGGAGAAAATCTGTGTCGGAAGCTTCTGAGAAAATTAATGAGTGTGAATAGTCCCCGCACATCGGTTCCGGCCGCTTGCACATTATATTGTTACAGGAGGGAGAGCGAGGCCAGGAAATTTTTCAAGATAAACAATGACAAGATAAAGATCACGGATTTCTTTGATAAGTATGATTACTTTTTAAAAGTTTATGAGCATATAGACAGGGAATTTGGCGAATATCTCCTGAAGCTGGGGATAAAAAGCAAGGATATAAACCCTGATATGAAAATCAGATTTCTTGAGGTTCTGGCAAAAGAGCATGATACGGAAGCTCAGGAATGGTTAAAGGAAATGTATAAGAACCGTGAGAAAAATTTTGAAAAAGCACTATGGCTTCTGGCAATTTACTACAATGACAAATGGATAACAGACAAGATCACAAAGCTCTATAAGGAGGATCCCTACTGGACTCCGGCAAAAGCAAAAGAACGCGCTTTTCTTGCTCAGGCATATTTAGTGGTGTCAACAAAGCGTAGTGTGGGATTATTCAAGAGAATGCTCACCGATGTGAACCTGTTGAAAAAAGCATACGGCTGTGAGGGGTTGAGATATCAAAATGCGAGGGGAACGAAGGCCGAGTTGAAGTCGTTATTCGCCAAGATGGATTATTCCAACCTTCGCCATAATGCTGTAAGCTTCCAATGTGCCCGTGGAATGTTCAGGTTTGGGAAAAGACATTATATAGTGAAATTATTGAAAGCGAAAGAAATCCCGGTAAAAATGAAACAACTGGGACTTGCAAGTCTTGGCGATACGGGAGACAAAGAGGACATAGAGCTTTTGAAGCACATCCTTGATAAAATCCCACCCTCATTATATGATTCATACTTATATGCCCTTGTCGGGATAGGATGTGAGAAAACTTTCCTTTTGACGGCAGAAAATCAAGGTGGCAGTGAAGAGCCGCTCCGTGATGCGAGATTCTTGATGAAAGAGGTTTTGAAACATTCCGATATGAATTTCCGTAGAAAGGCCGCCGGTTATATAGAATTTTTCACATACCACTGGCAGGCGATTCCACTTCTGAAAGATTGCGTTCAATCCCGCGATCCCGATATAAAAATACAGGGGATCCTTTCATTCAGAAATGTCAAAGATCCCACAACTATCGGGAATGCGATGTCTGCAATGAGGCGATGCTTTACGGATGGAGATTTCCGCGTAAAAACCGCAGTCTCTGCGGTGTATGGTAGGTTAGAGAACCGGAAAAGGGGATGGGAGTGATGAGATTCTGTTTTCATAGAATAGGAAAGAATGCTTCTTTTCTTTTAAAATATTGAAATTTATCTTCTATATTCAGGGGAAGTCTGATGAAGAATTCAGCGCCCTGGTTCTTTCCCTTGCTTTCAGCCCATATCCTGCCATTATGAGCCTCCACAATTTTCCTTACAATCACCAGACCAAAGCCTGAACCACTTTCTTTGCCCAGGGTGAAACCGAGATCAAAGATATTGTTAATATGCTTCTTCTCTATCCCACGTCCATTATCCTTAAAAGAAATAATAATATTCCCCCCGCATTGTTCCGCTCCTACATTAATTATCAGCTTTTCCTTCTCAGGATCACGGTGTTGAATTGAGTTGTTGATTAAATTAGAAAAAATGTGTTCTATTCTTTCCGGGTCACCTATAATGTGGCCAATTGAAGGAGCAATAGTGAAGTCCACTGAAAAATCCTGGGGTTTTACATGTAAAAATACCCTTTTTAGCAAATCCCCCAGATCAATTTCTATCTTCTCATTTATTAAATTCCCTGCTTTGGAAAGATTCAGGATATTCTTGATAAATTTATCCATTCTGCTGCATTCATCAATAATCGGGTTAAAGTATTCTTTAATCTTGGGTGGATTATTTTTGATAAAATGTAGATAGCCAACAAAAATAGTGAGTGGTCCTTTTAACTCATGACATACAATATATGCAAAATCCTCCAACTCATGATTTTTAGCAATTAAATCCTTTTTCAAATTATGCCGTTCGATGGCATAACGAATAGATCGCATTAGCTTGTCCTTATTTATTTCACCCTTCACAAGGTAATCCTGCGCTCCCCCATGGACAGCCCTCATGGCTATCGTTTGATCGTTGAGACCGGACAGAATTATAATTGGGGATTTCTGTGTTTTTCTGTTGAGCTCGGTAAAAGTGTCAAGTCCCTGGCTGTCAGGCAGACTGAGATCCAGAAGGACAATGTCAAATTTATTTTCAAGAAGAATTTCTATCGCTTCGTTAAGTCGCATGACATGCATTAAATCGAAATTGGTGGGTGTGATACCCGATAACATCCTGCGAATTATATATACATCATCGGGATTGTCTTCGACCAGCAGGATTCTAACTGCCCTATCTTCCATTTGATTATCTCCATATATGCTAATAACCGTTAGGTATTTTTGAAACCATCGTCCAGTATATTTTGAATTGTTTAATGACTTCAAAAAACCTGTCAAAACTAATTGGTTTTGTTATATATGAACATGCGCCGTTTTCAAAACTTTTGACAATATCTTCCTCACGGTTGGAAGTAGTCAGCATTACAACTGGAATTTTTTTGTGCTTTGGGCTTGCTTTCAGTTCTTTGAGTACATCAAAACCGTTTAACCCGGGCATCATTATATCGAGTAATACCAATCCTGGAGTCGGCGGCTTTTCTTCAGCGTATTTGCCCCGATGATTGATATAATCAAGGGCTTCCTCCCCTCTGCGGACGACATTAAGCATATTCGTAACATTTGCCTTTTCAAAAATTTTTCTGATAATAAATATGTCATCTTCATTATCTTCAACTAACAATATGTTGATAGATCTCATGCTTGGACTTTTCATTGATGCTCCTCCTTTATTGGGGTATCGTGAAATAAAATGTTGTTCCCTTGCCTTCCTCCGATTCAACCCATATCTTCCCCCCATGCTCATGAATAATCTTTTTTACAATAGCAAGCCCTGCACCGGTGCCTCCTCCATATTCCGTTCGGGTATGAAGGCGCCTGAAGATTTTGAATATTTTATCGAAATACTCCTTATTAATCCCTATGCCATTATCCTTGACAAAAAAGGTTGTCTCCGGTTCCTTTGCTTCCGATTGCATAAAACCAATTTCAATAACAGGATTTGGTTTATCATTATATTTGATAGAATTTGATATAAAGTTATAAAACACCTCTGTTAATTTTATCAGATCACAGGAAATATACGGGAGTTCATCATCAATAATAATCCTGACTTTTCTCTCTTCAAGAATGGGGTCAAGTCGTCTTATTGCATTTTTGACAATTCTTCCGGAATCAGCCGAGATGTAGGGATTCCTGATTCTGGAAATTCTGGACAGAATAAGTAGGTCATCAATCAAATTTATCGAACGGACTGTGGATGCTGTAATACGTTTTAGATAATTTTTCCCTGTATCATCCAGCTTGTCCTGGTAATCTTCCATGAGAAATCCGCAGAATGCCACTATTCCTCTCAATGGTTCTTTCAGATCGTGTGAGGCGGTATAGGTGAAGGAATCCAGCTCCTTGTTGACGGCTTCAAGTTCATTTTGTGTTTTTAGCAGCTCCGCCATTTTTCTCTTTAACTCTTCCTCCGACTTCTTGTGGTTGTCAATTTCCTCATGAAGTAATTCGATTGCATTCTCTAATTGTTTGGTGCGTTCCTCTACCTTCTCTTCGAGATTTGCACGGTATTTGTCTAATTCCTCTTCCGTCTCTTTTCGCTGTGTTATATCGCGATCAATACCCCTGTAACCTCTGAAACTTCCAGCTTCGTCGAAAATCGGAACACCGCTTGTTTCGAGATAAACCGAGCGACCGTCCTTATGAAGATTATTATTTTCCAGGTGGAAGAAAGGTTCTCGCTTTTCTACAATTCCAGCGAAGATTTTCCCGACTCGTTGCCCTTCTTCTTTGGACATCAGATCAAAGGGTGTTTTGCCTATTACTTCCTCCGGTTCATACCCCAGTAGGTTCTTTATCACGGGGCTGGTATAAGTATATTGCGCATTTTCGTTTACTTCCCATATCCAATCGCTTGTGCTCTCGGATAAATCCCGGAATCTCTTCTCACTCTCCCGCAGTGCCTGCTCTACCCGTTTTTGCTCGGTGATGTCGCGGGAAATACCAAGAAAATATAATACGTTACCATCTTCATCTTTTATGCAGGAGGCATTGGAAGCATGCCATCTCAGTGTGCCGTCCAAATGCTTTATCCTGTATTCAACACCGCCTTGCGGTTCTCCCGTATCTATCACCTTTTTCAGGAAAGCAAAGCATACCGGCACATCATCCGGATGGATAAAAGGTGCCAAAGGTTTACCAACAACATCCTTGATATCATGCCCCAGAATTCTTGTCCATCCACTGGAAACATAAAGAAATACTCCATTTTTATTTAATGTATAAATTATATCATTGGAATTCTCAACGAAATTCCTGAAACGTTCCTCGCTATCCCGCAGTGCCTGCTCCACCTGGTTGCGTTCCGCGATTTCTTCCTGGAGAAGCTTATTTGCATTTGATAGATTTGCAGTTCTTTCCAGAACTCGAATTTCCAGTTCATCATGAGCCTTTTGTAGTGCCTTCTCCGCCTTTTTCTTTTCCGTTATATCGTGAAATACCAGGATCACTCCAATAACATTGCCATCCTTATCCCGTATAGGGGCGGCGCTGTCGGCTATGATTTTCTCAGTGCCGTCTTTTGCTATGAGAACCGTGTCGTTTGCAAGTCCGATAATCCTGCCTGAACTAATTGTCTTTTCCACAGGATTTTCACAGGGTCTTCCGGTCTTTTCGTTAATGATACAAAAGACCTCATTAAGGGGTTTGCCTATAGCCTCTTGTTGGGTCCATCCGGTTAATTCTTCTGCAACTTTATTGACAAGCTCTATTTTTCCATTATTATCGGTAACAATCGCGCAATCACCGATTGAGCGTAAAGTTACCTCAAGTCGTTCTTTTTCAGCAAAAAGTGTATCCTGTGCCCGCTTGCGTTCGGTGATGTCAGCCACTATGATAAGAAGGCCTTCTGTGGCGGGGAAAACCTGTACCTCATACCAGCCCCTCCGCCCGTCTGAAAAGGTAAATTCGTCAGAAGCAGTGGCAGGTTCGCCAGTTTCCAGCACCTGGCTGTAAGTCTTGCCGAAGACGGTATGCTCTATGCCCGGGAACAAATCGGTCATCTTGTTCCCTATTAGTTTCTCCTTCGGCATTTGAACCATTCGGGCAACTTCATCATTTAACGAAAGATATCGCCATTCTTGATCAATGATGAGAACACCATCGGTGAGGGACTCTAAAAGAAAGCGGTATCGCTTCATAGTTTCCAGGTGCTTCTTGCGTTCGGTGATGTCTTCATGCATCATGAATAAATTCTGAATTTTCCCGTTTTTGTCCTTAACAGGATATATAAAAGACTGAATCCAACGTTTTCCCCCCTCTGTTTTCATGGTCTCCAGGGCGTCATACTCAAACGGTGGCAGGGAGACAGCCTCACCCGCAAATGCCCTTTCAATGTATGGCATAAGCCCCAGGCTCCTGACCTGCTCGTCCTGGAGAATGTTGTACTCACTATAGACCTGCTGCATGACCTGCGGGGTAAACCCCCAGAGTTTCAGATAGGCATCATTGACCTGCACAATCCTGCCATCGGGAGTCATCATTTGGACGGCGATTGGAGACTGCTCCATCATGGCTCTGAATCGTCCCTCGCTTTCCTGCAACGCCGTTTCTGCACGTTCTTTATTATCCTTGATTTGTTTGTTTTCTAACGCTTTTTTAATCGCAGGAAAGAGACGGATAAGATTTTCCTTTAACTCATAATCATCAGAACCGGCTTTAATACACTCTACAGCCACTTCTTCATTTATAGAACCTGTAACGATAATGAAGGGAGTTGAGGGAGCATGCTCATTCTTCAGGCGAAGTGCGCTCATTCCATCGAAACCTGGAAGTTTGTAGTCCGAGAGAATGATATCGGGAGCGAATTCATCAAGTTCTCTAAGAAAGTCTTCTCTTGTTTCAACTCGTTTTGATATAAATACAATTCCTGCCTTGCGAACTTCATGCACTAATAAATCATAGTCGGCCGGAACATCTTCCAGTATAAGAATGCGAATTTTCTTTTTCATATTTCCCCCAAAAATTATTGCAGATATTTAGTAATATTGTGGTTGGTTCAAAACCAGATAGTGGAGTCCCATATCTGCGTAAGCCATAAAAAACGCATCAAAATCAACAGGCTTGACAATATAACTCAATGCAGGAGCTGCTTCCTCATAACTTTTTAAAAAGTCCCCCATCACATCGCTCTGGTCTTTACAGTCCATCCAATAACTCAAAATGTAGGTCAATTTATTTCAAGAATCGATCTGGCTTCTCGTATAATTCTCGGATTGCCTTCAAGCTGGGTAGGGGCTGATCTTCCGGCTATTCCCGGAAACCCGGTAAGCTTGGCAGGTCAGGAGACCTGCGACTACCCGGGTTAAATATGGACGATTGAGTCAAATTCAAAGTCGGCTTGTAAAACATTCAAGCATTTATAGTCACGGGACAGACTGTTTATGCCCGCCAATATATTGTATTTAATTTTGGGCAGGGACTATAAATGCGGAGGTCTGAAGACTTTATCTGCATTTTTGGATAAACCAATAAATAAAGATAAGCTATCTGTAGGTGAGGCTTGAAGCCTCGATTGTCGTGGCAAGATGCCGGTGCTACCATGGGGAGGACCCGATGATAGCCTGCGAGGTTTGGCATTGTTTTGCGGTTGTCATCTTCGTATGTTTTGCTGATGCCGGTCTAAATCCTTGATTTCCGGAGTTAATCGGTTTGTTGTTACGATGCTCTATCCTTCAATGCCAAAGGTTGCCTTGAACACCGGCCACCACTGGTCTCTGAAGAAAAGCATTCTTCCGATGAGGAGTGAGACACGAGCCATTACGGTGTATCCGAACGCCGCGCCGAATGCCATCATCAGTACATAGATCCCAATCCTTGAGAATGTACCAAAGAATAAGCCTTTGTGTTCTTTCGAGAAATA
The DNA here is from genome assembly GCA_021107945.1 of Vulcanimicrobiota bacterium. Classification (GTDB taxonomy): domain Bacteria; phylum Vulcanimicrobiota; class JAJTBE01; order JAJTBE01; family JAJTBE01; genus JAIORV01. The sequence continues at coordinate 21,285 of JAIORV010000146.1, read as the reverse complement.
GAAATATATAAGCCCGGAACATACACCTAACACCATGAACCAATTTTGAACTGTACTACTCCATTGAATACTGTTTGAAGCCGTCCTCACAAGAAGGGGAACCAATGTTGCATCTACCTGCTTTAATACAAGCGCCTCCATTGTAAATACAATGCCCAATCCGGATGCCGTTCCCACCATGAATGAGAGGGGCCATCTTGCAATCCAGTTGAATTTGGGTACAAGTTTCATAAGCAACATAATCCCCATCACTCCGGCGAGGATAAACGACAAGTATTGCCATTGGAAAGATCCTGTCTTTACAAGGATCATGACTCCCGTTTTAATGTTGCCGTATAGGTTGGGTACCATGACATTTCTGTATGTTGTTGCAATGATGTAGCCCGCCGATACGCCGACAAACAGATGCTCGGCGAATTTATACAGGGGGTTGTCATCATATAGGAAGCTGAAAATGCAGATTGTGAGAAACGCGGCAATCCAAGTTCCAACAATATGTTTCATTGTTATTTGTTGTCCTATCGCCATTGCCAGCGTGGAAATGCCGCTCAAGTTTGACAATCCTGCCAGTATCATTCGAAAATTCCCCTTTCAAAATAGAAGATGGAAATTAGAAAATAGAGGTTGGAAATAGTATTTGTAATCCATTCTCCATAATCCATTCTCCGTTATTCGTTTATTCGTAATCCCTTAATTGAGTTCTGAAGAACTCCGCTATCGACATATAATTATCTCCGTGTCCTTCGTGGTTAATTTCCTCAGACTCACTCCATCCTTTTTCGCCTGTATTCACCTACAAAATAGATAATGTTGGAGAGAATAATAAACAAGACAATAACCAGGTGTACGACTGATTGTGCATCCATACCTTTCCTGGCGTTACCCTCAATTCCAACAAGCTTTTCATATTCCGCCGCACCCTTGAGTCCACCCATGAGTCCCATAAGCTGTCCTGAGTTTAAAAATGTGTACATCTCCGGAGCGGTAACCGCCGTACAAGCCCCTGCCATTGTTTTTCCGAATTGGGTGTTGACGATAAGAACATATTCCCTGATTCCCGGCACACCGGCCGATAGGCTTACAACCAAGGCACAGTTGTTGTAATCTTTCACCTTATTCATCAGGGGAAGATCGGATAGCGGAACATTGTTTACATCGGTGGGAAACTGCTGGGCAAAGCCGCTTTTCAGACTTAACAAAAGTACACTTCCACCGGCTTTATACCCTAGGTTGACATAATCTCTGCCATATTCAGCGTCGAATTCCTCCGCCACTTCTTTCATAACATTTTGTGACATCTGCGCCCCCATCGGCCACAGAGCCATAGTAACAACTTTAATCTTTTTTCTGAAAGCGTGACGCACAACTGCCTTTGCAGCGGGATTCAATTCGATTTCGGTTGAAGGTCCGTAATCAAAACTGACAAGTATCACACTTTCCTCGGGAAGATTCTCGATATAGTTGTATATATCCTCAACCGGAGGGCTTGTATGAAGTTTAAGACCCAGGGGAAACAACAGCGGAATAATAACTGAAAGTAAAACAAAAAGGAATATCCATCTGCGGTCAAGGTTTTGTAGTTTTTCAAACATTCCTTATTCACCTCCACCAAGATAAGATCTCTCGATTCCAAGTAATATTTTCAGGGAAGTCGATATTATCCCAATGGAAGCTCCAAGCATAATCGCTCTTTGTCCTGCGGTATTGAAGCAACCCATTACCCAATCCTCGATAATTGTTGTCAAAGGTAATGCTTTTGCCCAGGGAAGCCAATTCCACATAACCTCGCCAATAGGCACTCGCCCTATCATAACCACAAAAGCGGTTATTAGCAAAAGAGCCGCTTCCGGTGATTTCGCTTTGAACGCTCTGAATGCAGCCGAAGCGATATAAAACGCCAGAAGGCTGAACATTGTTGCGGACAGAGGGGTGAAGATATATCTGAAGATGAAGTCATAGGGGGTGCCGGGCTTGATTCCCTGAAATATGCCCAGACCCGCCATTACAAAAAGCCCCAGAATAAGTATCACATTGTAACCCCACCCGGAAGCTTTCCTGCTGATTTTATTGAGGTTAACCAGGAGGAGACTGCCCGCTCCCAGGACAAGGGCGAATCCAGCTATAACCGTGAACCATTTCAAGAAAATATCGCTCCAGTGCCCCCACATGGGAACAAAGAACACGACAATCATTATAACTCCGGTGATGGTCGTAATTGCCATCGGAATTTCTCTTCTCATTATCCAGCTCCTTTTACCAGATCGAAAGGATTAATTAAATTCCAGGGATAAATCCCTGGAATAGTCATATATCATTGGGTGGAGAGCAGAAGCTTCATCCAGTCAATATCAAATGTGAGCAATATGCATCCGATAATAATTACCGCCAGCATAATCGCCTTGGCAATGTCCTGACCTTTAAGGGATCCTATCTGTTGAGGATCCTTGGAGAGGTATGCCGATGCCGCGAATAATTCCTCACCTATGAGAGTATAATCGCAGGCGGCTACAAAGAACGGCAATTGCGCCGCTTCCGCCGTGCCGGCAATTTGAATCGCTCCCGTGGAGTGACCTGTCTCGGCGAGAATAAGGGACTCGGCGTAGAATTTACCCAGATAGAAGTTGGCGGCGGGCTTCTCACGAACCATGATACCGTCAACACCCGCTACATAACCGAACTGGTCATCTGTGAGATAATGGATATTCTCCTTGCGATAAGTATCCGGTCTTCCGGCTTTCAGGTAAGATTCTTTCACGACTTCCTGCGCCGTACTCATTACAACAGAACGACAGCATGGCACAATAATCGGTGTGTCGTATTCTGCTGTTTTTTGGGCTATATGTCCCATGATAGAAAGAGAGGCAAGCGTCTGTATATCATCAACATCAGCAAGACCTGTGATGTAGAGCACGGGCTTACCCATCTCTGTAGCGCGTCCGACCGCCTCGTCGATTGCCGTGAGTCCGGCAATTCTGCGAATGAACATCTTCTTTCCTTTGCGAGCGTGATATATATACCACGATAAAGCCGAGGAAAGGAGGAGACAGCCTATGAAGATGGGGAGTTTCCACAGGGCAAACCAGGGTTTCAGGTTGAATGCCTTTACTTTCTTACCCTGCTTCGTAAGGATAAAGTATTTTCCGTCCTGGGTGGCGAATCCCAACAGATTTTGTACTGTAACTATTGAGGAATCCATTTCGTTGTTGATTCCCGCAAAGAACTTGTAAATGTTTTTTCCATCAACAAGACCGACGGAAGTTGCGAACCCGGCTTTGGTTCCAAAATCAACACTGTCTTCATCAACATAAAGCTTTGTGTTAATAACTGTTTTGGTTGCATATGTCCATCTTTCCGTGCCGTCCCCGATGTTTATTGCTATAAGAAGGTGAGCTGGTTTTACTACATCATTTTCCTCAACTTTCCTATAAAGCATAACATAGAGCATTTGATCTTTTATTGAAAGGGGATTCTCAAGCTTTCCCTCCTGCTCCTGTTTCCACATCTCTCTTGCGTTTGCAGGGTCAAGAGCAACAATGCGAAACATCTGCTTCGTTGTTTTATTCTTTCCCTCTCCCTCTTCTTTTTTAGAACGGGAGCCCACAATAAGACGATCACCCTCGATGAATACGGGCAATTCGAGGGTGCCCTCGACCATATAAGGCTTTTCCCAGAGAGATTTTCCCGTCGAGGCATCCAGTGCATGAATATAGTACCTGTTTTGGGATATTTCTCTTACTAAAATCGATTCCATCAGGCATCTGTTCAGTCGTTGTATTTTATTTTCATCGAGTTTTGAGAATCTATTTAAGAGTGTATTGACTTCATTGGCAAGCTTAACTTCTTTAAAAGATTCCCTTGCATAGAATTCTTTGTTACTTATTATGCCGTTCAATCCCTCGATAATTGTAAGTCTGCTGTTTTCATTCAATTCTTCGGGGGATGTTATCCCATCAATTACGCTTCTTGTATTTTCATCCAGGAGTTCCCATATTCTTGATGTTGCCGGCGTATTATGCTCTTTTAATTGAGAAAGTAGTCCTTCCCATTCAACGATCTCGTCAATTGAAATCAGGTAGTTGGTTTTCATCGTAGCAACCAGAACAAGATTTTCGATAATTTTCGGACCAAATACGGGAAGGGAATCAAGATTCTTTTCCCAGAGAACCATCTCTGAAATATCCGTCTTAGTGCCGTCAATGTAGAAAACTTTTCCGCTTTCCATTGTTATTATTGGTTTTCCCTGGTAAAATATGGCATCTCCAAGAGGTTTTTCCCCTTCCGGAATTTCATGAGTGGAAAGAACCGAGCCATCCTCTGCATTAATTGCCTGGAATGTCATTTTTTGTACATTATCGATTATTTTCTGTGTAATAAAATAGATAACACCGCTGTTTTCCTTGGGGAATGATACGAAGGAGCCTTCTATGGGCCTTTCCCATACCTCCAGACCGGTATTCTTATCTATTTTAATCGATTTTACCGTATGTTTGAGATCTTTCCCACCTTCAGTTTTCTGTGATGCCAGAACTATAAGGATGAAATCTCCGGTTTCCGTTCTCAGCATCTCCTTGAAAGTTCCCCTGATCCAGTAGGGAGTCCATCTCGTCTTTCCTGTTTCTTTATCAAAGGCGTATAGCTTGACTTTAATTATATCCCTGTATTTTTCCTCTGTTGCAAAATAAAGGGTATTGTCATCATAATAAACCTTTGTTCTTCGCTTGTTTTTCTTAAGCCTGTTGGCCCAGTAAGTTTCTCCTGTTGCGATGTTGACCGCCCTCATAGTCTTCTGAAAACGGACATCCTCGGGGGAAACCAGATAGACCTTTTCATCTTCTATGTGTATATCTATCCCGCGGCTTTGTGGCATTCCCACTTGCCATAAAACTTTCTTGTTCAGAATGCTTATGCCGAAAACTCTTGCGAATTTATTCTCGGCACCGATGACCGTGATACCGGTTTGTTTGTCGAAAGCTTGTTCAGACCAGTTTCTACCGGCAAATGCTTTCCCGGCACATAAAATAGATATTGCCAGAACAATCATTGTGGTCAACAGGAACCGATATTTCCTTTTATTCACCATGCGCCTACCTCTCTCCGGGTAATGATAAATTTTTAACTAAAAAAAAGACAGTACTTTAAGGTATTGATTCATTCGTTTAACAAGGCTATTTTCCTTCTTGCCTGCACATAACAATTCACCGCAGAGTTCGCAGAGTTAAGGATAATGGATAAAAGAAAGGAGACAATGGAAGCGCGATTCGTTATCCTTCTTCCTTTTTCCATCTTCCTTATTCCTTTTTTTGAATCTTTCCGTCCTCAAAATAAATTATCTTGTTTGCAATTGATGAGATAACCGGGTCGTGTGTGGTGATGATAAATGTTATATTGCTCTTTTTATTTAAATTAACAATTGTCTCGGCAAGGTTTTCAGCGGTTTTCGAATCAAGCTGGCCCGTGGGCTCATCGGCAAGAACAATTCGAGGTTTTGCTATAATGGCCCTTGCAAACGCAACTCTTTGAACCTGTCCTCCGGAAAGCCCGGCAAGTTTGAAATCAAGTCGCTTCGAGAGTCCGATTTCTTCTAACACTTCTTTTGCCCGCCGGTTTCTCTCAGATCGTGCCACGCCGTCGAATTTCAGGGGCAGGGCAACATTTTCTATGGCGGTAAGGTACGGTATCAAATTGAAATACTGGAATACAAACCCGATATTACTTCTTCGAAATGCCGCCAGCTTTGAACCTGAAACTTCTCGAGTATTCTTGCCGTTAATAATAATCTCTCCTGAATCAGGTCTGTCCAGTGTTCCTATTAAATTCAGCAGAGTTGTCTTGCCGCTTCCCGATCTTCCGAATATACTTACAATATCTCCTGTACGTATATTGAAGCTCACGTCATTAACCGCATGTATTTTTACATTTGCATATTTATATGTTTTATAAAGATCTTTTACCTCAAGCATATAAAAACTCCTAGTATCTTACCTTTAAAGCTTCCGCAGGTTCAATTGAAGCGGCACGAAGAGCCGGGTATAATCCCGATAATAAACCCAGCGCGACCACCCCAACAAGGGCGGTGACAAAAAGTCTGGGAGTCAGATCAAAGAGGTTTGATCCCATAGAATGAAGCCATCTTGTGAGAATGCAGATAAAAAACCACCCGGCAATACTGCCGATGAACCATCCTGAAACTGTAACCATTACAGCTTCCGATAGAAATTCCAGCATAATATGGGAGGTTGCGGCTCCAATTGCCCGTTTCAACCCAATTTCAACTGCTCTTTCTGAAACCGATACAAGCATTATAATAATAACACAAAGCGCGCCTGCAACGCATGCGGTGAATGCCGCTCCGAATGTCAGTCCGTTCCATAATGATAGGGAGGAGCGAATTTGTGATTTTATCCTGGAAGGGGGTATTACCTCGATTCCTTTAACACGGTTTTTTATTTCTACAGACAATTTTTCAGGATCGACCCGGGGTGAAGGTATAAGCATTATACTTGTTATCAAGTCTTTCCTATGGAATGCTTTCTGGGCTTCCGACAGTCTTATAAACATCTGTCCGTCATATAGCCCTCCCGTTTTTTCAAGGATACCCGATACAATAAAATCTTCGTTTCCTATTTTTACCTTGCTGCCTGTTGAAAGCTTGTTTTCTTGCGCCAGGTCATACCCGACGATGACTGATTCCTTGTCGTTCAGAGCCAAGTTTCCACTTATAACTCGAAATCTTCCGATTATACTTTTTATGTTTTCAAGCGGAAGTCCCACCACAACCCTTGGCAAGCCCACAACGACCATTCTCTCATCCGACCAACGGGAGATCAACATCGGGATGGCTTCTTCAATTCCGGGGATTTCTTTCACTTTTTTCAACTTTGCCTCGGAGAGAATCCCTCCGCCTGCCCAGAATGAGAGACGTTCGCATATAAAAATCCTGTTTTCGAACAAATATTCGAACTGGACGGATATTCTGCGAAAATGCTCCGCCATCGCCCCCATGACAAGAAAAGCAAAAATTCCCACCGCTACGCCTGACACGGCAAGCAGTGTTCTGAATTTCCTTCTGCATAAGTTTCTAAAAGCATCAAAGATAATATCCACGCGGATGTTTTCGTTTTTGTGGTTAGATCTCCTTGTATATTTGACCCATATAAAGAAGGATTTTGGGTGAAGAATTAGAAGTTATTTTTTCGTGATGTACATTAATTTTGCAACAGTATAGTAGTTTTTATTTTAACAAGATTGAAGAGAGTGATTATTTATGCGGAAGATGAAAGTTGACAAGCTGGGGATAGATCTATTGTCCCATGATCCTGTCGTTATATTGAAGGATGTAGAGGGGAAGAGATATCTTCCCATACTGATAGGCCCCTTTGAGGCGACAGCCATCGCCCTTGCGCTTGAGGGAACTCCCATACCCCGTCCACTTTCACACGATTTGATGAAATCAATTATTGAAGCCCTCAAAGCAAAAGTCTTGCGGATTGTAATTCATGATATCCACGAGAATACATTTTATGCAAAAATAGTACTGGAATCCGGCGGAAAAAATCTCGAAATTGATGCGCGCCCATCGGATAGCATAGCGCTTGCCCTCAGAACTAACGCCCCTATCTTCGTTTCCGAAAGAATTATCCTGGAAGAGACCGTGCTGGAGCCAAGAGCCGAGGACAGGGAGAAGAAAATGTTCAAGAAATACATTGAGAATCTCAAACCCACCGACTTCTTTAACGAAGGCTTTCCCGCTTCAGATGATGATTTTGGAAAAGAATTGCAGGATGATGAAGACGACGATGATCTTGCGGGAATATAAATAGAGCCATATTGATTCCAGGGGAGGTAAAGCCTCCCTTTTTAATTCTATGTGGAATGAAAAAAATAAACCGGTAGGGAAAAAGAAAATAATAAAAGGAGTAACTAAAATGATGAAAAAAGGATTAGCCCTTGTATTTATTACCGTTATTTGCATATTTTGCCTCTCCCTGAATGCATTCGCAGATAACTCTCCTTTCAATAAGCATACCGAAGCATATTATGATGTGAATTTTGAATGGGATGGGATTGAAAATACAGTTACAGATGCATTTCAAAGGATCCGGCAAATTGAGATCCTTGAACCCTATTTTAAAATATTTACCCACAAAACAGGGATATCTCTCGAAGAAGATGTCTTCTCGTGGCTGGGTAACCGCGTTCAGCTTGGAATAGTCGGCACGGAAGATTACTCGGTAATTCACAATGCTATAAAGGCACAGATTAAATATAAAAAAGCGGTTGCAGAATTACGGAAAACCTCAGATAGACTGAAATACCTCACAAACGCCATTGAAGCGTATAGGTTAGATAATAATAAGCTCCCGGCAAATCTCAAAGCCCTTGTTCCAAAGTATATCAAAAAGATAGAGAAGCCTGTAAGAGGAAAGCGCTTCACTTACAGAGTTCTTAAGGATAATCAGTTTGAAATCAAGAGTCCGAAAGATATGTTCAAAGACCTGGGAATTAAAGGTGAAAACCCGTCATATCACAGTATGAAAGGCTTCAAAAATAGATATGCACATAAAAAATCACCGGCAAAATTAAAAAACTTTCTCCTGGTGATTGATGTAAGGGATTCTACAAAAGCCAGAAACGCTTTCGCAAAATTCGAGAAAGTACTGACAGAGCATCTCGGACCTGAGAAAACCCGTTTCAAGAAACATATATGGAAAAAGCATGTATTTCACGTGAATCCTAAAATGAGCTATACTTTTTATGGAAGAAGCGTCTATATAGCCGGTAAACCTTATATGTTGAAATCCGCAATTAATTCTATGAACAAACCCGGTAAGAATATTTATACCAACCCGGTGTTTAAGGATTTCATGAAAAACAATATTGGCTCAGAAAAGTACCATGAAATGCTTTTTGTTGATCTCCAAAAGATTAACCTGACCCCGGAGATGTTTAATATCGCCAAAAAAGGTGATATGGCAGGCATAATCAGGAATCTGTATTATTTTTCATATTACTTCGTGCAGAAGCCTGATGGATTTGAGGGAGATATAGTCCTTAACCTCAAATCGAATATAAAGGAAAAAACCGTTTTAAAGAAGCTTTTTGCAAAGACCAAAAAATATAATGCAAATGTCATGGAAAACCTTCCCGGTAATCTCCCCATGGCGGTTACATATAACCTGGGAGAAGTCTGGAACCTTCTGGAGGTAATAGGGGAAGGAAGTCCAAAAATCGACTCGTTCAAGAAAATGGCACAAGGACAATTTGAAATGGCCACGGGTGCGGATTTTGCCAAAGATATCCTGGGATCCACAACTGGAGAAGTTGCAGTTTCTTACCTTGCAAGGGATATGTTTATATCGGGAATCCTGAGAGGCTTCAAGAAGTTTAAAGGCAAGCACCAGATGAAGAACAAGTTCAAAATCAAATCGAAAAAATTTAATCCCAAGAGAGCTGTGGTAAAAAGTATAGCTCAATTTTCAAAAATCCCGATGACATTTTTTATCGGTGTTAAGGACAGAGATAAGTTGAATCCATTGATGGATAAACTGGTATCAAACTCGAATTTTAAAAGAGAATACTATAAAGATGTAGCAATATTCAAATCAAATAAGCTAGCATACTGTTTCACCGATGATATGCTGATTATACACACATTTCCCAGCGACATTAAAATGAAGCGTTATATTGATGAACTCAAGGTCAAGAGGATTCGCCTGGGTGAGACCACAAAATACCGTGAATTCAAGAAAGGGATAAAAGGAAGAGCAATTCTGATTCAATATCAGGACTCCGAGTGGGCCGCATCAATTGCAAAGGGTTTCCTGCTTTTCTTCCTGCCGGAATTCGATAATTACGCCGAGAAAATCGGTCAGTACAGAGAATCCTGGACTTCACTTTCAATAACGCAAAGAGGAATACAAGTACATTTCAGAGCATTCAAGGAACAAGGAAAATAGGAAATATGGATTGCCGCTTAGGAAGGCAGGATTTATTGCCTTTGAAGAAATCAGGAAAAAAAATGTATTTCTTCGTGTCCTTCGTGTCTTCGTGGTGGTAAAAAAGATTAATTCAGGAGGATAAATAATGAAACATAAAGCTGATATAGGTGTATTTGGAGGATCGGGTTTCTACTCGTTTCTTGATAATATGGAAGAAATAGTCGTCCAAACGCCGTACGGCCCCACGAGTGACATGATTGCCGTGGGAACTATTAATGGCAGACCTGTGGCGTTTCTTCCCCGGCATGGCAAGGACCATTCCCTGCCTCCCCACAGGATTCCTTACAGAGCGAATATATGGGCGATGAAAGCCCTCGGTGTCAAACATCTGATAGGACCTTGCGCCGCAGGGTCGTTGAAGAAAGAAGTAAAACCCGGCGATTTTGTGCTGTGCGATCAATTCGTGGACAGGACAAAAGGGCGTATTGATACATTTTATGACGGTCCCGTAACCACACATGTAAGCGCAGCAGATCCATATTGTCCTGAATTGAGAAAGCTTGCATACAAGGTGGGAACGGATCTTGGCATAACGGTCCATGAATCCGGCACGATGGTCGTAATCCAGGGACCCCGGTTCTCAACAAGAGCCGAGTCGAAATGGTTCTCAAAGATGGGATGGTCAGTGATCAATATGACCGGCTACCCGGAAGCATATCTTGCCAGCGAGCTTGAAATGTGTTATGTGAATATTTCTCTTATAACTGATTACGATGTGGGTGTATTGGGAGAAGAAGCACCCGTAAGCCATGATGCGGTTATGAAGGTCTTCAATAAGAACGTTGAAAACGTAAAGAAAATGATTATAGGCTTGATCAAAGTGATACCGGAGGATCTCAAGAGCAAATGCCAGGATACTCTTTCAACGGCAAGACTCAGTGATTACAGAGCAAAAACATTCATGCCCGGAATTATTTAATTTACCGGGATATTCTTTATCGGTTCCCGATGATTAACGAAGAGAAAGATGGAGGGGATTAAAACAGACAAAAAAATCCCCTCAATTGTCTCATCAACTTTTCTCAATAAGGCAAGTCTGAAAAAATGCCTTCTTTGATGAGTCTGGAAAAAATATGAAAGCATTATTCATTACAGGATATACCGAACCGGATAGTTCATACTTGTATCAAAATGACCATATACAAGTACAGTCTCACGAAAAACTTCCCGATATTTCTGCCTATCTTCTTTCATCGGTTCTCAATAAAAACCACGTTGAAAATGAAATATTCGAGTTGAACTCATTTCAAGAAGATGAAATAAAAAGAATGATACAGGCTTGCGGTAATTTCGACTGCGTCCTGATCTCTTCGAACTCGCTTCAATGGGCGACAAATAAAAGAATAATCGACAAAGTACGAAAAGAGCATAAGGGTATTACCGTTATTGTCGGCGGAATTCACCCGACATTATTTGATGAGCACATTCTGAACACAACAACGGTGGATTTCTGCGTGAGGGGAGAAGCGGAAAAAAGCCTGGCTATGTTGCTCGGGTGGCTCAGGAAAAAGAAGGGTGACTTATCAACAATTCCTGGAATATCATATAAGGGAGACGGGGAGGTCGTCCGATACGGCGATGCAAAGCCTCTGCGGGATAAAGAGTTGGATCAGTTGCCGTGTATTGATTATAGCTCACTTCCTCGGGGTAAGTACTCACACATTCCCATTGAAACTTCTCGTGGAGATGCGTATTATAACCCTTTTGACGAGATACCGCATCATAAGCTCTGGAGGGCTATGTCTCCTACGGGGATTTACGAGGGAATAAGAAAGGCGCAGGAGTATCTTGACCGGGTGAATTCCGATTATGTCTATATAATTGACGAGCATTTCACCGCAAAAGAGAAAAGAATATTTGACTTCGCAAAAGTCATGCGGAAGAATAGGGCGAAAATTGAAACAAAGATAATATTTAAGACAAGATGCACTGATTTCTTATATGGAAGTCTGGCGGAATATATCGGAGAATTTACCCATAAAATTATAATGGAGCCTATATGCGGCTATAACAGGGGATTGATGAGAATTAAGAGGGGCTATACAACAGAAGTAATTGAAGACACCGCCCGTATCCTTTCCCGATATATACCTGCGGATTCTATAGAATACAGATTTATGACGGGTATCCCCGGCGAGACAGAGAAGGAAGCCGATAGAACCGTAAAATTTGCAGGGAATTTGCAGGATAAATATGGTGTTAATACCGGAATAATCCAATTTAGTCTTTTGCCCGGGTCAATTTATTTCAGGGAGAAATATGAAAAGGGCGAAATTCATCCATCGATTTTTGATGAGCTTGCTGTTTAAACCTGGAGTATTTGCAGCAATAAGATTTATTGTCTGTTAAAGCTGACAAGGAGGAATATTTGTGAAATTTTCAGATGTAAACTTCAAGGTAAAGTTCAAGTATTCAAATATAAAAATTCATGTGACTTTGCAAGAATTGGGAGATTGTGTCATCAACTTACTTGAATATTACGGCGAGGAGAATATTCTCGGAAGAGAATTCTGCTCAATAATCGGGGAAGGCGACGGCGAGACAAAATATTTCAGACTACTTCAGGCTATAGGAAAGGAAAATGATAGCTGGGGATTCTTTGTGGAATTGATTCAGGAGTTGGAAAGAGCAAATAGCAGGGAGCCAAAACCCATAATAATGAACGGTATAGAATTGCCTTATTTGTTATTAATGGAAGTTTTAAAAAAGCTCATTCCCGGAAATAGATTTTACGAGGTAAGAAAAGTCAGGCAATTGGAAAGACTGACAAACACCAAAGTTCCCGATGATGAAAGAGAAAAACTGCAGGAAGTGCTTGACCTGTACCCGGTTCGTCTTTCACTACATACAATTCGCCAGATGAGACTTTCAAAAAATGTTGACTACCAGTTTATGCCCTTTGTTGACGAGTTGGATCTTGAGGGGCTTGTACATACCTGGGTTGGACAATTTCACCGTGGTATCGTTGAGCAAATGTATAATAACAGGGTTATTTTCATACTGAATATGAGTTGCCCGGTATATTGCAGGTTCTGTTTCCGCAAGCATAAGGAGTGTCGGGACCAGAGAGCTCCCACAAAAGATCATGTCAGAGAGGCGGTAAATTACATAAGGAATTCGCCGGATGTAAAGGAGATTGTGCTTACCGGGGGCGATCCCTTTATGAATCGTCCCACATTAACCGGCGCCATTGACGGGCTGAAAAAAATTCCTCATGTACAGACCCTCCGTATTGCAACCAGAGCAATATCTTACTATCCCCATCTTTTTTATAAAGATGATTCTTACTGGATGAATTACCTGAAAAGTAAAAGTTTAGAGCTTTTACAAAAGGGAAAAAAACTTGAAATTGCCACTCATTTCATCCATCCCGATGAAATTTCAATTGAATCTCTTGATATAATAAGCGAATTGGTGAAGAGTGGAATATCGGTCTATGTGCAAACTCCTTTCCTTCGTGATTGCAACGATCGCCCGGAAATACTCGTGGATCTGTTTAAGCAATTGCGGGGAGCAGGAGCGGAAATTCATTATATATATATCCCATGCAGTCCCATTCAGGGAAACCGCCGTTATATCGATTCCATCTCCAAAGGAATCGAAGTCGCGGCAGGACTCAGGGCTTATCTCTCAGACAGGGCAATACCGGGTATTGTTACTGCGACCTCAATAGGTAAAATTGACTGGAATACCAGCGGCTGGGCGGTTGATGTCGATGAGGAAGACAAAAATTTCCTCTGGATAAGAACTCCATATACGATGGAATACTATAATACTTTTGCACCTATTTTACAACTGTCCGATTCAATACGAATAAATGCATGTGGTAATATTGAAGTCAAATTTATGGCAGATATCGGGGATGAATCCCTGCTCATGGGAAACGAAAACATTGAACCCACTATTTCAGTTATTCCCGCGATTGAAGAGAATGAGGAGAAAAAACAAAAAATACAAGAAGAGAATCTCAAGCAGATTTACATTTCCTCACCCAGAGATCAGCGTTTTCTGCAATCAATAGTGCTTACAGGTTCAAAGTCTTTATTCCGTCCACATATTACCCGTGTTGAAATGAATGTCGAGATATCTGACGAAGAGTTAAAATACAACCAGGATTATATATGGAAAAATCAGGATATAACTGATGTCATTTTATCGGCGCGTATTGACACAATGGAACTGTCTTACAAGGTGGCGGAGATCATAAAAATGATTCACTCCATTAAGCATGTAAACGCCATCAGACTCAGAAGTCTTAAATTCAATTATGTCCCGGAGCTATATACAAAGCAGATAATCGATCGTCTCGGCGAACTGAACCGCCTTAATATCACTGTTCCAAAAAGGCTTGAAATAGAAACACAATTCCTTCACTCATCAGAATTCAAGCCTGAGCATAAGAAACTGGCGGTTAAACTGGCAAAAAAAGGAATTACCGTCTATAATATCACGCCGCTTTTGTGGGGAGTCAATGATGACCCTGAAGAAATGCTCAGAATCTCCTACAACTGCCGTAGGAATGGGCTGGAATTTCAAAACCTGTATTTCGCAGGACTACCGATACAGGAATATTGGAATGTTTATCATCCCATCGAAATATCCAGACTTTTCGAAATTACAACAAGACTCCGAAAGAACGGGAGTGGGAGGGAGATTCCCCGATATATTATCCGGACTCCCATAGGAGAAGTTGATTTCGCTCTCACATCAAAGATTGTAGGCACCAATGAAGACGGAACGATTCGATTAAAACTACTGCCATATACAATGGACTACTATAAACGGATTTTCCCCGGGTATATTTGGCCCGATAATCTTGATGTTGAAATTGACAAAGACGGCAAGCCGATTGTTTCAGTGCCGGAGTTGGTGAAAGAGGAATTGTCGGAAATTTAACAGTTAATTTATTGAAAATATTCGTCGGTTGTAATATAATGCTTACAGGCTATTATGTCACGTTTTCATGGATATCAAATAGACATTCAGATGTATTATAGTCATTCTTGAAGGGGGTATCCTTTTACTTTTTAAAAATTTGGGTGGAAGTTTGTCTTCTGAACGGTCGGGAAATGATATTAAATCGAAGTTAGAAACCTCTTCAGCAAAATTGTGCTAAATACCTACGAAAAACATATAACTTGGAGGATTTAAAATGGTTAGCAAAACCGGTGCAACCCAGGGAAATATAAAAACTGAAATTAATAATCGAAAAAAAATCAAATCGCAGAACACCGGATTTACAAATGTAACTGATACATATATAAGCGGCACCGGTGAGCCATATAGCGAACTTATGGCTGATACTCTTGACGAAAAAGCGGCAAAAGGTATATACAAGGCAAAAGAAGCTGAAAAAGGTTCCGCTGTCAGGGCAAGCGAAGATGCTATTGACGGACTTGCGGGGGCTTCGTTAATGACTTCAGTCCCTATTGGAGCATGCCTTGCAATGGGGGCGAAAGCCGGGGATAAACCGGAGATGGTAAGTGTCGAAGATAAAGAAATTGAAAAGCGGATGATGGAGAAGCTGATTTTGGCAGAAGATAGTAACAAAAGTGATGTTTCTTCAGATATGAAACTGATAAAAGACAGCGTTCTACCCGGAGAAACACTTGAGGAAGCGACTCAGGAATTTATCAGGATTCTGGATCTGCTGGGGAATGATAAAACAGGACAAGCCCGTGTTTTATATACGGAATTAAGAAAGATGACGGATAAAAAGAAAAGAGCCAAGGAATTCGAGC
This sequence comes from Vulcanimicrobiota bacterium, assembly GCA_021107945.1. Lineage (GTDB taxonomy): Bacteria > Vulcanimicrobiota > JAJTBE01 > JAJTBE01 > JAJTBE01 > JAIORV01. Next base: position 5,546 of record JAIORV010000146.1, on the reverse strand, counting down.
AGATTAAACTCCATTATAAACACGAATATTCTCTGGTTGATGCAAAGTGTAATTACGAGCTTGTAAAAAATAGCGTTCTACCCGGAGAAACACTTGAGGAAGCGACTCAGGAATTTATCAGGATTCTGGATCTGCTGGGGAATGATAAAACAGGACAAGCCCGTGTTTTATATACGGAATTAAGAAAGATGACGGATAAAAAGAAAAGAGCCAAGGAATTCGAGCAGATTAAACTCCATTATAAACACGAATATTCTCTGGTTGATGCAAAGTGTAATTACGAGCTTGTAAAAAATAGCGTTCTACCCGGAGAAACACTTGAGGAAGCGACTCAGGAATTTATCAGGATTCTGGATCTGCTGGGGAATGATAAAACAGGACAAGCCCGTGTTTTATATACGGAATTAAGAAAGATGACGGATAAAAAGAAAAGAACGGAGGAAAGAATTCAGTTATTCAAACATATCAAGGCAGAGAGCAATGCGATGGAAGCGCTCAAAAATTATAAAATTGTAAATCAAAATAAATTAGAATGGGAAACATTGGGATTCGCTACCGATGAGTTTATTGAAATCTTAAATCAGGTTGGCAATGATAACACAACAAAAGCACAGGCAAAATTTATTAAGAGGTGTGAAAAACTAAAATCCAGGCGTAAAGCAATCGAAGCTGATTTCTCGTCGGCGATTGAAAAATTGGGGGACAGTTCCGCCGATAAAAAAGGCAGTATAATCATTAACAGTGAGAAGAAAATTATTGATATATCAGGCGTGAAGCTTAAAATTAACAAGTAGGCTTGAAGACCTGAAGATTAGAATGTTAAAAAAGTGGTTTTTAACTCCAACTTGACCTTTTTCTGACTTAGGTTGGTTTAAATGCTTGTTTTGCCGATTTGTATGTTACAGTTAGAAAAAGAAAATATAAAAGATCAAAATCCCGGTACTTTTAATAATCCGTGGGAAATTCATCTGCTGGCCTATCACTTTTATGAGTTCCTGGAGGACGCTTGAACCTACCCGAACCGCCTTTCTGCATTCCCGGTTTCCGCCCCTTGTATATACCGGGATTCCGTTGAAATTCATCTCTTCTTTGTGTTCCTCTCATTCTTTTGTGTCTAAGATTTTGTCTGGCATTCGAGGGGAGTGAGTTTGAATTATCTGGATAAGCATGCGGCAATTTCCTCTGCCCCTTATGTTGCAGTCTGGTTTGACCCGGTATGTGTGGAATTTGCCCCGCGCCCTTTTGAGAACCGGGAAGCTGTCGAATACCTCTCTGCCCTTTTTGACCCTTTTCTCCGGGGATTCGTGATCTTCTTTCACCTCCAGTCTTCCTGGCACCGGGATATTGTGGAATCGATTTAACACCAGGCTTAACTTGTGGAATACCTGATCTTTTTTGAGCTCTACCCGATCTCCTGTGAGTTTGCCTCCATTCCTGCCGTTGTTGTTTGAATTTCTGCCAATCTCCCTGAGAATGGGGAAGCATAAGGGGGGCGGATCTCTGTGAGCCTTGCTGAGCCTGAACCCAGGGTGGGGGAGAAGGAAGATTTTTTCTCAAGGTCGGTTTGGCAATTTTATATCCGGTACCGGGAAGTTTGGGAATCTCAACCTTGCGATTCCATTCATACCACTTGCTCTTCCCGACGGTATCGGGATTAATTTTTTCAATCTGTTTCTTGCTCTTCTTTTTGGTCTGATAAGAAGTAAACTTTTCCCCGGCTTCCAGATCGATTTTTTTGCCCGTGCTTAAAAGTTCAACCTCAACCTTCCCCTGATAGACACTTACAGTGGTTTTGCCGGTGTTATCCCGATATACATCATATTGAGTCCCTATAGGTTTTACAAGATAATTCCCCGCTTCCACCATCAAGCTTACGGCGGTTTTCTCCTCGATCCAGACCCTGCCTTTCATGAGCTTCAATTTGCCCAGGGTCTTCTTCTGGATTTTACTCATTTTTGCAACTTCGATCTCGGTATCGGGAGCGAGTCTGATATTGTTAGCTTTATCAATTGCAACAATGGCGTGGGATTTTTTTGTCTTCAGCTTATCTCCCACTTTCAATTCCATTACCTTATCATCAGATTTCCAGGAATCCGTATTTTTATCATAGAACTCCACGTCCTCATTACTAAACGATAGATACATTGCAGGCTCGGAAAGTCCCGGTGACGGAGGCGCAGTATGAGGAGGCGCGGTGTGTTGAATGAAGAAGAACAATCCCACCGCTATCATGAAAATAGCCGCCAGGACCAGGGATAACCTGTGGTGAGTGGGGAAGAAATTGCGGAAGAAATACATCGGGTTATTGAAAGACTCCCACCAGTTACCTTTCTCTTTATTTCCCACAATCCGGGGATCCACCGGCAATTTTGCATATAACCTGTCATAGAAGCCCTGCGGCAGGGGTTCCATCGAATGGCTCTTATAGAGAGAGTTTAACCTGACAGCGGTATCATATTCCTCTTTGCATCCGGGGCAGGAGCCAATATGCCGAAGCATCTCTTCGTGCTCGGTGTCGGAGACCTCGAACTCTATAAGCTCATATATTTTTTCTTTTACTATATTGTGATCCATAATTTTTCACTACTGTTCCTGATTTTCGTGGTCTATCTCTCCGTGATGTATGGTTTTAATACTTCCTGGAGAACTTTTTTTGCCCTGTGAATCCTGGTTCTGACAGTTTGCTCGCTTATTCCTGTCATTTCAGATATCTCGGTATATGTAAACCCGTCCATCTCCTTGAGAACAAACACTAACCGGTTTTTCTCGGTGAGTCCTCTCACGGCGGTTTCAATGACGGATCTCAATTCACCCTGTTGCACAAGGGAGTTGGGATCTGATTTGGCATCCCTGATTTCCCTCTCGATATTTCCCCTGTCGGTATGTATATCCTGATCCAATACAGCGAGGCTTCTTTTACTCACCTTGATATAGTTGAGTGTCTTATTAACTGCAATTCTGTAGATCCAGGTGTAAAATTTCGATTGTTCTCTGAATTTCTTCAATGATTTGAATGCCTGTAGAAATGTGTCCTGCGTGAGATCCTCCGCGTGCCTGTCGTTTTTTACCATCCTGAGAATGGTGTTGTAAATTCTCCGGGAGTATTTCTTGACAAGGAAATCGAAAGACTGCATATCTCCATTTTTGAACTGCCGTACAAAAACGAGATCGTCCTTGTCTTTTGCTGTTTCCCGGTTCTTTTCTATAGACAATAACAGGGGTAATTTTGTTACAAAATTGTTAACTGAAATTTTGCATGAATAAAGCAAATCCCTTGCGCCCAAAAGCGCATGATAAATAATTTGTGGAATATTTGATATTATGGAGTCAGATCCGTTAGAATTGTATAATTGTAACATTTGTCAGCTTTGTTATTTCAAAATAATAATTCAATTGTAACAATTGAGAGGTCATTGAATAACTATTTTATAGGACAGAGTAATAAATCCTCTCTTTAATTTTTATAGAATCAGGTGAATAAAATGCAAAATACACAGAACTTATTCGAATTCCCCGATTACCTTTTGAAAGAGGAAAAGCGGGCTCTTGATATGACAAGAGAACAAAGAGAAGAAGTGAAAGATATTTCATCTCACAATCAGAAGAAAGTCCTGAAAGCTTTTGTCGAGGAGAAGGTTAGCGATTATCATTTCCATGGAACCACCGGGTATGGATTTTCCGATGCCGGAAGAGAAACTCTCGACCGTGTATTTGCCCGGATATTCAACACAGAATCGGCAATCGTCCGCCATTCGATTGTATCCGGCACTCATGCCCTTGCGGTTGTGCTTCATGGGAACCTCAGACCCGGAGATGAAATAATTATGGCCACGGGTGATCCGTATGACACCATAAAGCCTATACTTGGACTTCAACCCGGATGGAAGGGTGGTCTTGATGAATGGGGTATAGATGCGCGGATTATTCCACTGGATAAAAATGACATGCCCGATATTCCTGCAATCATAGACGCCATAAGTGAAAAAACAAAAATGCTCTTTCTGCAAAGATCATGTGGATATACATGGCGTCCATCGTTTTCTGTAAAGATCCTTGGTGACATTATTTCCGCCGCAAAATCGAAGAAGAAAGACATAATTGTCATGATAGACAATTGTTACGGGGAGATGGTCGAGAAGATCGAGCCTACGGACCTGGGAGCGGATGTGATGGGCGGGTCTTTGATAAAGAATATGGGAGGCGCAATCGCCCCGACAGGAGGATGTATTGTGGGCAGGAGAGATGTTGTCGAGAGGGCTTCCACCTCACTTACATGCGCCGGAATCGGTGGGGATGAGGGCGCCACACTGGGACACAACAGACTTCTTTTTCAGGGTGCTTTCTTCGCCCCGCATATTGTGGCGGAATCACTTGAAGGTGCAATATGGGCGAGTTGTTTTCTTGAGAATATGGGGTTTGATGTGAAGCCCCGGTTTGATGACCCAAGGACAGATATCATTCAGGGGATAAGACTGGGATCCCGCGAAAAGCAGGAAGTGTTTTGTCTTGGAATCCAGAACGCCTGTCCAGTTGACAGCATGGCGGTGCCGATTGCGGCGGATTTACCGGGTTACAGGGATCCAATCATAATGGCGGGAGGGACATTCATTCAGGGAGCATCTATTGAGCTTTCTTGTGACGGACCCATAAGAGAGCCTCATGCGGTTTATCTTCAGGGAGGTATATGTTTTGAGCATGTCAGACTTGGCGTAATGAATGCAGTGGCTGAGATGGTAAATTCAGCCACGGACTGACAGTGTTCAGGGAGCTCAGTAGTGTCCAAAGAACTTATTTCTTAGATTTCACACACCTCTGACATCTTTTAATTAAGTAACTCAATTTATCAAAAATGCGATTGTATTTGTTTTATCAATGGCATTATAACCATATTTAGTATTTATTCAGACCACACCAGAATTAGGGTGGAGGCTGGTCTCCCGACCAGCCTGGGAATGGTGTGAAATCGAGGCTGGAAGCCTCTCCTACAGTGAGAGGTTTGAATAGTTACCATATTTATTACGGGACTTACGCAATTGTCATTCTGAGTGGATCACAAAAGACTTACTTTACTCCAATGACTTTCTCAAAGACTGAATTTTCTTGATCTACGGAGATTTACATAGCGAAGAATCTATTTAATAATTGCCTGTAGAAGATCATTTATCGCGGGTAGAGATCCTTCGCTGTGGAAGACATCGGAGGCAAGTAAAATCCGTTCTTGCCAAGGTTGATCGCAACAAAGTAAATTGATCGTATTCCACTCAGGATGACAGTTTTACACATTTCTTGAATGGAAATGCGTAAGTCCTGTTATTAACTTTTTGAGTTATTAAGAGAACACCCGATTTCAATCGGGTGGTTAGAAAGCCCATAAAACCTACCTTCCATCTCCCATTTAACCGTTTTAACGGTTTCTTGATGAGGTAAACCACTGAAGTGGTTAGGACGCTGTAGTGGTGGGATTTACGCTCATTTCACCACAATAAATTGTGGTGTTGTCTGTTCGCCCGGCATGTTTGCTGAGCCGGTGGATTGAAAGAAATCCA
>JAIORV010000174.1 GCA_021107945.1 Vulcanimicrobiota bacterium | reverse complement strand
GTGGGGTTTACACTCAATTCACCACAATAAATTGTGGTGTTGTCTTAAACACCTTTAAACTCCTGTTATTACTCTAAAACACTTGAAATAAATTCTATTGCTTCTTAACAAATTCGCATGTGCGAAATGTGAGTAATTAGTTTTCCTAATTTCCTTAGAGAAAAAAATCCTTATTTCCTTATAAAAAAAAAGGGGGATGAAATCCCCCTGATATTATAATTAAAACACTAAGTTTGCTATTTACTTTTTAGCTGTTTACTTCTTATCTTCCTTTTCTTCCTTGGGCGGCTCTTTATATGTGAACTCATATTTGAAGGAGGAGTTATTGATATTAAACGAGGAGGGATTCGTGAAATAGTATTCATATTTCTTTGTTTTTTCGTTGGGGGCAAGAGTCCCGACATTGTAATTCCAGGTCTGAAGCGGTGTGCCGTCGCCATCACAGATCATGAATTTAATATCTATGTTGGTGATCTTTTCTTTAGCGCTATTGAAGAAATAGACTTCTCCCCGGACACCACCCGTAAGTCTGCCTCCCTGCATTCTCGAATCGGTGAAGTACTCGTTCTTGGGTTTGATGAGTGATTTTTTCACTTCTTTGATTGTTACAATTTTGCCTTCTTTTTTCTCTCCCGGTTTACTCTTTTCGCCGGTATCCTGTGCCGTTTCGATTCCGCCGGTCGATCCCGAGCCTGTAGTTGGCTTACTTTTTGCCGTCGTGGGTTTCTTCGTTGCCGATTTTGGAAGATATGACGAGGCCGTAAAGAATTCCATGGTTTTCGAGCTGGGTGTATATGTATATTCCAAGCCGATATTACTTGCCAGTGTTTTTGCTTGGGCATATAAAACACCGTCAGAATAGACGTCGGAGACCTTGAATTTTCTTCCGTCAAAATTATAGCTGCCGGGTTCTTTCAAGAGCCTGGGACCGCCGCCTTTTACCGCTGATACTACAAGGGAATCCCTGTTCCATTTCCAGGAATACCGGGACATTTTGAGGAATTCCTCTACATTAACATAAAGGCTTCCTTTTGATACAAAAAACCCGCCCATGGGCCGGTTCTTAACAAACACCCGCATAGCCCATCCGCTTGATATCATAACAAGGCAGAGAAGGACAGTCAGGCAAATAAGTAATGTTGCTTTCTTCATTAATAATCACTTCCTTTTTGGATTGCGAGATCTTTCCACTTTGGACATGAACAAATTTGACAAAAGCTCGGGGTAAACCTTTTTTTATTAAACAAGAATTCCGGTTGTTATTTCAGATTTCAACATATCCCCTGCGTTATTTTTTTTCCGCTATGATAGAATACACCTGCCCCGAGCAAACTACATTATTTTCCACCTGCTGAGTGAGGACTCGAAGTTTTTTCGAAAGTGCCAGTTGGTGATTCTCATCTTTCAAAAGCTTTAATCTTCTTCTTGTCTCTTTTATATGCCCCATCAGGAGAACCTGTGACCATTCAACTCTCTGAAGGGGAATTGACACCTCGTTTATTTTGAAGCCGGCTATTTCAATGTGCTCCGAGAGCCAATCCATGGGATATTCGTGGTACATTTTTTTCCCGGCCAGGAGGACGGAGATTGCATTTTCAATGTTCCACAGGTCTCTCTGAATAAATGAAGTATCATCAACAAAACTGTCAAAGGGAGCATAATCGATGACCACAAGGAGCCCCCCCGGTTTCAGAGCCTGGTTGAATCCGCACAATATTGTGTCAGCGTCAAATGGGTTCACAACATTAAAGAGGAAATGAGCTGTTACTATATCCACAGAAGATCCTTCAACCTGTTTGAGATCCCGCAGGTCATTATTGACCAGCTCAACATTTCCCCGGTACTTTCCTGGAATTATTTTCCTGCAATGCTCCAGATCATCGGGGTGATTGCTGACTGCAAGAACCATCGCCGCATTTCTCTCCAACAGGAAAAGAGTTGTATTTCCCGCTCCACAACCGGCTTCGAGTATTCTCTTGTCTTTCATTTCCATTCCCTGAAAAACTTTTTCAAGCAGTTCACTCATTTTCTCTTTCCTTCTCAAGCAGCTTGGCATATGAACTTAATTCCAGGAATCCATGCTCTTCCCAGTACTTGTAATCGGCGGCCAGCCATCTTGCGCCCATTGTAACTTTATTCTTCATAATCTTGAAGCATTCCTCGAAGAATTCATCGGATTCAACTTGCTTTTCCCCGGTTATATATGGATATACGATCTCAGCGGCCTCTTCCGCCTTTTTCCTTGCCGACTCGGGATCCCTGTATATCCCAGGAAAATATGCGTATGTTTCAAGTCTTGTCACGGATTTTATCCCTAACGCTGTCATTAACATCTCCAGGAGATCATGAACTTCCTCCAGTCCACTGCCCGCCGTTGTAGCAACGGTCATCCCCGGTTTTCCGGCGAGCTTGAAAAGGTGATACCAGGCACAGAAACGGTCAAGTAGAGTCTTCATCTGCCCCGATACGGACATTGTATAGACAGGAGAGCCCATTATGATGAAATCGGCATCCATCATTTTTTGTCTGATCCCTCCCATGTCATCGGTACTGTCCAGAGGACAGAATCCTTTTGTCATGCAACTCCAGCAACCGGTGCAGTATTTGATGTGGACATGCCCCGCGGTGAGAATCTCGTATGTGATCTCTCCATCCATTTTCACTAATTTATCCAGCATCATTTTTGTGAGGTTATAGGTGTTTGATTTTTCTTTCAGCGGGCTTCCAATGAATGCGAATATTTTTTTCATAGTTTAGCTCCTCCTCATATCATACCATTTACCATAAAGTCACGAAAAACACGAAAGGGAATGGATAATAGATAACTTATTACGGATATATTTTCTATTTGCCATCAAATTATTTTTCTCTCAAACTCCTCCTGTTTCCTTTTTAAGGTGTTGTCCAAATTTGCCCCCCCTTTAATCCCCCTGTAACGATGATAGCAACTCCCTCCCCGCTTGCGGGGAGGGCTGGGGAGGGGCAATCAGGGAGCAATGATGGATCGATTAGGGATCAATTAGGGATCAATTAGGATTCGATAAAATTCCTGTTAAGCTTCTTAGGCTCCCCCCTTCATCCCCCCTCAAAGAGGGAAAAAATTACCTCCCCCCCGCTTGTGGGTGGGATAAAGGGAGTAAATTTAGAAAATATTTCCTGAATAAAGCTTAATTCTCTACATTTTCATAGAAGAATTATAGACAGACTATATCAGCTTATTTAATCCTTGGTCTTTTGTATTTTTTCGAAAGATCTATTGCCTCTGCATACGGAGAATTCCACCCTGTTTGAAACATCTTGCGCATCTGCGAGCTCATCTTCCTGCTAATGATGACCACACCCATATCACGGCATGCATGGAAATAACTTTTTTCCCAATTTCCTGTACCTATCCAGGTAATCCTGCCATCCACAACCATATACTTGCAGTGCTCCACCCTTGCAAAGGGAATAAATCCCTTGCTGTACTCAGGCAGACTGCTGATCTTTACTTCCACATTTGGAACCTGTGCCAAAGATTTCAGGAAATCTATTTTTTTCCCGCCAACGCTCCAGTTTGCCACAAGAAGTTTTACTTTTATGCCTCTTTGAGCCGCCGCCCGAATTGCATTATCCAGAACCGCATAATAGGGATCCTTCTTGCTGTAAGTTTTGGGTGAGTATGTCATCACCTGCACAAGAATTTCCTTCCTTGCGGATTTCATCAGGCTTACAATTTCCTCCTCTTCCAGGCTCATTCCGCTATAGGCAAGCTTTTTTGGGCTGAATGCAGGATAAACAATGACTTCTTCATCATCAACCATGATCTTCACAGGATTCGAGCGATTGATAATCTCATTTGTTTTCTGTTTTAATAACTTCCCGGCAGATTTCGGATTAACGCAAATCTGCCAGTCGAGGTTAAAGATTTTCTCAATTTCCCTCGCTATCTTCCTGTTTTCGATATACACACCGATTTCGTGATTTTGATTTAATGCACGCCAGTCGAAATTCTGACTCCCGAGAAAAACGAACCTCCCATCAACTATAAAAAACTTCGCATGCATAACGCCGCCGGTCAGTTTGTTGAAATTGATTATCCTGAAGCTTATATTCTTCCTCTTTCCCAGGCTCCGGGCAGGCTCCGGATAGATTCCGATAAATTTCGAGTCAATGATAATCCGTACCTTGACCCCCCGATCCGCCGCCTTCTCAATTGCGGAGATTACCTTCTCAAGAGGTTGACCTTTCTTGTTGGAAATATAGAAGACCTCGATATCAAGCGTTTTCCTTGCGTTGTTTATCATCCTCAGCCAGACGTCGACAGTATCGGGAAAAGTCTGATTTCCGATTTTCGCTTCTAAAGGAATGCTTTCCACAATCTGAATTTTCCCGGTCTCGACGGCGGACGCCTGTTGGAAGAATGTTCCCAATATCAGCAGAATCAGGATTATTCGGGTAAAAGTAATTTTTCTCATAGTCCGACCCCCTTATTAACAATGATACAATACTATAAATTAGTAGAAGAACCCTCCTTTAAAAATTTGACATGGTATCTATTCAACGTCCTCTGCCGCGAATAGTTACTTGACATGCAAATTCGTTACATAATAAAAATCAGACGGAAGGATATAAACTCCGTTTAAAGAAAATTATTATCAAAAATATCCGTATAAAAGTACAAAACAACTCGAAAGAGGTAGTCAAATGAAAAAGACAGCATTTATTTCTTTTATCATTATAATCTTTATTTTCACGACGATTGCGTTGTTTTCGCCTGAAATCTCAAGGGCACAGAAGCTAAATGAGAATGTTAATTCACAAATATCTTCTTCCCTTGGTGTGGTTGACAGCTCAGTAAAGCTGGGTGATTATAACCAAATTGCGTCGGCGATATTAAAAGACAGAGGAAAACCCCAGGAATCACCCTCACCTGAAAAGAAGCCCGACGAAGAGTCGCCTTCACCAAAATCCCCGGAAAAGAAGGAGGCGTCACCCACTCCCGATTCCTCGAAAAAATCTCCCACTCCCAAAAAAGATGTGAAGGATGGAGATAAGAATAAGGATGAGGCATCCCCGGCTCCTGCACCCAAGAGAACGAAGTTTACTCCCAAGACTTTAAAGCCGGTGCCAAAACCCAAGGCCGGCAAAGAGACTCCAAAACCGAAGCCGGCGAAGAAGTCTCCGACGCCAAAGCCAATCAAAAAGACACCAAAACCCGTGCCAAAGCCGAAGAAGACTGTAATGCCTTCACCTACGCCGAGTTTGGAGAAGACTCCCGTAAGGAAGCCTGTAACTCCGAAGCCTTTGAAGACTCCCGTGGTGAAGAAAACTCCAAAACCCATCGCTCCCAAAACTTTGAAGCCTAAGCCCAAAAAGCCAAGGAAGCATTTCTCTACAAAATCATACAAGAGAACACACTGGGATAAGTTTGCACGGCATGTAAGGTTCACGGTACACCAGGAAATGAAAATCAAACAATTGCTTTTAAAAGAGCGGGATCAAATAATGAACGCCCGTTCAAGTGCCGCTGAGAAGATACTGAAAATTCTGAATGATAAGCAGGAGGCAAAGTGGGACGGTCTCTATCAGAAATTTGACAAGCTTGGAGATAAAGGCGATTACAAAAAAAGACTCCTGTTAAACCCGGAATATTTAAAGACAATATTCAGTCTGAGCGACTCTCAGAGGAAAATATTATTTTATATTTCCTGGGATTATGCCCGCAGGGTTGATAAGATAAGGACTCGCACGACGAAGAAAATCCAGAAAATATTAATGGCGGATCAGTTCAAAAAATGGGAATCTGCGGTCAAATCCCGAATAGGCAGTCCGGGTAAGTTTTAGGTTATTAATTATTTACCGCAGAGGACGCGGAGGACGCAGAGTTTCTTCAGGGTTTAGAAATTCCTCCCCAAAGAGGGGGCTGAATAGATATAATTAATTATTCACCGCGGAGGACGCGAAAATTAAGGAGATGATATTATGCCAAAATCACGAGTTGTCGGTATCCTCGCAGGGAAAGAGGATCCCCTTATAGGCGATCTTATTGAGACCATTAACGGAACAAATGACAGCGGGATCACGGCGGAGTTATGCAATGTGTCGGAATTGGATATTGATATGGAGATACCATATAGCGTGATTATCGACAGGATATCTCATGTGTTTCCGTATTACCTTCAATACACAAAACACGCTTTACTGGAAGGCACTTATATAATAAACAATCCTTTCCGTTTTTATGTTGATAAATACTTTGGCTACACCGCTTCAAGGGAGATTGGCGTTCCCGTGCCCGATACGATTTTACTGCCTCCGAAGAATCCCGGCAAGGGCTTTGGCGGTGACAGTCTCCAGAATCTGGTTTTCCCACTTGACTGGAAAAGTATCACCGAAAAAATAGGCTTCCCGGCATTTTTTAAGCCTGCCGACGGATGGGGATGGCGTGATGTCTATAAGGTGCATGATTTCGGCGAGTTGATGTACCGGTATGATCAATCGGGGGACAATCTGATGCTTCTGCAGGAGGCTATCGATTATGACCATTATGTGCGATGTCTCTGCCTGGGGAGAAAATATACAATGCCCATCAAGTATCAAACCGACGCCCCGTTCCATGAGCAGTATGTGATAGATCATCAGCATCTCACGCCGGAGCAGGGAAGCAGGGTTCATAACTATGCGGTTGCGCTCTCCGATGTGCTGGATTTTGATATGAATGTATGCGAATTTGCATTCCGGGACGGTGAGCCCATAGCGATAGATTTTACAAATATGGTACCCGATATGCAGCCCGAGTCGATCAGGTGGCATTATTACGAGTGGGCGGTGGTACACCTGGCAAAAGTGGCGATTGAATATGTTGACAACCCACCGGAACCGGGGGTCTGGAAATCGGCGGAGAGACTGTTTGCAATGCAAAGGTGAGTAAGGAAAGCAGGGTTTTTCTCTAAGGAAATGAGGAAATGAGGAAATCAGGAATTTAACGCAAGGGAAATAATAAAGGATGTAACACCCACCAGGATAAGGTAACCATTCACCACATGAAAGAATGGGAGGTGTGATCTTTATGAACAAAAATAAGAGAAGATCATCGGGAAAGACTCTTTTGTCGTTTGTAATCCTTACTGCGATTATCGCGCTGTTTGTAACATTACTCATGTCCGGTTATCATGGAGATTCCCCGGTCCGGAAAGATGCTTTCAATGTCGCAATGGCAAAGGGTGTGTCGGACAAATGTGAGGGCAAACTACTTGCCGCAGGAAACGGTGGAATTACACTGTCGGGTGCGATATATCGTCCCGATGAAACGGGAAAAGAATTCACCTGTAAGGGATTAGAAGTGAGACTCTTCCAGGTTGCGCATGCAAGAAAATATATAACAAGAACCGATTCAAAAGGCAAGTTCAAGTTCACCGGCGTGGCTCCCGATATGAATTACCTGCTTGTTGCCATAAGTAAATATTCATATACCAGGTTTGAAGAAAAATGGGAATGGAGAACAGTTACTCCCCAGTATGGAACACCTTACCGGGAAAATGTAAAAACGACGGTTCCGGTAAAAGTGCTAATGGACAAATCGTGGCACCTGAGGATGAACCTGAATAAGCCGGGAGCTTATGGAATTGATCTCAACAGCTCCAATGCCGATAAGAAGTATAACTCGCAGGTTGAGCCGGGACATGATCCCATTTCAAAGCTTCCATATGAATCAGTAACAGACGTAGTGCCGACGCCTGACAATTAATACTTTGATTTTTTATCAGGGGTATTTTCGCCTTTACCGGGTTTGCTTTTTTTCTTTCTTGTCTTTTCTTTCATCAAAAGAATCCGGTGTATCCGTTTCATTGCAACTTGCCGCCAGGAAAGAAGCGGATCTTTTATTTTCTCTGAGATATAAAAAAGACCGAATGTATTTAAGTTACCTGAAGACGATTTGTGAGGATCAATGCGGTGAATATCCGTGTGAAGAGCGGATATGCTGAAAAGTACTTCACCTTTCGCGGTTTTTGTATCGGGTCTGTCTGAACCGTAAATATCTATCCTGTGGAGGGTCGGATCCACTTCAAAGGCAGATTTAATTATTTTCAGGATATTTCTTGCAAGTTCGCTTCTTGTCAAATTCTTCGATATGCCTATTTGAACGAGGGCAATCTTAATTCTCTCTTCCTTGCCGACGCCGATTTTGTATATGGGAACGGTTATAGCTTTTATCTTGAGCGCGCTGGATATCTTCATTTCCGACTCAGGATAATGGTATAAAATATGTGTTTTCCCCGTATCTGCCCGGACATTTCCCGGAAAGAGCAATAACACAAACAATAATATCGCTGACATAATGTATCTATTCATCACAAATGGAAATTGGAAAATGGATCCAATATCCAATTTCCAATTTCTCATTTCTCGTTTCTCACTTCTCGTCTCCCACATTATCTATACACATTCGCATATACCCTCGGGGTCATTATATCCGGGTATTCGTTGAAAACAGCAACGGCATTTCCATTGCTGTCAAAAGCGATATGGGGTGGTGAGATTGCAAGTCCGATACAGGCGGAATCGATTGCCACAGGTGAGCTCCAGTGAGTGTAGTTCCACTTGCTGACAAATGTTCTAAAAGCAAAAGCATCTGTAAACTGTGTGAATATACAGAATGCATTGCCCCGGCTGTCAAATGCAATGTCGGGTGAATTGGAAAAATTCTCGGTGGGATCGTCAATCGCTTCGGGAGTCCCCCAGGCTGCTCCGTCCCAACGATTGGCAAATATCCTTTCATGACCGACACCGTCATCCTGCTTGACAAACACCGCCAACGCGCTGCCGTCATTTGCCGTAGCGATCGCAGGCATTGCGGAGCCTGTGGGATCCTGGCTAAGGGGAACGGCGCCCTGCCATGCGCCGGCTTGACAATTGTTCGCGAATGCCCTGGATATATCTCCAACAACGGGAATATTTTTTTGCACCTGGTCAAACACGGCAATTGCATCGCCATTGGGAGAAAAGGCGACATCCACAATTCCCTCAGCGTCACCTGCATTCACACCGTCGAGATCAATTGTATTGAGATTTCCCCAGTCTTTCGTGTTGCCGTCCCATTTCCTCGCATATATCCTGTCCCTTACCCCGTCACTTTGAACAAAAACACAGATTCCATTTCCGTTATTGTCAATTGCAACTTTTGGATTGACCGCCCCTTGATCCGCTCCGGAATCAATAATCCCTGCGACTCCCCAATTTGTGCCGTTATAATAGTTTGCATAAATCCTTTCATTTGCACCGACCGTCTGAGCAAAGACACATAGAGCGGTTCCGTCGGGAGCAAATTTTATCTCCGGTAAACCGGAGCTTCCCTGTGCCGGATCATCTATGATAACCGAGGCACCCCAATTCGCAGAGCCTTTATCAAGTTTTCTTGCAAAAAGCTTGTACCTGCCGGCAACGCGCTTGACACCATCAGTCTGGACAAATACACATATTGCATTTCCCTGAGAGTCAAATGCAACATTAGGATTCGCTGAATCTCCTTCCGCTATATCGTCAATCTGCTTGATAATCTCCCATCCTGATCCGTTCCATTTTCTTGCATAAACAACATCTCTTCCGCCGTTTCTTGCATTTAAAATACCTTGTGAATCGTCAATCTGCATAAATACAGCAATTGCGGTACCGTCGGTACCAACGGCCACTTGTTGTTCTCCTGCGAATTCATCCGCTCCCCCGTCAATAACGACGGATCCCTGCCATTTCTTTTCACCGGGTCCCGGTCCGGGAGTGGTTGTAGGCGATGGAGTTGGAGACGGGCTTGTTGTGGGTGAAGGAGAAGGAGGTACCGTTGGTGAGGGTGTGGGCGAGGGCGATGTTGTTGGTGAGGAGGTGGGTGATACGGTCGGTGTCGGTGTCGGTTCTCCGCCGCTTGTTGTGCCAAGGGCGGAACCGCCGGATCCCGATGAATGTCCATTGTTCCTGTCCGTGAAATGAACTCCGTTCAGGTTGTTTGAAATACCGGAATTTTGATTTGCCCAGTTGCCCTTTCCTGTTGTGGTATGAATTATTGTCCCGTTAGCCCCGACAGCCCATCCATTTGTTGAATCCACAAAATAAATATTATAGAGATTTTCTTCGGTCGGGGATGTTTGTGTTGTCCAGGTCGCGCCTCCGTCTGCAGTATGAATCAATATTCCGCCTGCTCCGCAAGCCCAGCCGTTGAAGGAGTCAATAAAGAAAACGCCGTGTAATGCGCCGTTAACACCTGATACCTGTTGTGCCCATGTAACGCCGGCGTCGGTTGTATGCAATATCACGCCGCTGTCTCCGACAATCCATCCCGTTGTCGAATCGGCAAATTGGATAGAATAAAGGTTTGATGAAGTCCCCGATGTCTGCGAGGTCCATGTAACGCCGGCGTCAGGGGAATGGAGGATTGATCCGCTATCGCCGACAATCCATATGGAGGATCCCACGGTAAAAACGTCATTCAGTCCCGAGGATGTCTGGCGGAAGAGCCCTGTGTTTTTCTCGCCCCAGGTTTCGCCTCCGTCCGAGGTGGTCAGGATTACTCCCGAATCTCCCACAATGACGCCGGAGTCGGCATCGCTAAAATGAAGTCCTTTCAGGTTCGAGGAAACGCCTGAATCCCGGGATGACCAACTTGTCCCCCCATCGCTTGTTTTTAGTATGGTTCCGATGTTCCCGACCATCAAACCCGAACCGGTATTAACAAAAAATACATCATTCAAGTCATTTGTCGTGCCCGTTTCCTGGGATACCCATCCTGTATTTGTTGGGGTGGGAGTGGCATCTCCTCCACCACCACTGCTACCGCCGCATCCTGCGAAAAAAAAGGCTGAAAGAATGATAAAAATAATTCCGATGTTTAGAATTGCTCTGCTCTCTTTGCTCATTATGACCACTCCTGTTTATAATGTTAATATTTTGAAATATATATATAGTATTAGAATTATTTCTAACACCAGGAACCAACGAATGGGACGAATATCAAAATAGTTCCTGATGGGAAAATGGAGATATCTGAAATATGTACCCGCTAAATAAATCCAGTCAATAAAATGTCGTTGAATAATATGAATGATAAGTATGAGGAAAACCAGGATGTAGAATTTCCAACCCGGAGCAGTTTCGCTATGTGCAAAGGGTATGAATTTTGCATACGCAGGTCTGACAATCATTGCCGGGATCATGAACAATACAAGAATATCCAGCAGAGGGAATAGTATCTTCTTACCGGCATTTTTCAGTATGTATTTCAACGGGGTTTTTGGAGTCTTGAGCTTTTCCCCTTCTTTGGGCACGGTTGAATGATTCGTCGCCCTGATCTGCTTTTCAAGGGACTCCAGCTCGATTTTCATCTCCCAGATCGTATGATACCTGGACATTTTATTCTTTTTTATGGCCTTGTTTATGATTTTTACAAGCTCCGGCGGAACCTTGTCCCTTTTTACATCAAGAGGCGGCGGCGTGCCGGAGAACTCTCCCACATTCGCACCTGTTACCATCTGATATAAAACTATTCCCAGGGTATAAACGTCGAACGTCGGGTCGGCCGTAGTCGTGGTATATGCTTCCGGCGGGCAATACCCTCTGGTGCGTACAGCAACACCCTCGCCGAATCCCATCATCGGGATATAACACCCCGAGAAATCCACGAGATACAGACGACCGGGTTGTATAATCAGGTTCGCCGGTTTCAGATCCCTGTAATATATGGGCGGGTACTGCTGATGTAAGTAATCGAGTATATCCGCAATACGAAGGGCAAGATCGACAGCTTTTAGCGGAGAGACTTTTTTTTCTTTTCTCAGATAAACTTCAAGCGTGGGACCTTCTATGTATTCCTCGACAATGTAGAAACTCCCCGATTCTGTAAACACATCAAAAACCCTGGGGAGATATGGGTGTCTGAGTTGTGCCAAGGTCTGAACTTCCTGCCTGAAAAAGTCCATATTAACCATGTCCATTTTCCAGTCCCTGCCGCGGCGCATCTCTTTTATTGCAACTTCGCCGCGCCCATAGAAGCCTCTTTTCATGTCATAGGCGCGATAGACACAGCCTTGCCCACCCTTGCCCAGGATATCAAGAATTTTATATTTATCTTTTAGTATTTTTCCTTTTTGTATCGCCATAAATCAAATCACACCGCCAGTCGGGAATACGGGTTACAATATTCATCAGTAAAGGATTTCTTCCTGTTTGAATATCTAACGGTTAATACCCTAGTAAAACGCCCTTTTTATCCACTGTGCAACCCATTTGCCCTTTTCACTGTCAAACCTTATTGTAAATGCATCAAAACGAACCTCCGGATCCGACAAGTCCTTGTTTATCAGGTACAACTCGGCGAGATCTTTTAGCTTTTCCTGTTTTTTCTCGTCTATTGCCTCGATTGGAAGTCCGCATGTATCCGTGCGACGGGTTTTGACCTCTATAAATACAATAATATGGCCGTCCCTTGCCACTATATCAATTTCCCCTTCCCTCGTTCTGTAATTTCTCTCCAGTATTTCAAGCCCCCGTGATTCCACGAACCTGGCGGCAAAATTCTCCCCGGCTCTGCCAAGATGTTTTCTGGAGGGATTCCTGCTCATAAATCAACCTCCTCATATAAAACTTAACTGTTCTCCGGGGGAATCCATACTTTTTATGGGTTCGAAGGATTTGCGATGAATGGGGCAGGGACCCAGTTTCATTACTGCATCCACATGCTTTTTTGTGCAGTATCCCTTGTGGGACGAAAAGCTATAGCCGGGATATTCCTTGTCGTATTCGTACATTCGCCTGTCACGGGTAACTTTTGCTATCACCGAGGCGGCGGCAATGGACAGCACCTTTCCGTCGCCCTTTATAACGGGCTGCTGCGGGCAATCTATCCCGGGGACGGTGAATCTTCCATCGACAAAGATCATACCCGGTTTTATGGGAAGCCCTTCAATTGCACGCCTCATGGCAAGAAGCGCCGCACTGTGAATGTTTATACGATCAATCTCACCGGGATCCGCATGTCCCGTTGAAACATGGGCGCATTTATATATCTCATCAAATAAAATCTCTCGCAGATCCTCTTTTATCTTTTTCGAATCATTCAAACCCGGGAGGAACCTGAAACCGTCAAAGACGACAGCGCAGGCGACAACAGACCCCGCCAGGGGACCTCTTCCAACCTCATCAACACCCGCTATAAATCTTACACCGGAATTGAGGACTTCTTTTTCCGCTTCAAACATAACCTTGAGTCTGTCGTGTTCCGATTGAAGCCAGGCGCCATGAAGTTCAACAATCTCCCGGGGAATTTCGTTATATGTGATATATTTCTCCGAATCGGAATCCGGGGATTTCACCGCCGATGATGGCATATTGTTTATTTGCCTGTAGAAATTAATAATGTCTTTTGTTCTAGCCAATTTGATATATCCCACTTTCCGATATAAATTAATTTGTTTTTCAACGCAGAGATCGCGGAGTTCGCGGAGGATAACCAGAGAAAAAAAATTTCTGCGTCCTCTGCGAACTTCGCGGTGAATAGTAACAAAAGTTTTACTCAACTCCGCCGTTTCTCAGGACTTGCTTCACAGCTTTTTCTATCCTGATGCATGCTACCTCAAGCTGTTCTATGGGAACAGTCAGGCAGATTCTGATATATCCCTCGCCGGCATCGCCAAGCGCCGTCCCCGGTATTGTTACAACGCGGTACTTTTCCAGAAGGAACCGTGCGAATTCTCCCGATGTACACTCCAACTGCTTGATATTCAGGAAAATGTAAAAAGCTCCATGGGGCTTTATGCAGGAGACATCATCAATGGAATTGAGTCTGTCCACCATATAATCTCTCCGGGAAACATAAACTTTCTTGACATAATCAACAAACTCATTTGATCGGCTCAAATAGAAAAGTACAGCTTTCTGTATGGGTGCCGGAGGATGGACGGAGTCGAATTGCTGAAATTTAATCATCTCGTTGATAAGAGGTATTGGTCCTGCCGCATACCCGATTCTCCAACCGCATATACAAAATGTCTTGGAAAAACTATGAACCGTGAGGGTTCTCTCTTTCATACCGGGCAATGACGCTATGCTCACATGCTCCCGTCCGTCATATATAAGTTTCTCATAGACTTCATCGGCAATGATGAATATATCATTCCTCAACGCAAGGTCAGCTATTTTTTCGATAGTCTGCCGGGGTATTACCGCCCCGGTGGGATTGTGGGGTGTATTGAGAATCAACATTTTTGTTTTATCGGTTATTTTTGCTTCGATATCCTCAATTTGAACTTCAAAGTCAAACTCTTCCCTCAACGCTACCTTTACCGGCACTCCACCCGCCATTAAAATACAGGGCTCAAAGCCGACAAAAGACGGATCCTGCATTATCACCTCATCACCGGGATTCACAATGGACAGGATGGCAAGGTGAATGGCGTTCATTGCGCCTACTGTAACCATTATTTCTTTTTCCGGGTCATATTCTATGCCATTCTCTTCTTCCAGTTTTTCCGCAAGAACCGTTCTAAAATCGAGGAAGCCCGCGTTGGGAGTATAATGGTCGTATCCTTCATCGACAGCCATTTTCAGAAGCATTTTCAGCTCTTCCGGGGCGTTAAAATCAGGTTCTCCAAGTCCCAGGTGGATCGCGTCTTTTAATTGTGATGCCATATCAAATGCTTTTCTGATTCCCGATCCTTTTATCTTTTTCGTCCTCTCGGCAATATAGAAATGTTCTTTTTTAGCTTCAGTTGAGATCATATTAGTTTTCACCTTTCCTTTGTTCGTCTATGTTGATTTTTATCTATTCACCGCAGAGGGCGCGGAGAATTTATTTTATACAAGGATTCACTGCTAACAGGACTTACACATTTCCAAGAAAGAAATGCGTGAAACTGTCATCCTGAGCGGAATACGATCTTTTTCTTTCCTGAATAAATCTTGGCACGAACGGGTTTTACTTACCTCCGATGTCTTCCAAGGCGAAGGATCTCTATCCGCGACAAATGCTCTCCTGCAGGCAATTATTCAAGAGATTCTTCACTATGTAAATCTCCGTAGATCAAGAAAATTCCGTCTTTGAGAGAGTCATTGGAGTAAAGCAAGTCTTTCGTGATCCGTTCAGAATGACAATTGCGTAAGTCCTAATTATAATTGCATTTTTTGGGGTAAAAAAAGCCCTTTGCGTTCTTTGCTTCTTTGCGGTTAATTTTAATCCTCCAAATATTTACCCGCACAATATAGCGAAGAGTCATTTTTATATTCTTTATTTTTTTATTTCTCCAACTTAAATACCGACATCTCAAAAGGAATCATTTTTACAGGTGTGGGAATACCCCTTCCGTCAAAAACAAATCTTATTTCCCAGTGTTTCTCCGGTTTTCCAAGTATTTTTTCCAATTTGCTTTTTACTTTGAGATATGAGTCTTTCCTGCTTTTTGGGTATGGCTGGTTTTTCATGCGGGAAGACGGAAAATCCCACTCGTGAAGGATAACATACCTGTACCCCGACATCGAGACTTCCCTTATATCCTTTTGTGTAAAATTAACATCCTCACCACCGGGAGACTTTTTGAGATACTCGATAAACTTATTAGATTTGAGGGACTCCTCGGGACGGCATATTTCGTAAAGATTCCCCTCGCGGAGGAATTCCACACCGCCCAGCAGGTTCATACACCATGAGCCATAGAACTTTTTTTTGTGAAATGTCTGGTAAAAATTTAGTCGATCTATATTCTTTTCCCACGGGCACTCGACTATTCCATAGAGATAATCCTGCTTTCCCATCTCCTTATAGACAGATGGGATCCTCAATTCGCAGATCAGTGGAATTGTCTTCTCGGTTCTCCTGACAGGGAGATTATAGAGAAGAGGAACGGCAAGAATGATAAAAATCAGGTATCTCAACAGGAGTTTTTTTCTATTCAAATAGTTGTAAATCTCCGTTATTCCCATTCCCGCAAGGAACATCAGCGCAATCGCCGCTATTGAAAGAAATCGGTCGGGATGTTGAAGCCTGGATACAGGAGGCAAGTAATGAAAAAGGTATTTGTAGGGCAAAGGTATGGGATGCCCCGCAATCTTTGCGAACTCACCGATATCCCTTGATTCCGATACTTTGAGATATGGCCCGTAACTGAGGATCATAAAAATAATGAAAAGGGCAAGAAAAAAGAATGACAACTTCCTCCTCCCCTTGAAAGCAAAAAGCGCGGCAAGGCATAAAACAAGGGAGAAATGGAAAGTAACGACAATTGAGTCCGACAGGATCAATCGCGCTGTCACCCACGGGAACCCGTATTCATTAAACTGAGTTGAGGTTTCAGAAAGCGCCCTGTCCAGGGAAGGAAACGGGACAAAAAACTTCAGATCGGGGTAATTGAGTGAAATTGTCCCCATCTCATACGGCAGGAAGAAAATTATTGCGATAACAGCAAATATGCCGATAATCACAGCTACCCTTGCCAGGAGTGTCTTAATCGCCTTTTTATTTTTCTGCCTGTAAAGAAGAAAGGCCTTTCCGAGAAAAAGCAAGATTATTATCCATATGAGAAATATCCCATAGAACCAGTATATAATGGAAGTCAGGGCAAGAAAAACTCCCGATAGAATCGTGTCTCTCCATTTATTATCAACCGATACCCGGTAGAGGTAAAAAATGCAAAGTATCATAAACCCCAGTATTGCCGCCCTCAGTCTTGATATATTCACCATAAAGAAGACATACGGGTTCATGAGGATAAACAGACTGCATATTATTGAGGCTCCGTAATTTTTCGTGAGTTTCTTTATTACGTAATATGCCGCACATCCGTTGAAAACCAATATCAACATGATCTTGATGTTGTAAAACATGGGATATGGAAAAATTTTGTTTAACGGCAGGGATATGAAAATCAAGTCAAAAACATTTCCCGCCTCAGGAAAACCGCTGTTTGCAAGGATCCCAAAATATATAAAATTCCACAGGCTGAAAGTTTGGGCGTGTAAAAAAGTCCTGAAAAATTGTGATGCCACCCAATATCTCCAGTGCCAGAAATAAAGCTCGTCACCCAAACTCCAGAAAACAAGCTCATTGAATCGGGCAAAAAGAGGGCGGAATTTGAAAATCAATACAATAATCAGGAAAACTGCTACCGCTATCATCTCCTGATATAACGAAATCTTACGGGGAGGCTTTTTTACAGCTTCATCTGTTATGTTGTCATTCGTTATTGAATCTATCTCCGCTTCCACGGAAATGTCCTCGTTTTTTGGTTTTTCATCCCGGCTTTTCATCAATAATACATTAAATATCAGCTTTGATAAATCCTACTTAAATCAATATCATACAAGAAAAGTAAATATTCACCGCAGAGGACACAAAAGGATAAAAGAAAAAAGAAATTGGAAAATGGATCCATTATCCTCATTCCATCTTCCTATTTCCCATTTCCCATTTCCCGCTTCCCGTTTCCTGTTTTCGGCAGGATAGATAATATAATTCGGGAAATAGGGGATACCAAAACATAATAAGGATCGAAACAGCATGACATCAGATAGAGATTCAAATATACTTATACTTGGCGGTGGCCCCGCGGGTGTCTCTGCCGGGTATGAGCTTTCGAAAAACGATTACCGATCCACTATCCTCGAGAGGTGGAGAAAAGTCGGAGGCCTTGCAAAGACGATAGAGTTCGGTGAATGGCGGAGCGACATAGGACCCCACAGGTTCTTCAGTAAAAACCGGTTCTTGTATAAGATGATCGAGGAAATCCTCCACGAGCAATGGATTCTTGTTGATCGCTTCACCCGTTTTTATATACAGGGCAAATATTTTATGTACCCGGTTCAGATGGCTGATGCTCTAAAAAATCTCGGACTGCTCAAAGCTTTCAGGGCAATGATAGATTATCTTTACTCAAGGTTTCGCAAACACTTGTTCAATCCGCCGATAAAGGATTTTGAGGATTTTGTCATACTCGAATTTGGAAATACCCTGGCAAATCTGAATATGATAAACTATACAGAGAAAATATGGGGGATCCCTGCTAAAGAAATATCGGCAGAATGGGCCAAACAACGAATCAAGGGGCTGTCATTGATGGCGCTCATGAAAAAGGCAATATTCAAGGGCACAAAGGGACCCAAGACACTTGTTGACCAGTTTTATTATCCGGAGATGGGCGCAAGCCAAACCTATGAGATGATGGCGGATAAAATGGAGAAAAAAGGATCGACCGTTGTCACAAATGCCACAGTATGCCAACTGGATCATTCCGACGAGGGTATAACTTCGGTTACTGTGGAAAAACCTGACGGAAGCCGGGATACGTTTGAATGCGATCAGTGCATATCTTCCATTCCCGTAACCGAGCTTGTGAAGATGCTGCGTCCCGTCGCTCCGGAGGAAGTAATCCGGGCGGCGGAACAATTGAAATATCGATATCAGGTTTATCTTTTCATGAAAATCAACAAGAAGCGCGTAAGCCAGGACAACTGGATATATTTTCCCGACAAGGACATACCCTTCGGCAGGATGCATGAGCCCAAGAATTTCAGTCTCGCCATGTCGCCGGAGGACAAGACTTCTCTGTGGGTTGAGCATTTTGTCTTCCCCGATGATTCCAGATGGGACTGCTCCACCGACGAGTTATTCGAGATAACCCTTGAGCATCTGGAAAAGCTTAATTTTATCAAGCGCGGGGATGTAATTGAGTATCACAAGCATCGCGAGGATTTCGTCTATCCCATATATGATCTCACATATCAAAAGCACTCCGGCTTAATCAAGGATTATCTGAAGCAGTTTACCAACCTTCAGCTTGTCGGCAGAGCGGGGCGTTTCAGATATAACAACCAGGATCACTCCATCGAAACCGGTGTCCTGGCTGCGAGAAATATTATTGAAAATGCAAATTACGATCTGGAAAAAGTGGGTGCGGAGCAGGAGTACTTCGAGAAATATTCTCTACAGACCCAGGGAGCACGAACCCAGCAGGATCTGGAAACCGGAGAGATGGTAAGTAAGGCGAAGTAGATAAGTATATAATATGTAAGATGGAAAATGGATAACAGATGCCGGAAGCCAGAGGTCGGATGACGGATAACAGATAAATGGATTGCGGATCTTGTTTTCCACTTCTCAATTCCCGTTTCCAGGTTTGTAGGAGGGACGTCCTCGTCCCGATAATCAGTGGTCGGTTGTGGGATAATGGATTAAGGATTTGTTTGTTAACCGTAAAAAAATCTCCATATCCTCTATGTGTTCATAGTTGAAACCCCATTCAACCCCCCGGAATCTCCGTGCCTTCGTGGTAAGACCTTGAAAAATCTCTGTGAACTCTGTATTGAAAAACCATCTCCCGCCTCTCATTTCTCGTTTCCCATTTCCCGAAAAGCCAGGCCGGCCTGATGGGGTAAGATTATGCCCATTTTTTTGTGAATATCCAATTTGACACCACCGATAATAACCGATTCTTTTTGAATCTCAATCCTACCGGTTCCTTCCGGTTTCTCCTTTGTCGGGAATTCCTCGATTGAATCATATTTTCCCCCGAGTTTAACAAACTGCCTGGTTTCATCCGTGTGGGTGATTATAGTGTCCCTGGAAAGATAAGTCAATCCATCGCAGTCTTTTTTGGAAGAGCTAACATTCCTGGCTGTTTTTCCATCCCTTGATATTTTTTTAATCACTTCATCATTTCCAAACGTTCCGCTTGTTGTATGTATATATATGCAGTCGTCCCCGACAATGGGAGATGTGACGATGTTTCTATCAAAGTTTTTCTCCCATTTCACTTTACCGTCATTTTCATTAATGCAGGTAATGGAGAAGCCTTCATCGCAAAAGGTGTTATTGGTATCTCCACAAGCAATATAAATATTTCCCCCGGAGTCCTGTACAGGGGAATGGACAATCTTTTTCTCTGCATCAAATTCCCATATCTTATTCCCATCAATATCCATACATTCCAAGCTGGTTTGTTTCCCTGAGATGTAATAGATATGTCCGTTGGGACCTTCTATGGAATGACAATTTCCGTCGGCACTTCTCTCGTATTCCTTTTCATATTTTAAAGATCCGTCGGGATTTAGGCAAACCAGAAAATCTTTGATGTCATGTAATAATAACATCTTTTTAGAAAGTGTATCACATAATCTTTTCTCTGTAAGGCTAAAGAAGACATGTCCGTCTTTTGTAACCATAAGCCCCGGAGTGCCAAGGAAGTTCTTCGTCTTATATGCCCATTTTTCTTTTCCGTCTTTTACTGCAACAACATGCATCTTATTTTTTCTTGCCGTGGTATAATAAACTGTATTATCCTCGCCGACTACCGGAAGATTGTCGTATTTAATATTATCCTCCCTAACTTCCCAGTTTTTATCTCCATTGACATCATAAGACTGAATCTTGCTTCCCTGCCGGACAATTACACCGCTTTCATGATCGGGAACCAATTTAGGATGATATCCCTCGAAGGGAACTTTCCACTTTTGAGTGCCATCGATGTTAAAAGCGGCAAGGAAATTTTCTTTACTATTCTCTTTTTCAAGGATAAGACTTGCATAAAGAGTTTTTGTTCGGGGAGCAAAAACGGTTGAGTTTGCAACAAATCCCTTCCTCTGGAGATCGATGATGTTTACGCAATCGCTGTCATTTTTGGGAGAAAAAAGTATGTCTAACGCTTGTGAGGTTCTTAACCCGGTTTTATTATATAATCCCATTGATGTTGATTCTTTACTTGATTTCTCGAAGACATCCTTAGAGGGGAGTTGAACAGGAATATGCTCATTGGAGTTACCCGTCTTTATCGAAGAGATTCCCTGCTTTACATTCCCTACCTCCATCTTTCCCACCCCCTGAAATATTTTTAATAAATACAACCAAATAGAAGTATATCATGAAACGGATGAGTGGACAATATTAAAAAAAACATTCGTCAGTCATCAGTATTCAGTAGCCGGAACCGACAGGATCACTCCATCGAAACCGGTGTCCTGTCTGCGAGAAATATTATTGAAAATGCAAATTATGATCTGGAAAAAGTGGGTGGGGAGCAGGATTACTTCGAGAAATATTCCCTGCAGACCCAGGGAGCACGAACCCAGCAGGATCTGGAAACCGGAGAGATAGTAAACGGGGCGAACATGACGAATGTATAGGGTGGAAAATAGATAATGGATAACGGAAGGCAGAAGCCAGAGGCCGGAAATCGGTAATCAGTTGTCAGGTTTCATTTTCACCATCCATTTACTACAGAAGACAAAGAGAAATCAGTAATGCATAACTCCTGAATAATTTGTAGGGGAAGGAAAAAAATAAAGAACGGGAAATAAGGAATTCAATTCATTTTATTGAATATACTCTTTCACAAGGAATGGCTCTAAATGGTTAATTATACTGAAGGTATAAATCCAGGAATTTTGAAATGGGCAAGAGAAAAGTCTGGCTATTCTTTAGATAAAATAGCCCAAAAAATAAAAAAGAAGATTGACGTTATCAGGGAATGGGAATCCGGGAAAAGTGTACCGACTTATATTCAATTAGAACAACTTGCGAACAAGATTTACAAACGTCCTATCGCTCTTTTTTTCTTTCCAGAACCTCCTCCTGAACCCGATGTGAGGCAAAAATTCAGAACATTGCCCAGTTTTAAAATTGATCAACTATCACCCGATACCCTTTATGCAATTCGTCAGGCAAAGGCAATGCAGATAGCTCTTGCTGAATTGAATGATGGTATCAATCCATCCCCGCAAAAAGTCTTTCGAGATATTCAACTCGATTTTCATCTGGACTTATCGGTTGAAACGAATAAGGTAAGAGACTACCTGGGAATTTCACTTGAGAAACAGGTGGAATGGGGAAGTTCCAGGGATGCGTTGAATCAATGGAGAGAAGTTATTCAGGATAAGGGTGTTTTTGTTTTCAAGAGGTCTTTCAAAGAAAAAGGCATTTCCGGTTTTTGTCTTACAGACAAAGAATTCCCTGTGATATACCTAAACAATAGCACAACAGCGACTCGTCAGATTTTTTCTATTTTTCATGAATTGTCTCACATTCTATTAAAAATAAACGGTATTACAATTCCATATGATAGATATATAGATTCGCTTTCGGGAGTTTCAAAAGACATTGAAGTTTTCTGTAATAAATTTGCTTCGGAGTTTCTAGTCCCATATGAGGATTTTAGACACAGAATTGATAGAACTTTTGTGAATGAAGACATCGAGGTCTTTGCGAATAAAATGGCAATGCATTATAAAGTAAGCCGCGAAGTAATTCTCAGGAAATTACTGGATGCCGGAAAAATTGACAGGGAACTGTGTGAATACAAGGCAAGCCAATGGAATGCAGAATATATAAAAAAGACAAAAGACAAACAAAGTGGTAAAGGTGGCGGAAATTATTATGCCACACAGGCTACTTACCTTGGCGAAGAATTCCTCACACAAGCATTCAATAGGTATTATCAAGGGCGTTGTACTATTGAACAACTTGCAGGTTATTTGAATATTAAGGAAAAAAATATTCCGGCACTGGAGGATTTTATTATGTCAAGGAAATCGAGGTGATTGATGATTTATATTTTTGATACCAATAGTTTTATTGTGGCAGGTCATTATTTTCCAGGACGTTTTCCTTCATTCTGGAGGAATTTCGATGAGATGGTATTAAAGAATAAAATATTATCGGTACGGGAAGTCTATCATGAATTAGATAACAATATATCGAAGAAACACTTGAGTGATTGGATATATTTAAATAAAAAGATATTTCTGATTCCCGGTCCGGAAGAAACAAAATTTGTCAATGAGATTTTTCGCATTCAACATTTTCGTGATTTGGTAGATCAGAAGAAAATATTAAAAGGGGGAACGGTGGCAGACCCATTTGTAATTGCATCTGCCAAAATAAAAAATGCCTGTGTAGTAACCGAAGAAAAATTTAAAGAAAACGCCGCAAAGATACCAAATGTCTGTAAGTACTTCAAAATAGAATGTACAAATTTAGAAGGATTCATGGAAAGAGAGAAATGGGAATTCTAACTACAATTATGTCAAACCTCAATCAACCTCCAGCATCACAGGTTTTGTTACATCATTAACATCGGGGTTATAATACTGGTATGTCTTCGATCTCGGTGTCTTCGCCTTTAACGGGAACTTTGCTTTCAGTCTGTATTTGAATTGTAAGTTCTCGCCGGGTTTCATTGTTTCTATGTATATGACAATCTGTCTTGATGTCATTGAGTATTTCATAAACTTCTTGCCGACAAGCTCATTCAGATCGGGAGTCATCACGCTGAATCCGGGGGGGATTCCCAGGTCAACCATTACCATCTTCATATAAGCTTTCGTATTATTCCGGATTGTTACTGTATTGGTGAGCATGTCGTTCTCTTTCAGCTTTGTCCTGTCATACTTCACGCCGATTGAGAGAGGCTTTTTCTTCTTCGCCATATCTCCCCAGGGCATGTAGTATCTCGTCGCCACCTGGTAGTAGCAGGAACCCTCGCCGGAGATTGTTATAGTTACTTTATTTTTCCCGTTTTTCGTTACATCGCCGAAGTCCGCCTGGCGATATACATCGTAGTTTTCTGATGTAACTTCGAACTCCTCGCTCCTCTCGTCGTTCACTGTTATCTTCACTTTTGCGTTTACCTTTTGTGTCGCCTTATCCTGTGCCGTCAGCAACGCTTTCATTGCAAGGATCGTCCCCTGCGTTGTGCCCCAGGTTCCGTATGGATCTTTGTTTTTAACGAGGAAGCTTATCCCCTTGCTCGCGAGGTTCTCATATCTTTTCACTTTAAGGCATGCAAGTGTCGCAAGGGCGGTTGTCTCGATGTTCGCTGATTTGCCCCTGGAAAATGTCCCGGTCTGTATGCCTGTCGCCCAGTATGCTTCACCTGCCGTTATCTTTGCTTTTTTGGCAAGTTTCTTTATCAATTCCGCTGTGAATTGACTTTCAGGTTCCACCGTGGCAAATGCGTTGCAGGCAAGCGAGAGGACGTATGGGTCATTCAGATCGCCGGCTTTTTTCTTTAAGAAAGCCATTCCCTTTTTCAGATCCTCTCCCTCGTGTCCCGATTCCGCCAATGCCCATACGATATATGAAGTTACGGGGATCTTTCCACCGCCCTGCATCTTCGCCCAACTCTCCGCATGGCAGTAGTTTTTGTCGGGACTCCAGGAGCCGTCCTTGTTCTGCTGTGCTGCAAGCCATCTCCGGGTGCGGTCAATCAGGTTCTCGTCAACATCATGAACCTTTGCCATATCACAGAATTCCATCACGCCAAACGCCGTCAGAACCCTGTTCGCGGGAGCGGTACCAAACCAGGAGAAGCCTCCGCCCTGAACCTCGAAGCTGACAAGCTTTTGATAACCTGTGTTTATGTATCCCTCTGCTTTCATCTGTATCTCGGGAGTTACCTTCTTCTGTTTTTTCAGGTATTCCAACACGAGGGCGTTGGGGTATGTGGAGGCAGATGTCTGCTCGAAGCATCCGCATGGCATGCGCAATATCTTGTCCAGTCCCTCCACCACCTGGGATATAACTCCCGGATAGAGCCTGACGAGGATTTTGGACGCCCCTTTGACGGCTCCTTTCGGGATATTGACCGGCACATTGATCTCCTGTTGAATTTTGTCGCTCTTACTGAGCATGAACATTTTTCCGTCAGGCAGGATTTCAATCTCTCTTCGTACTGCATCCTCCATTTTTGAGCCGTATCCATATACTGTAAGTTTGTGTTTGCCAAGCTTTTTAGCTTTAATCCTGAAATTGACTCCCTTAACCTCGTTTTTCTGGAGTTTCAACTCTTTTTCGAACACGCCGTCCATCATTTCAAACCAGTCTTCTTTTTCAACCTTGATCTTCACTGTCTGCGGTTCCTTGAGGTAGTTATAGACGGCAATCGGCACTGAAATCTCATCGCCTCTCGTGAGCGCCACGGGGAAATCTATGTCAATGAAGAAATCCTGAAATACTTTTATTCCGCTCTGCAGGTTGCCCATTTTCCCACTTGCGGAGTTACCGAATACCGACATTCTCCAGGTTGTGATGGAGTCCGCCATTTTCAGTCCTATCTCTGCATTTCCCTTCTCATCCGTTATGATTTGCGGGTTTGTATAAAGTGTTTCGGGGAAGTACTCTCTGACGCGAACGGGTTTCTTGCCGGCTCCTTCTGAGCCGGCGGGTGCTTCCATTTTATCTTTGTGCATCTCTCCAGCTTCCATCTTGGCCGCGGGCCGCGGAGCGAATCCCCCTTTCATGGCTCTAACCGGTACCGAATCCCTGTCAACCAACCCGGTATTATCAAATAAGACATATTTTTTCTGTAGATCGCTCAGTATCAGGTCATCCTTGTCCCCTATCTTGCCATTGGGTCCGGCGGATTTGATCTCGGGAAATTTTTGGCCTTTCTCCTGCGGCATCAGATAGAATTTATGTCCCCAGGGGTCGATTGCATCCTTTTCTTTTATCAGTCCTTCTTTCACCATATTGTCAAGATCGCCGGTTGTGGGATACTTATTATACTTCCTGTAATATTCATGCATCCCGTTCATTACCGAGCTCATCTTTCGGTAACATTCCTGAATTTTCTTTTTATATGTATCAATGTTTATGCTGAATTTCTCTTCTGTGGGAATCTTTGCAAACAGAATCTGCCTGATAATTTGCTGATCCTGTTTGATCTGCTTGGTCGGCATTATAGCTTCCCTCAGCGTTATCCCATGTATCTCATACTTTGGCTCCATCAATTGCTTTTCAAGGAGGAAATATACTCTTTCCAGTCCCGGCATCATCTCTCCGAGGGCGAATACCGCTTCATCAACGATATCAACGCCCATTGCCGCTATGACCGGCTTGCCGGATTTATCTGTTACGGTAAATGTGATTTTTGCATCACCACCGGGTTTGTACTCAGGTTTGTCAGGAGCGGCCGATATTTTCAGGTCATCGGCACTTCTTACAAATATATTTCTCCTGTCACGAATAATCTGATTCTTACCGGTAATCCTATATATGCTCAGTGTAATTAACCCTGCAAGGTCGGGAGTAATATCCATAGTACTCTTATACCGGGTAGAATCCACATCAAACGCCTTTGTCAGAATGGTCTGGCGATCCTTTATAGCGTCAAGGTAATAGCTTCCTTTGCCCTTTGTGGAGAGAATCTCCAGGTTCATCGTGTCGCCGACATTGTATTCCGCCCGGTCGGTGCGAAGAATCACGTTTTCCTTCTGTCGGGTAACAGATAGACTCTGCGTTGTCTCGAGTTTATCACCTTTTTTTGTGATCGCTGATATCTGAACGGTTATCGGTTTCGTGTCCGGTGGTTTCAGGTTGAATGTGGCGATACCGGCCTCATCGGTGTTCAAAACCTGGATATTTTCACTGACTTTCGAATCCTGAAATTTTATCGTTAGTGTTGTGGATGTTTTTGCAGGCGAGCCGTCGGGGTAACTCGAGAGAAGAAATATCCTGTTTTCCAGGTTAAGTTTCAATGCACCGCTCTCCGGGATTAGCTGAACCTTTAACGAATCCTTACTTATGGGGATCTTCTTGACATTTTTCACTTTTTGCCCTGCGGCATCTGTGATCTCAATGTCCATTTTCGCCATTGCCCCGCCCTTTTCAAGCGGCTGCCCCACAAGATAATCGGGGATCTTCAGCTCGAATGAATAATGCCCCTTCTTATCCGTAACGCCCTTGACCTCGGCGGCGGATTTGAACTCAACGTCGAACGTGAAGAGCTTTATCGATACTTTTCCCCCGGAAATGGGTTTCCCGAAGAAATAATCCGCCTGGATCTCCCCTTTTATTGTCTCGCCGGGAGTGTAGAATTTCTTATTTTTTTTGAAGTCTATCTTGAATTTTGGAAGAACATATTTTTTGACCGTAACACTTTTCTCCGATGATTCTCTGTCCAGGAGTGCCCTTATATGGAATTCCCCCATATTTACCTCGTCCGCCAACTGGAATTTTGCATGGGCTATTCCAAATTTGGAGGTGTTCGATTTTTTCTTGAAAACCTTGTTCCCCTTTGCATCTTCAACCTCAAGGACAATTTCTTTCTCCGCCACAGGCTTCAAGCTC
Organism: Vulcanimicrobiota bacterium; assembly: GCA_021107945.1. Classification (GTDB taxonomy): domain Bacteria; phylum Vulcanimicrobiota; class JAJTBE01; order JAJTBE01; family JAJTBE01; genus JAIORV01. The sequence goes on along the minus strand of JAIORV010000174.1, from coordinate 17,690 downwards.
GGAGTGTTCAGGGATAACGCTCTTATGTTTATGATTTGCCCCGGTTGATACAGGGGCTTGTCTGTCGTGAGATATATCTTGAATTTTTTCTTTACATTTATTTGTATGGGAATATTTTGTGTCTTTCCCTCAAGTCCTGTTACAATGGTCAGCTTCGCACTACCCATCATCTCTTCCGGTATCTTGAAAGCGGCATCGAGGGACCCTGTCTTGTCCGTTATTCCCTGGAATACTTTATCGCCGTAATCGTGGACATCTTCCTTTCCCTTCTCGCTTCCCGTCTTTTTATCTGCGGAGTCGGGAGCTTTCTCCTCACCGGGATTCTTCTTTTCAGGTGCTGCCACGCCGGATCCCGTTTTATCTCCAACTTTTTTCTTCTCCCCCTGGAGGAATATCCGAACCGGGACATCAGCCACGGGATTTTGATCCCCGGGGTTGTATGTGATAATTCTCATCGCTCCCTGGCTTCCCGACAGGAAAGTATCATTCCCCAGGACTCTTACCTCGTAACCGGGGATGTACGATGATGTCGTGCATCCGTTAGATCCCATAAGAAAAAACGAGCATGATATAATTGTGATGATAAGAAGCGTTTTTAGTGTTTTCATCCCTGCACCTCCGGAAATTGTCTGTATTATAGTTTGCAATATACTATACTTTTATCCTTTATTTTTATTTCATCAAATTATATATAAAAAGGGTATTCTTTCATTCCATTGAATATGCAAGAAAATTATTCCTTGAAACTCGGGAAAGAATTATCCGAACTTGAGAAACAAAGTCAGGGGAAATTGAAGCAGGAATACTCCCGGCAGGGGAGCATTTATTCTAAGTTGTTTTACCATAAACAAAAAACAAAAACGGCGGAAGCAGGAAAACAAAGATTTATTTTCATATCATAATTTTTCTTTTTTAATTCCATCCATTGAAAAACCGATTCCGACTTCCGACTTTTGATTTATTTTATACGGAGGTGCTTCATGAGTTCATTTTTTGATAAACTCAGACTCACAAAGCCGAAACTTGAAAAAACTGGCACCATAAAATCAGGAAAACCAAAGGTCCCAGGGGACCTCTGGGTGAAATGCAAAGGATGCGACACTCCCATTTATCGCAAAGTACTTGAAGAGAAACTGAAAGTATGCGACAAGTGTGGCTTCCATCACAAGATGACAAGCTTCGAAAGACTTGCCCTTCTTACTGACCCCGGTAGCTTTGAGGAGATGGATTCCAATATCTTCCCGGTTGATCCCCTTGATTTTGGGGAAGAATTCCAGGTAAAACTTGCCAGGGATCAGAAAAAAACGGGACTGAATGATGCCTTGCTTACCGGGACGGCAACGATTGAGGGACACAAGGTTGTTGCTATTATAATGGAGTTCTTCTTCCGCGGAGGCTCGATGGGCTCCGTTGTGGGAGAGAAAGTTACAAGGGCTCTTGAATATGCGGCTGAACATAAATTGCCGGCGATAATGGTGACATGCTCCGGCGGCGCAAGAATGCAGGAAGGCGTCTTCTCGTTGATGCAATTAGTGAAAACGAACGCCGCGGTAATAAGGCTTGGAGAGGCAAAGGCTCCATATATCGTAATAATGACGGATCCCACAACCGCCGGCGTCGCTGCAAGTTACGCCGCCATAGGGGACGTTATCCTTGCAGAGCCTGGCGCCATAATTGGATTTTCAGGGAGAAGAGTCATTGAACAGACTATCCGTCAGAAATTGCCGGCCGATTTTCAGACATCGGAATTTTACATGAAACACGGCTTTATTGACCGGGTTATTCATAGAAGAATCCTCAAGAGGACACTTGAAAGGATACTCAATTTCTACTCGAATACAGATGAAAAAGAGCAGACACCCGAAAAGGAGGAAGCATAATATGATCCTTGATGTTGAAAAACCCCTGATAGAATTAGAAGAGAGAATAGAAGAGCTTGTCAAGCTCAATGAAACCGAGAAAGTCAATCTTACAGACGAAATCAAGGCGCTGAAGAAAAAAGCGACGGAATTGAAAAAGGAAATTTATCAGAATCTCACTCCCTGGGACAGGGTACTCATGGCCAGGCATCCCCTGCGCCTTACCACAATGGATTACATTGAGACTGTTTTTGACGACTTTTTCGAGCTTCACGGGGATCGATACTACAAGGATGATATGGCTCTCGTGGGCGGTCTTGCAAGTCTGAACGGAAAGACTTTTATGGTTATGGGACATCAAAAAGGCAAGGATACCAAGGAGAACCTGAAAAGAAACTTCGGTATGGTCAATCCCGATGGTTTCCGCAAAGCCGGCAGATTGATGAAACTTGCCGAGAAATTTAATCAACCCGTGGTTACATTTATCGACACCCCAGGAGCATACCCCGGAATTGAAGCTGAGGAAAGAGGACAGTATGATGCAATTTCAAAAAATATTGCATTGATGATTTCCCTCAATGTTCCGATTTTGTGCGTTATTATAGGAGAAGGCGGAAGCGGTGGAGCTCTTGCCATTGCCGCAGGAGACAAGGTGATAATGCTGGAGAACTCAGTCTATTCAGTTATTTCGCCCGAAGGCTGTGCCTCAATTCTATGGAGAGATGCAAGCAGGGCGTCGGATGCGGCAAATTCACTGGGACTTACTCCGGAATTCCTTCTTAAGAACGGACTTATTGATGAGATAGTTCCCGAGCCTCTCGGAGGTGTGCACAAGGACAGGGATAAAATATTCAAAGCTGTTAGAAAATCAATCCTGAAAAATTTGTCTAAACTCGAGAACTTGAGTGTCAAGGAGCTAAGAGATCAACGTTATCAAAAATACAGGAAGATGGGTGTTTTCAAAGAAAATGAGAGCTAACATACTCCTCTGTAATTATTCAGTTTTCCGTAATTTTTTGTCATTCTGAGCGGATCACGAATGATTTGCTTTAATCCTGCAGATTTCTCAAAGACGGATTTTTTTGATGTTCGTGATTTACAGAGCAAAGAATCTCATGAATGTTGACTCAAGAGATCGCATGTTATGGGCGGAGATCCTTCGCTGAGTTATTCATCGGCGATATGTAAATCCCGTTTCTGAGAAAGGTCTGTTTGTTAAAGTAAAAGATCGTGTTTCGCTCAGGATGACGTGTTGGTGGGATCTGAATAGTAACTCTCCTCTAAATGCTCTGCGAACTCTGCGGTGAGTAGTAAAATAATGAAAAGTCTGACAGAAAAATACTCGAAATACCTGAGATATTTTAAATGGCCTGCGCTTGGCGCAGGTTTTATATTGGTTTTTTTAATTGCATATTATCCTTTCTCTGTCAAGATACATAAAATGGTTGCTGTGGGGCCTCCAGCGAGAACATTCCTCATGTTCTGGATGTGGAGGGAGTGGGTTTCCATTTACCTCGTCAGGGCGTTCCTGCATGCAAGACCTTTCTCGCTCTGGAACCTGATTTATTATGGAATCCTCAGTAATGGCAGTCTCCCGGAAACCGGTAACGTCTCGGACATTCTTTTTATTTCATACCCCCTCAAACAATGGCTTTCTCTGTCATTTCCCCTGTATTATAATATAAAATTCATCATCATCCTGTTATTCAACTCATTTGCCGGATATTTTGTTATCCGTCGTATCACAAAAAGAGAAGACGTGGGCGTAATATGCGGTGTTTTCATGGCAGTCAACCCGTTTCTCGTGATGATGCTTGCAAAAGCAAGACTAAGAGCGGGGATTCTGGGGTTTGCAATATTGTGCATATATTATTTGTATGAGCTTACACAAAAACCCGATATTAAAAAGGCTGTATTATGCGGATTATTCCTGGGGCTTTCTTCCATTTTTTACGCTTTTTACGGGATATTTCTTATATGGACAATCGCTCTTGTTTTTATCGGAAAAGCGGTCATTGAACTTTTCAGGAAAAAACCTGTTGAAATATGGCGATTTTTCAAGATGCTTATTGTGGTTTTTGTGCTTTTCGCCATAATTGTTCTTCCATGGATGGCTCCGTATTTCACTTCCGTAAAAAAAGAATCGGGAGAATACCAGGCTTTTGGTGTAAAATTTTTCAGGGATCTTCCCACACCGGAAGAAATTTTTGCCCCGGATTTCCTATACAATCCCGAAAATCGCCATCTACATCCATTACGCCTTATCATGATGGAGCAGATGCCCCTTCGATTCTATTTCCCTGTCTTCTTTTCATTGTTTGTGCTGTTTGCATTCTTCAAGCCACGACCGCTTGTTTTTCTGTTGATTTTTATTTTCCTGCTTTTTTATATTTTATCACTGGGACCATATCTCAAGCTATCGGAAAACTTCGATATACAGGGGTTCTACAGGACACAGGACGGCGGTTTTGTTCCCCTTCCATACCTGCTGTTTTTTAAATATGTGCCGTTCATATCCAGGCTTCATCACCCCGATCATTTCCTCTCGTTTTCATCAATTGCATTATTGTTTCTTGTGGGATTGGGGCTGACGATTGTTTTCAATTTCTTCCAAAAAAGAGGGAAGCTTGTATTTATTAATTATGCCCTTCTTATTGCCCTTGTTGCTTATCTTGCCGTGGGAATGAGATGGTATCACCCCAGGACCAGATATCAGATATGCAATATCGAGATTCCAGGTCAATATTATACACTTGCAAAAGAGCCCTTCTGTGGAATATATGAAGTCCCGATTCCAGATTTTACTCCGGGAATGGAGGAGGTATATGATCGAACGGAATTCTACCAGTCAATTCATGGCAAAAAATATATTCAATCCCGACATCCCGGCCTCGCTTCGAAGATTCCCAAGCCTGGAGGACAGCCCTGGATGTTCCCGCGGGATTTTGATGAACTTCGAAAAGCCAACAACCGTTTTCAGCAATATTTGCTAAAGTGCCACGAAGGTAAAATTCCTGAATATGGCGGGAAAGATATTGAACAGGTAAAAAAATTGGGTTATAAATATGTGATATTGCACGAGTCCGAATTTGAAAGGGCCTCCAGGGCAAAAAACAGAGGGAATGAAGAACAAGAGGCGTTTAACTATTACAAAGAGACAAAAAAGCATTTTATGAATTCAAGGTATTTTGAGTTCATGGGCGATGAAATAGAATACTCCACAAACTTCATCCCCGTAGAAGAAATTTTCCCCGATTACGAAATGAGCGTATTCAGGATAAAATGACGGAGGTCGGATTGCGGAGGACGGAAGGTTTTTCACCACGAAGTCACGGAGAACACGGAGATAATGACGGAGAACGGATTTGTAGGAGGGGCGTCTCGCCCCGATAATCGGTCGCCGGATCTGTAGGAGTGGTTTCCCAACCGCGATAAGATCAAATTATAAATGGTGGATTTGTCTTCGTGGTGAATATTATTTTGTATATCCTCTGCGTTCTCTGCGCTCTCTGCGTTGAAATACTAATCTACAGCATATAAAAACCCATCATCGGATCCGCAATAAATCTGTCCCATCGGGCCTATTGCCGGGGAGGAGTCAACATAACCCCCGGTTTTTAATTTCCACAATAATTTCCCGTCTTTCAAGGCATAAATATGGGAATCCTGTGAACCCACATAAATGATGTTATCCCCTGATACGGCGGGAGATGAATATACCGCCCCTTTTGTCTTGTATTTCCACTTCAACTTACCGTCGGAGTTGAGCGCATATATGAAGCCGTCCTGTGAACCTGTGTAAATAACTCCGTCCCTGCCGATTGCAGGCGATGAAGAAATGTCCTTTTCGGTTTTATATTTCCATTTCAATGTACCGTCGGGAGCAAGCATATATATATGACCGTCTTCGGAGCTAAAAATTATATCGCCGTTTTTCGATATGGCAGGCGAGGAGTATATATATTTTTCAGTTTTGAATTTCCATTTGACTCTTCCCTCTTGATCGAGGGCGTAAATTTCCGATGTATCCGCCCCCACATATATCGTGCCGTCGTCTGCAATTGCAGGAGATGATTTCACCCAGTCACCGGCCTTATATTTCCACGAGAGCGTCCCGTCGGGTTGAACCGCATATATGTGTCCGTCGTTGCAACCGAAATATATTATCCCGTTTTTATCAACAACAGGCGACGACTCGATGAAATTGCCCGCCTTGAATTTCCATTTCACGCTCCCGTCGGGATTCACGGCATGGAGGTAACCGTCGTTGCTTCCTACATATATTGTGCCGTCGAATCCTACGGCAGGAGATGAATATATCGATTTCTCCGTCTTATATTTCCACAGAATATCCCCGCCGGACTTCACGGCATAGAGATAACCGTCCATCGATCCCACATATACCGTACCGTCTTTTCCTATAACAGTTGAGGAGAATACACGCCCGCCGGTTTTGAATTTCCACAAGACTTCTCCCTTTTTGGCGCCGTTTAAAAAAGATAACGAGTTTCTCCGGCTGTTCGCTCCGAAAAATCTCCATACGAATCTTTTGGGTTGAGCCCCGGTATGTTTGGAGACCTGAACGCTTATGATGTTCTTTTTATGCTTGTCTTCGTCGGATCTCATAGAAAACAGCACAATTATAAGGAATGCGATGATGAATATAAATGCGATTGGGATAATTATTTTTCTGTTCATTTAAAATCAACTTTTCTACAGACTTTTCATAATATGTCATGGAGACCTATTTTTAAAAAAGTAAGGAGACTATCCTCCATTTCGAAAATCATCCGGTAATTCATAGTGACACTTGCTTCCCAGATTTTCTGCTCTCCTACCATCTTTTTAAGCCTCAGAGAGGGGTAAGAAAATTTCCCGGTTCTCAGCAATCGAATTTGTTGATCAGCTTTTTTTTGAATTTCCGGGGGAAGCTTTTTGTAATCTTTTTTAAATCTTCTTGTAAATAACAATTTAAAGTGATTCAATCTTCTTCTCCGATGGGTTCTTTCAACTCTTTCAAAGCTAATTCTACATCTTCATAAGGTCCGAGAATCCGTCCGGATTCGATGTCTTCTCTTGCTTCCCTGATACCCTCCTGCCAACCTGGAGACCAATAATAAAGCTGATCTGCCGGAATCTTTTTCTGGAGGATGAGTATAATCTTATTTTCCTCCACCCTGAATTCCACAGGATCCCCTTCTTTTAAATGTGGAAATTTCTTTCGAATGTCTCTTGGAATGGTCACCTGAAAGTTTCTGGTGATCCTTGAACTTGTATTCATAACACTATACCCTCGCTTTTCTATCCCTACTAATATATATTATACTAAATTAGTAATAGTTTGTAAATAGATAACAAAAAATTTAGCTGTCGCCGTTTAAAGAGAATCATGTAACTCCATAAATCTATATTTATGCTTTTTAATATCATCTTCAGTTAGTTTTGAGAAAATATTAATGATAACAAGCCGCCGCTTCTCCCAAAATTTATCTCTTAGCAGATCAGTAAAATATGTAATATAAGACTCTCCTGCTCCATTTAGATCCTTATAATATTTATCACCAGGTATATTCTTGTTTTTTCTGATATATTCTATTGTCTTTTTGAATAACGAGCTTGCAGAGTCACTTACTTTGAAAGGCTCTCCTTCAAATAACAATAGATTATTTATATCAGCTTCATCTATATTTTCATCAATAGATTTTATCCTTTTAATAAAGTTTTTCCTTTGCTTATCAGAGAACTTAAAATTGATATTTCCTGGCGTAGGAGCAAAGAAATAATAATCAGTCATCTTCAGATTTTCATTATACAAGACAATCCCAGTAATGATGAAGTTTGGTTTTTTTGAATAGCTTATTTCTTCATATATAGCTTCCAGTTCACTATCAGTCGCTTGTTGGAGGTATTTGATATCTAATATTTTATCTGTTATATTCTTGGACAAATGTAATGTGGTAATTGGCAATGGAAATGATTTGTTTACTCTCTCTTGAAATAAGGCTAATGCTCTAATAGTATTTTTTTCTTCTTCTTCAATATTTTTTAATTTCATTTCCATATCTTTCGAAATACCAATATCGTCTCCTGTCTCACCATCAATAAACTTAATTTCTCTATAGCTCTTTCCATCAATAAAATTAATGAGTCTTAAATAATCTCTCGGCTCCATAAAGAACAAATCAAGTCCGAAGTTCATATTCATATTCATATTCATATTCATTTCAGTAGCGGTAATGGCAGCCATAACTCCAAAAGGATAATTTTTAAAATCAAAATTGCACTTGGAATTAAATCTAATAAGTGCCCGTTCTGTTTCGGTATTTGCAATTAAATTACATGTAGTTTTCCCCTCTATCTTTAAATTGGCTTTTTTCGTCTTATATGGCATCATTGTGATTGTCATATTTCCAGATTTATCAGAGCCTTCAAGATAAGGTATATCTTTGCTTATAATATTTTCAATATATTCATCATTTATCATAAAGGGTAATCTTGCTCTATGGTATGCAATTGAAAGGTATGGAAATGTCAGGTGAGAATAACAGGCTTTATGTTTTAGCCTCAAAGTAAATTCAATAGTTTTTTCCTTGGGGATATTTTCTTCTTTTCCTGAAAAAAAGATTCTGTTAACCTCTTCCATAGATAAATTCATAAGTTTTGTTAGCTCTATTAGAAGCGAATGAAAATCCGGCAATTTTTTCTGCAAATCCTCTAAAATACTTGAGCAGTTTGATAATTGACCCATTCGTCTGTTTAGAAGGATTGGGTTTCTTACAGAGTCCACAAGCATTCCTAATAAGAAGTAAGCATCAAGCAGTCTTTCGCAGTTTAGCAAACCATAATTATCTACATTTTGATCTCCAAATAGAGAAAAATATAAAATACTTGGAAAATCCTTTAATAATTCAATCCGGTCTGGTTTTTCTGCTGGAGTATATTTGCAATTATAAAAATTAACGAGTGTATTAAATATCTCACTTTCCAGCAGCTCCTGGAAATGATTATTATAGAAAAATCCATCATCAATGATGCCGTTTTTGGAAAAAATCCTGCAATATTCTCTTAATAACTGAACACTGAATTTTTGGGGAAATAGGTATAAACCATTGTTCTCTGTAATATATTTTTCTTCAACTAAATACCTTAGTATTTCCCTTAGTATTTCCCTGAAATCGTGCTCGTCATAATTCTCTTCATATTTTTCTGTAAGAAAAACGATTATCTCTTCATACGTTCTTTCGCCTGATAATAAGTATTTAATTATTTCTTTATGCACTTCGTCAATTGTAATAGCTTTATATACACCTGTCTCATTCAATTGCCATTGGATATATCGCAATTTACAAAGATTATCAATTCTTAAAAATGTCCTTAATCTTTGAAATTCTTTTTCAACCTTTTCTTTAACCATATTTTCAAAAATTTCTTTATCTCTTGGGGTATTTATATCAAACGCTATTTCAAGATTTTCATCAGTTATTCTCATACCTGATGTATTGTAATGTTTTAAAAAATGTTTTTTTGATTCTTCACTTAAGTGCCTATATGTTTCTGTTAGTTTTTGTACGCGGTCAAAAGTTAAATGACATTCATCGGCTAATCTGACTAAGGTACAAATGAACTGTAAACGTATTCCTCTTGTACAAAGTTCGTAGTTTACTTCAACCCGAACGTTTGATAAGTCTTCTTCACCCCTGTGATAATAACATATATCCCCCAAATAATTCAAAATGTGATGATCCAAGTCAAGATTGTATTTATTTTCTTTTAGTCTATTTCTTATTATCTTATGGTGGTTTTTTCTTATTTCATCTTTTATCTCCTGAGTAATACCTTGATCAATTTGTGTTTGAGAAGGCACCATGCCAAGATCGTGTAGATAACATCCTGCTAAAATTAGGAATTTTTCCACTTCATCTATGCTAAGGTTATTATCTGGGCTATTATCTGGCGATTTTAGTGATTTTTCTGGCAACAAACGCTCAATAATTTGAATTAGCTTTTCTGAATGCTCATAAGAATGATCTGAGAAATCAGGAAAAAACATTACAATTTTATCTAACTCCCTTTTTGCTAACTCTTGAATTTTATTTATTGATCTCTGCCATTCAGGGTTAAGTAAATCATAAATCTTCATTGCATTACCCTTCACAATTAAAATAGCCCAATAGCCCTGATAACACTGTAGAAATTAATAAAAACCGTGGACAGCTACCTATTCTTTATTATTCATCTTTTTCCTGGATCTTCCCACTATCTTTACCCGCAGAAACTCTTCCCAACTTCCCTTTCAATACATGCCTGTCTGCATTTTATTTCACCGCATACACAAACCCGTCATCCGCTCCGAAGTATATTGTGCCGTTGTCTGCTATTGCCGGGGATGACTCTATATATTTTGCCGCTTTCACCTTCCACATCATTTTTCCGCCCGGTGTCAGGGCGTAGAAGTATGTGTCGTCGGATCCGAAGAAGATGTTGCCCTCCCGGTCTATTGCAGGGGAGCCGAATATTTCGTAGTCGGTTTTGAATTTCCAGCGAAGTTTTCCGTCGGGTGAGAGTGCGTACAGGTTGTTGTCTTCCGATCCGATATAGACCGCTCCGTCCTTTCCCACAGCGGGGGAAGACGGTACGAATCCGCCGGTCTTGTATTTCCACTTCAATTTTCCGGCGGGTGTGAGGGCGTAAATGAAGCTGTCGTCGGATCCCACATATACCGTGCCGTCGTCTGCAATTGCCGGGGTCGAGTAAATTTTGCCTTTCGTCGGGTATTTCCATTTTACTTTTCCGTCGGGGGATACACAATAAATATTCCTGTCAAGGCATCCCAGGAAAATATCGCCGTCCTTGCCGATAGCGGGAGATGAGAAAACCTCGTGTCCCATTTTTAATTTCCATTTCAATTTTCCGGCGGGAGTGAGGGCGTAAAGGTGTTTGTCGTCGGAGCCGAAGTAAATTGTGCCGTCCCGTCCGATGGCGACTGTAGATTTTATCCATCCGTCGGTTTTATATTTCCATAAGATTTTGCCCGTATGCGAAACTGCATATATGACCCCGTTATCCGCCCCTGTGTATATAACGCCCCTGTCTGTTACAGTCGGTGATGCGAGAAGGACTTTCCCCAGCCGAATCGACCATTTCTTCGCTCCTTCCGGTGTTATGGCGTATAAATGGCCGTCACCGGCGGCGCAGAATATCACACCGCCATGTCCTATCACCGGTGAGGACTGGATGGAATGATGCGTCCGGAATTTCCAGGCAATCTTTCCTCTTGTGGCTCCGGCATATTCACTCCTTCCCGTTCTCCTGAAATCTCCCCTGAATGTTCTCTGGAGGACTCTTCCGGATATAGCTTCACCGGGCAATGTCTTTTCCGGGAACGATGCCGTGATTTTCTGAAGCGGCCTGCTGTCGGGACGCTCTTTCAACAAATTTTCGAATGCTTTTTTCGATTTGTCAATCTTACCGTCCCTGAAAAGCATAACTGCCGTAAAAAGATTCCAGGCGAATTTTTTTTGAGCATCGGGTATTACTTTCAGGAAGCTTTTCCTGTTTTTTAAATATATATCATTGTCATTGTTTATAGTCACACTGCCTCTTAACTCATAACCTCCCACTTCTAATATTTCAGGTGTTTTCGTCGATGATATCAATTTTTGTATAGACAGAACATCATCAATGATCATCCTCTCCGCAGGCGCGGTAATATATGGATTCTCCTTCAGATAATCAAAAAGCACAATATTTATGATCATCCCGGTGAATTTCCTGTTTTTCGCTTCCCGGAAAGTGGAATATTTCTCCTTGTCGGAGTTGACGAGATAATCGATCGTTACAACCCGGTAAGTTTTATCTTTCTCGATGGGTTTTCCGTTGTATGATATGATTACCCCAGATTGGGAAGCGGGATCCTTTTCCTGCTTTCCTGCTTTCCTCATTTCCTTAGCGGATATATTCCCACCTTCCTCATTTCCTACACCAACCACAATCCCGCTCACCTGGTAAAACGTCTTTCCCTCTTTTGCGTTTGATTTGAGAATGCTTTCAATTTGTTCACCTGTAAGATCTATTGTAACAAGCTCGTTCTCGAAAGGTAGAATCTCTCTTATCCTGTCGGTGGATATAGTCCCCTTCAGGTTTTTTCTGAAAGCAAGATGGTTGACAATGGCAATTTCCGCTCCTGTGGCCTTTCGTATGACGTCGGTGATGAAATTGGCAGTGGGTGAATCTCCCGGTGAGTCGAGCCTGTGTATCATGTCATCGGTTCCGTATGCAACTACGGAGGATATAACGGTGGAATAATTGTCGGGATATTTCTTGCGGAATTTCTCAATATACGGTCTCAGGACTTTCATAACTTCCTGTGAAGGCCTCTCGTCGGCTCCTCCCGTGGGGATAATTCTGCATTTGAATTTATCATCTCCTTCAATATCAATCTTGCCGATATTGAATCGCGAGTCAACATACGGGGCGACGGCGACACCGTTTATTGTCGTTATCTCCCTTGATTTCAACTCATCGTGAAACCGCCCCGGAATGATAAGGTCTATTCCTTTTACCTCTGCTGTAAGTTTCTCCATAAAGTTTGTCCGGCAAAGCAGAATATTGAAATCAGCTTTCTTCTCAGCAACTGCCTTATTTAAAACCTGAAAATCAGGGCAAAATGTGCTTTTAGATGAATTCTTCTTCCATTTTTCGGTTTCTTTTTCTTCACCGTCTCCTATTTCTACTATGCAAAAAATTCCGATTTTAATATTGCCGATATTTTTCACAATACAGGGAGATTTACCGGGCACTCCCACCGCTTTTAAAAACGGGGGAGCGTCGGGAAGTTTTATGACATCCACATTCGGATTGTCGGCGATAAGAACTCCATCATAACCGGCAATATTCATCAGCTCGATCATGGGATCTCCGTTGAACATTGAGGAGAAATCGTCGAATCCCACAAGTGAATTGCCGGAATCAAGAAGAATGGCGGACTTCTTGTCCCCCTTTTTAACGCGGTTTATTATTTCCAGAGTCTGAGAGAAATGATGAGCCGGTTGATGGGCCGAGACTTGCTCCACAAGCCCCGGAAGGGCGTTTCCCTGTAGGTTGGAAGTGTAAATAACAACGAAGGGAGTTGTTTTGTTCCTGTTTTCACAACCGGAATAGAATGATAAAGATGCAAGAACAACAATAACAATAAGGATTCCCCGGACAAATCTTATTATAAATTGCTTGTTCCTGTTATTTGGAATAATGTCTGGTTTTTTTCTGCTTCCTGTCATACCTAAATACATTCCCTCCATAGCATATCTCAAAAATTATAACATAAACTACTCGCAAAAGGAAAACAGGAAGTTATGTCTCTAAGGAAATTAGGAAAGCAGGAATAGTCATCCATGAATCGTTTTATGAGCAGGACTCACGCAATTGTCATTCTGAGCGGATCAAGAATGAGTTTCTTTACTCCAATGATTTTCTCAAAGACGGGATTTTCTTGATGCTCGTGATTGACACAGCGAAGAATCTCAAATTACCAGAGTTGGGTAAAGCCATACACCCGGGATTGGTGGTCGGATCCGTTACCCAATACTGATAAGATGTTGTTGTTTTTTTAAGAATACTTGCCCATTCTCTGTATTCCTCTACACTACGAGTTTGAATCCAGATTCTCACAAATGAATGTAATGCTAATAAAAACCATCTCTTTCCCATGCCAAATTTCCAGTAGGAAGCCGTTAAAACGGCTAAATCTCAAAGAGGAGGGATTGTCTTTTTATGCCCCCAGCTGAAGCTGGGGGTTAATCTCATGGTAAGTATTCAGTCCTCATCCTTTTGTAGGACTGGCATCTTGCCACGAACATCGAGGACAGAAGAAGACCTCAGTTAAAAACTACTTCACCAATCTCTTTATGATTCTGGTTTATTCTTGTCAATGAAATTTTTTGTTTGGAAAGATAGGTAAACCGTTGAAACGGTTAAAAGTTCTTTTCTTTACTCAACCCCCGGCTGAAGCCGGGGGACAATCTCATGGGTGGCATTTGGGATAAGCTCGTGGATAGTATTCAGGATAATGTTGTTTATGCAGGAGTTATGCCAAATGAAGAGTGAGTCCTGTCATTTTGAGCGGCACAAAAAAGAATAACTTTACTTCGAAGACTTTCTCAAAGACGGGATTTGCTTGGTTTACGGAGATTCACGTGGCGAGGAATCTCAAATTACCAGAGTTGGGCAAAGCCATACACCCGGGATTGGTGGTCAGATCCATTACCCGATACTGATAAGATGTTGTTGTTTTTAAAAAATACTTGACAAGAATAAACCAGAATCTCGGCCCTGATTGTTTAATGGAGCAGGTCTTGTAAAAAAAGAGGATTCTTCTGAAGTAGATCCCCGGGGATGAGATCCTTCGCTGTGGGATAAATCGGAGGCAAGTATATGTCTGTTCTTGCCATGTTTTATCCGGGAAAGGAAAAGATCGTATTCCGCTCAGGATGACACAAAAATTGATATGATTATCGGCCAATTCACTCCATCCAAAAAATGAATATAGAAATTAGGGTTTAATCGGGGGAAGGAAATGAATCCCCTCTTCTACGCCACCTCAGCCACTTCAGTGGCTTCCCGATGGGGGACTTATTGGAGAATCCCTTTGTGGTGAATATTAGAACGGTTCGATTAAAAAAGTATTTTCAAAGAGGGAAAACAGGGGGCTGCGGGGGAAGTATATATTAGCTTTGCATTATAAATTATTTGCGGGGGAAACTTATTGCATATAGAAACGAAGGGCGACATAACAACAATTCGTTATACCTCCTGTGAGCAGATAGCAAAAGCTAAGCTCGCGGGCTTCTTTTTGTTGCTTTTTCCGGGGATTCCGCTTCTTTCATATGGAAACTATTTTGAATATGTCAGGGGATTTTGGCTTTACGTAACATTGTTTTACGTGTCTGCCGCAGTTGTTCTTTTCTTATATGGATCCTATGAAAGAAAGATCGAGATTCACCCTGAGAGGATATATGTAAAAAACTATCTTCTTGAAGCCGAGCTTGAGTACCCTATAAAAAAAGGTGAAATGGTCCTTATGATAGAGAATTCTCCGTATCTGCAACTGATAATTCCCCGTGAAAAATGGAGAATTCTGATTGGATACAAGGACGAAGTTTTTTTCTTTTCCGAGGATATCGAAAATTATCAACAGACAAGAGAGATAGTCAGGCTTCTCTCTCAGAAATTGGATATCCCCGTGATTGATTATACTTACAAGGACCAGTCCGGAATTATAATGTACTTGCGTCCCGGTGATCTTGATTTGCCGTTTACCGGGCGTGCAGTAAAATTTAAAGATCTCCTTGTCACAGGAGAAATCCCTACTCGAAAGGCGATACACGAAGAAATTATTTCAACTCGGAAGAAGATATATAAATGGACAGCTTTTACCTGGAGGAACCTGAGCATGGCGACCCTTGTGGCAGGAGCGCTTGCTTTTATGACATTTGCCGATATTATATCCATTAAAGGAGGGCTGATCGACGCCCCATTTCTTTTTGAGAAGCAAAATATTTATTACCTGATTGGACTGGGTTACCTGGCGACTCTCGCATATTATTCCGGAATAAGGAAAAATTTGACACTGGAAACCGATAAGTTTAAATATGAGAATATCTTTTTTGGAAAGACGGTTAACAAAAGCGAAATTGATGCCGCCAAAATCAAGGAAGTGAGGGTCAAACCGTCACCACGTGGATTTGTTTGCCTTGTAATTGCAAAAGATAACTTTCTGGAGTTGAAAGCCCATTCCGGCGGACTGGAGGATTTCGCCAATTTACTCTGGCTCACAGGCAAAATCCAGGATTTCCTCCTCCAAAACAGAGAGCCGGAACAGAAAGCGGAGGACGGAGAACAGAAAATGGACAACGGAGAACAGAAAATGGACAACGGAGAATAGAAAATGGAAAACGGAGGATGGATCCCACTTCCCGTTTCCCCTTTCCCAAATAAAGGAGGCGTATCATGATAACACAGAGAGACATAATATATTTTCTCTTCACCGATCGATTTTGCGACGGTGACGCAGCAAACAACTATAATGTCAACCTGCAGGATCCCCAGGGGTACCACGGAGGCGATTTCGCAGGGATAATCAAGAAAATCCCATACCTTAAGAAACTTGGTGTAACTGCAATTTGGATAACGCCCGTTTATCAAAATATTGAATACACGCAAGACCCGAAGTTCAGGTATCGTTCTTACCATGGATACTGGCCTCTTGATTTTGGTGAAGTTGACAGGCATTTGTATTCCAGGGATCCCAATATACCCCCCGGAAGTAAGAAGTACCTGAAGAAACTGACCGACAAGCTCCATGAAAACGGCATCAAGCTCATTCTGGATATGGTGATAAATCATACCGGGTACGAGCATCCCTGGCAGAAGGAGAGACCCAATTGGTTCCATCCGCCGGGTTACGAGGATGATATCAGGCGCTATATATTCGGGCTTCCGGACCTCGACCTGTCAAACCCGGACGTCATCGACTATTTCACGCACGATATAATAAGCTGGGTGAATGAGGGTGGAATTGACGGAATCCGAATGGACGCGGTGAAACATATAGATAAAGCTTTCTGGTATCATCTGAAAGCTTCTCTTCGGGGAGCATGTCCCGGTATCAGCATTTTTGGGGAGGCGTTTGATTATAACCCGGAAAAAGTTGCTTTTTACCAGGATTTTTATGATTTCGACTCCATGCTTGATTTTCCGTTGAAGAATGCGATGTTCGAGGTGTTCGTCAATGAGGCGCCATTCTACAAAATAGCTAGACCCAGGCTTTCCGACAACGAAGTGCCGGGAACCCTTGACCTTGATCTGCGCTATAACAACCCTTACAGGCTTATCACATTCCTCGACAATCACGACGTCCCCCGTTTTTTCACCGAACTTCTGAACCACTATGGACATGATGGAGACGGAATGTACTGGGCTTTGAATGCATACCTCTCAGCATATACATTCCTTCTGACTTGTCGTGGAATTCCGCAGGTGTTTTATGGCGACGAGATTGGGCTCGAGGGATGGGGCGATCCGGACAATCGAAGGGACATGCCCTGGCATATATTAAAGCGAAATGAGCCTGACGAGAAAAACTACCCCGAAAGCAAGATTATATTTGATCATATGAGAAACCTTATAAAAATCCGCAAGGAGAACCCCGCCCTCCAGTATGGCGCGCTCCTGACGTTGTGGGTTGATAATTTCCTGATGATATATCTGCGGTATATTGATGATAATGTTGTCATTTGCGCATTTAACAACGGCAAGTATCCCATGGAGGAGCCGGTTCATGTGCCGTACCGTGAGAATGCAAATATTCCCACGAGGATCCGCGAGATGATGGCCAATCGCGACAAGGCCATATCTATGATAGATGGAGTCAATACGATTCATTTTAATCAAAACACATTCAGCGTTCAACTAAAAGGCAAGTGGGCAGGTGTTTTTAAGGTTTAGATCAGGACTTATGCAAACGTCATTGCGAACTTGTTTCGAAATTCAACAATGACAACGTTTTTGCGATAGATCCTGAAACAAGTTCTTGTCTTTATATACATTTCTATGGAAATGGATGTGGTATTTAGAGTAACATTGACAATAAAGCAATAATTGGTTTTTAGAACAACACCACAATTTATTGTGGTGGGAAGGAGAATGCTTTAACCATACCGTCTCAGCCTCTTCAGAGGCTTCCAAATTCTGAAGGTTAAAAGGTAAATGGTGTATCGGGAGGGTGCACATGTTTTTTGTCAAAGTAGGAATCTTGGCATGAAATAAGCAACCTTC
>JAIORV010000030.1 GCA_021107945.1 Vulcanimicrobiota bacterium | reverse complement strand
TAAGTTCTCTGCGACCTCCGCGATCTCTGCGTTGAATTTAAAAGCATTATCCGGGATAAAGTAAGATGATATTTTTCCGCTCAGGATGACATTTTTTTGCCTGAAAGACCAGAATGACCAAAAATAATTTTCTCTGCGTCCTGCGCGTCATCTGTGGTGAACAGTTACAATTATTAAATCCAAATTAGACTTGATTGTGAAGGAAATATAAGGTATTTTATTTAATTATTACATGTGAATTGTAAAATCTAATAATAGGGAGATTGAATAATGCTGGGTACAAGAAATATGTCAAGTCTGATTTCAGCAAGCCTGACAATCATTAAACAGGTGGAACTAAACTCGACATTCCTGGATAAGGAAGAAAACAGGAACAGGATGATTGATTATTTCTTCCCCGGCTTCGCCCGAAAAGTCATAAACAGTATCCATAATTATATTAAAAATGGAAAGTCCGGTAGTTTATTGATTTCAGGAAGACCCGGTTTCGGAAAGACTCATTTGATGCTGTTTCTTGCAAATTTCTTCAATCTGACGGCTTCCGATAGCTTATTTGAAGAAATGGTATCCGTTGCAGGAGATTTTCCTCTCAAGAAAATAAAGGATGACATAGGAAGGTTTTTAGTTGTAAATCCACTTCCATTAAAGGAGTCAGGAACAGCCAAGTTTGATTCGGCTCTTAATACCGCAATTAACGGAGCGCTTGCGAGAGAAGCAATCGATTTTATGCCGGAAGCCGTTCTAAGTGCGAGAGTGACCATTGAAGAGACTGCCGATTATTTGAAAAGGAATACGGATTGCAAGGGTATAGTAATTTTGATGGATAATTTCGAGCCTGCGTTATCCGACCTTGAAAATGAGCCTGATTCGCCACTTGCTCAACAGGTGAAATACTTCTTCGAGTCCTTGAGAGTTATGGAAAAGATGCCCGTAATATTTATAGGAGCAGGTTCATTTTTATCGAGTGGATATGCCACGTTTGATCTGGAACAGGATCTTATAAAAGTAGTTGCTAAATACTTCGATGAATTACAATGGTTTAATTATGAAGATGAAGACTGGGTAAAATTTGTAACGACAAAAATTCTGCAACATATTTCACCGGAAGCTCTTACGGTTCTTACTTCAAACCCTGAGTTTGAAAAACTTGCGCGATTTATTATAGATGCAGGCATGTATAAAGATATAGGTATGAAGTATGTGCAAAATGAGCTTCTGCCCGGATGTTTCCCGCTTCATCCTTTTACAATGAAATTCTTACCGGGGCTTTCACAAAAAATATCGATAAAAGATAAAAATTTATTGGCGTTCTTCAGAGATACATCCCCGGGAAGTCTAAGGTATTTCCTTGACACATTCGGTATATTCCAGGCATCAGGCAGATTATCGGTTTATACACCCGATTATCTTTTCTCATATTATGAAAGAACCATAAAAGATTCCACTGCTTTGAAAAATGTATATAATGCCGTTGAAAAAGCATACATGCTCTCCGGCAACTTGCCTCTTGCCCGCAGAGTAATAAGGCTCGTGGCTCTCATGCAGATAATTGATGATGAAGAAATAAGACCGACGAAAACAAATATTATAGAATCCTTGCATGTGATGCCCAGAGACAGGAAAAAGTTTGAACCCATGCTTATCGAAATGGTACACAAGGGCGGATTTTTCTATAACAGGGAAACCCAGGAAATAAAATTACCCGTTCAGAAAACCGGTATTAATCTGAAAGATTATATCGATAAGCGTCTGGGGAAGATCAAGAGAAAACTACATCCTAATAAGATACTTAATGAACAGTATAAGATCAAGGAGATTAATGCGGAGAAATATAATTTAGGGCATCGTACAGATAGAAAAGTCTGGTGCCAATTCATAGATTTGAATGATCTCAAGAGTCGTAAGTTTGCGAGGCAAATTAAGGGATCCCTGGGAAAAAGGTCGGGGAGATACCTCGGTGATGTTGCGGTTTTATTTCTTATTATCTGTGATGATGATGAGCTTATAGATGCAAGAAACATTCTAATATCCGAGCCCGAATGGGATTCTGATAGAGTGGTTATTGCTGTACCCGTCAGGCCTGTCGGTTTTCTGAATATGTTGTATGAAAAAGAGGCCTTACTTGAAATCAGGGAAGATGAACCGCCATTCAATAAGGAAAAATCTGCGGAAAGAGAACTGTTGGAAAACCGCCTGGAAGAAGTAGAAAGGAAAATTGATGAAAAACTTTCTTATTACCGCAGGCCTGACAGGCTATACTGGTATTACAGGCAAAACCTGATAAAGCAAATGCAGGAAAAAACATTGCCGGAACTTGCCGATGCACTGATGGAAGAAACATTCTATCAGTTCCCCGTTATTCCTGATCCTATAGTCTCCTCATTCAAAGATAAAAAGATATACAAGAATATCAGGAGAGATGTCGTTGAAAAAATCCTGGGAAGTGTTGAAAAGATACGCCTGCCTGTGGAGAAAACCACTCCACAAGATAGAATCATGGACACAGTACTGATCAAAACCGGTATTATGGAGAAAGTTGTCGAGAAAAAGGACTTTCAAGAATATCTGGTTATATCAGAACCACTCCAATTGGAAAGTCCCCTGAAGGAAATTTGGAATTACCTTTATCAGGCAATTATTAAATCGCCGGGAGAGGGACGGAAAATACTCCAGATGAGCACGATCCTGGATCCGCTTCTCAGGCCTCCTTATGGTTTGAATCCTGCGCTTTTGGAGGTATTGATGGCGGCTATATTCAGGAACTATACAAGTGAAGTTGATATATTCAAGAATTTCCGTGAAATGCAGGAAACAGGCAGGGAGAGCGTACTTAAAAGGATGTCCCTTGATTATTCAGCGATAAGAGCAATGTCTCTTGACCCCGGTGATTATCTTGTCTATTTTACGGAATTTCCTGCCGAAGAGAAACTTTTTGTTAACAAGTTTATCGAGATGTTCACAAGAGTGGAGTCTGAATATTCGGAGACACCGCTCTGGGGCGAGGGCAAGAAAGCCATTCTGGATTGGTTTGATAGACAATCCGAGATGACAAAGAAAAACAGGTCATACGTGGGGAAATATACTCTCGATTTTATTGATCTGATACAGGGCGATGGCAAAGATGCTCTGCCCAGGGATTTTTTCAGGGAATTACTTCCTGTTACTCTCGGGTATAATTTAAGAGAATTCTCGTTCAGAGATAAGGCATTGAAGATGCTTCAACAAATAAAGAGTATATATGTGGAAATCACTCGATATTCCCAATTAAAGCAGGTTGGACTGTGGAAAGCTGTTAAAATGCTGTTTGCCTGCAGGGAGGGGAAGCTTGTAGATAAGTTCAGGAAATGGAGAAAATCAGTTCCTGATAGCGTAAAGATCGAGCAATTGTCCAAAGATGCCGCTATTCTGATGAAGGTAAATCCCGGCGGGAAATTGAAAGAGCAATTCCTTTTACTTGTCCCTGACAAAATGGGTTTCAAACCTTTTAATAAGTGGGAATCGGACAGGACTCTTGAATACCTTGCCAGGCTTTCTAAGGCAAAACTCGAGATTGATGTTTCAAATATCATCTCCGCCCTCAAGATACCCGAGAAAAAAGAGCCAAAGGAGCAGGTGGCAAGAGAAATTCTGGAGAGGGTATTCGAAGAATTCCAAATCTCCGATTCCGAGAAAGAAGTCTATATTGTTGATTTAATGGAGAAGATGATATGGTAGATGGGTTTGAGGTGATATTATATGGATAACAAGCCCCTTCGCATAATGCGGGAAGAACTGGAAGAGATAATGTTAAGCCCGTATGCGACAAGATCTTCGCGAGCTAAAAGAAAAAAATGGAAAAAACCATGTGATGTAAGGACGGAATTTCAAAGAGATAGGGACAGGATCCTTTATTCAAAGGCATTTCGAAGACTCATGCACAAGACGCAGGTGTTTATTGCTCCCGAGGGTGATCATTACCGGACGCGGCTTACACATACCCTCGAGGTCTCACAGATTGCCAGAACGATTGCCCGTGCTCTGAGATTAAACGATGATCTTACTGAAGCAATATCCCTTGGACACGACCTTGGACACGCTCCATTCGGACATGCAGGGGAGTCGGCCTTGAACATCCTTATGAATGAATTTACCGGAAAGGGATTCCATCACAGTCTCCAGAGTCTCAGGGTTGTGGATTACCTGGAAAGGGACGGCGGATTGAATCTCACCCTGCAGGTCAGGAACGGCATTGTATCACATACAAAGGGCAAGTCGGATCTTGACGGACCGGCCGTTTTCGAGGAGCCGCAGACACTTGAGGCGGAAGTTGTGAGGGTATCGGACCGCCTTGCATATATTAACCACGATATTGACGACGCAATAAGGGCAGGGATTATCAAAAAGGAAGATTTGCCGAAAAAGGCAGTTGAGTTATTCGGGCATGGAATCTCGAAACGGGTCAATGCGATGGTGCTGGATATTGTGCATTCTTCATGGGAAAAGCCACATATTACGATGAGTACGAGAATTAGTGACGGTATAAAAATCCTGAAAGATTTTATGTTTAATAATGTCTATACCAACTCGCCGGCAAAGGAAGAAGAATATAAGGCCTTTTTTATAATCCGGCAGTTATTCGAGCATTTTATGAGGAACCCCGGTATAATTCCGCCGGTCATAGTGGAACGGGGTGGGGGAAAGGGGCTAAGGTATGCCCAGTATTGTCCCCGTGAGGATATCGATATAGAGTCCGTTTCCATCGAATATATGGATGATCTGGACCGAAACTTCCGGGCGCAGGCGGTATGTGATTTTATCGCAGGCATGACAGACAGATACGCCGTGGCGATCCATTCGGAATTATTTATACCTAAAAGCTGGGGAGCACGTGGGTTCAAAATAGAGGAACGATAGGACATCCCTATTTTCCCTGCGCAGAGTTTTTATTCACAGGAGATGATGACATTGAAAAAAATTAGTCTTTTCATTATCATATTAACCTGCCTTATTTTTATTTCAGGATGTACAAAGAAAGAACCCCAGGCTTCGCCGGAGCAGGTTTATACAAAATATCTTGAAGCTCTGAAGGCTGAAAAGTGGGATGACGCGATGAAGCTTTTTTCGAAAGAACAAAGGAGAAAATTTAGTGGACTCGGCAAGCAAAAAAGAGAGAGTGCCTTCAAGCTTGCCGGAGTATTTGCGCCTATAGACGTTGAAGTGGTCGGGAAAGAGGAGGGAGAGAAAACCGCTCACCTGTGGTTCAAAGGCAAGGTGATGAAGCTGAAGGTGAAGATAGACACCGATACCGAGGGAAAGCCCATGGTTGACGGCGCAAAGCTTAGAAAAGAGAATCAGAAAAAAGAATATCGGGATGTCGATATCAGTGTGATTTTTAGAAAAGAGGGTGGGCGATGGAAAATAGAAAAAATCAGCTCCGAGCGCCCACCATCAAAATCAAAGCATCCTGTAAAGGTGTTGCATTAAATTATTCTTTCATATCTTCAAGCTTAATTTCTTTAACCTCTATTCCCGTTGACTTGAGGGGTTTGTCGAAGTCCTTCGGGTTCCCTACAACAAGTATTGTCATTTTATCGGGATCCAGGTATTTCTTTGCAACTCTTTGGACATCCTCAACAGTTACCTTTTGGATATTATCAAGGTATTTCTCATAATAATCCCGGGGCATATTGTTGTATTCGAGCATCATTAATTTGTTGACCTGCTGGCCGGGATTGCCGAATTCAAATACAAACCCGTTGATTGTTGAGTCTTTTGCCCATTTCAGTTTTGCCTGTGACACATTTTGTGACTGCATTTTCCTGATAATCATTTGTATCAGATTTATTACTCTGACCGTTGACTTGCTTTTTGTAGTGCATAAAGTCCCGGTATTGCCAAGGTCTCGATTGTCGGTCTTGAAATATGAGAAGACCATATATGCAAGACCCTCATCAGAGCGTATCTTTTCTGTCATCATCGAGCTGAATCCACCGCCACCCAGGATAAAGTTCATAACCTTGATGGCGTATTTGTCGGGATTTGTCCTCTTGATTCCAAGGTGTCCGGCACGGATATAAGACTGATTTACATTCTCTTTTACTGCAAAGTAAATGCCGGGATGATATTCCTTCTTGACTTTCTTGATCTTCGGGAAATCGACTTTTTCCTTCTTCCAGTCGCCAAAGAGCTTGTTGAATTTCTTTATCATCTCTTTTTTGTCAAAATCACCCACAATCGCGAACATCATATTGGTGGGTTTGTAGAATCGGGAATGCCAGGCAATCAGGTCACTTCGGTTTATTTTTTTGATTACATCCCAATCCCATTTCCATCCGACGGGATGATCACCATATAAAAGATTATAGAATTCCCGGTGCCCGATTTCAAAGACATCATCATTCTGCCTTCTTATCTTTTCTTTCAACTGGCTTTTGGCAAGGTCAAGCTCCTTTTGAGCAAAAGCCGGGTATCTTAGAACATCGGCGAAAAGTTTCAGGGACTTGTCTAGTTGACTTGAAATCGTGAAAAGGTATATCGATCCCGATTCCGCCCCGATCTGCGTCTCAACGTCAGCGGCGATAAACTCCAATTCCTCATTCAATTCACCAGGCTTCTTGAATTTCGTTCCACCGCTTCTCATCACCTTGCCGGTGATATCAGCGACTCCATGCTTGTCTTTTGTTTCATAGATTTCTCCCGTGCGAATTATGCCGTATATCTTTACCCGGGGAAGTGTGTGATCTTCCATCATATAGAGAATCATACCGTTTGGAAGAACAACTCTTTCAATTTCCTTGCCCACACGGGGAACCTTGCACTTCAATGGTTTAAAATTCATCTTCTCGATTATTTTCATAGCTTCCGACGGGGGCTTCTTTTTATCTTCGTCAGACATCTTTCCCTGTTCACGGCTACAAAAGCCTATGTTTACGGTGAGAAAGATTAAAACGAGTATCAGGGAGGTGAGTTTTAATCCTTTTTTCATCTGATCATCTCCTGTTAAATTTTATATCAATTTATACTTCTTCGCTCTCATATTGCTCCCTGAGTCCCAGTCCGCTTGCACGTGTTATTGATGCGCCGATAGCGCCTGTAAATGCGCCCAGGATAGCATATAATATTCTGATCATCTGTAGATTACCGGGATCCTTGTCAATGCCCTCCAGCATTCCCGTGAATAGTCCGGGCATGGAGGTGATAATTATCGGGAATATCACGCCCCCAAGGACTGCTCCTGCCAGCAGGGCGAGAAGACTTGCAGGTTCCATTCCGCCCCATATCATTATGATAATCCAGATCAATGCGGAAATAATATAAAATATCAATCTTGGTCCAATTTGCGGATTGACTCCCCATATTGCAAGTCCCAGAACTATATATGATCCAAGTCCGATAAACAAAGACAATCCACCCATCATGTATCCGAATGCGTTTCGCTCACCTCTGATGCGAAAAATGAGCCTGAGGATTATATATGCAATCAGTACACCAATTGCAGTTCCCATAGAACCAAGCAGAAGCCCGATGAATTTTATGTTCGAACCTTCATTTGTCCCGACCGCAAGCCCCAGGGAGATGCATAAAACAAATCCAAGAATAAATATGAAAAGTCTTATCGGGTTATTTTTCTTGTCAACATTCATTAATTACTTGTCAACTCCTCCTGAAATGAAATCCAGCGCCCTTATTGCGCATCCTCTGTGTTTTTCCAGGCCTGCTCTTCCCAGCACGATAATATACGGGGCGTTCCTGCCGCAAGGACAATCACGTCCCGTCATTCCCACATCCGTGGTAAGGAGTGAGATCGCTGGAAAGCTGTTTAAATATGGGGTATAAAAGTGTAAAAGTCCGGGCTGATAATCGGGGAGTATTTTCAAGGTCTCCGGATCCCGGACGACTGCCCGGGAATATATGGGAACATGCATATTTCCCTTTTCACATTCAACATATGGGACTCCATGCTCCACCATTCCGAATAAATCCCTCACATTTTCGACGGGCACCCCCAGCAGGCGGGACATAATATTCTTGAATATCGGCTTGGGTATCTCATCCTTTGCTTTTGTTTTCCATCCGCCACCGATGATAATATAGCTGTCCTTGCCAAAATTGAGGTTGGGAAGTCCCCTCTTTGTATATTCTTTCTCCAGCTCAAAGAGTAATGCAGGAAAACCTATTATTCGAAGGGGATTGTCTTCCTTCGAGAATCTCAAAAGTGCATCTATCAGGCCTTCAATGTCAAAATAAAAATCATTGTTTTCCTCATCCCGGCGAAGGACATATACAAGATTTTTAATTCCCGTCAGACCGCTCAAGAGCTTGTCGGAAAATGCGGTCCCCACATCGGAGGCGAATTTATGCTCGTATGAAAATAAAATGCAGTTGCATTCAACCGATTTGTCAGCCATTCCATATTCGTCAAAAATGTTCCATACTATATTGTGAATTCTGTCAAGGGTAATTGAGTCCAGGTAAATAGCGCTTTTCTGACCGCGGGTTCCCGATGATTTCAAAGTCAGCTTCACCTGATTGTCAGGTACGCTCTTGAATGTACGGTCTTTCAAAACAGATACGAAAAGATGGGGGATATGAAATATATCTTCAAAATTTATAATATTATCCGGTGATAGTCCTTCAAGGATGCATAACTTTCTGTACTGGGGACAATTATCATAATGCTGCCTGAAATTTTCTCTCATAGCCGAAAGAAAAAGTTTGTCTCTTGAATCATCAAAAGAGTATGGATTTTTTGTGTTAATAAGTTGGTCGATCATAGAGACTCTCCCGTTTCCTGATTTCATTCACCGCAGAGATCGCAGAGACCGCAGAGACCGCAGACGATAAACCGTATATATCTCAGTGTCCTCTGTGTCCTCTGTGGTGAAATAGATGTCAGATAGTTTAAAATTGGAATTTCGTTCTCCTTTTTGGGAAGACGCTGAAGCGTCTAAAGGTTTGTGTAATAGGCGCGGAGTGGGATTTCTCCTATCCCCCCGGATAAATCCGGGGGTTAATCTAATGGAGGTTAAAACCTCCACTATCCTTTATCCTTCTCCGACCTCCGCAATTCATTCTCCTCTGCGCTCTTTGCGGTAAAAAAATATGTTCTCTGAAATCTGACCTATACCCGATCCAGTTCTTCCCAGAGTTTCTCGGTATAAAGCTTGTAATATGCCCTCATAAATGCCCTGGTTCCGTCCGTCAGCTTCATTTCCTTGAAGTTTGGCGGTACAAATGTTCTGCAGGAGACAATGAAATCCAGCCTTTTGTCATTCTCATCCATAGCAAGTCCGGGGAAATATGCACATGGCAAAAAATCAGCCTGGTGTGCCTTTTTCTGATGCTCAGGATTGTAGGCATCCAAAAGCAATTCAAGGTACTTGATCCCGATTGACTCGGCATATTCTGCCACGGAATTGAGAATGTCCGCCAACTTGGACGGTTGGTCCGTTTCGAGCCCCATGAGATCGCCGTGTCCGTCCCGTTTTTCAAAATGTATGAAAACCTGTGTCTTCTTGTCCTTTGTATATAATTTTATCTCGGGATAATGAAATGGGAAAAACGATATCAACAACTTGCCCGAATCACGCTTTTCATAATATTCCCATTCTATATCGGGAGATTTCTCGATGAAAAACTCGAACTTCTCAAATTTTTCAGGCGGTTCGTATTCATCTTCGATAAGTTTTGCTTTTTCCAGACCAAGCTTTTCTCTGACAATCTTGTATATCTCGTTGGCAGGCTTAATCAATACAGGTTCTTTCTTTCTTTTTTCAATCGCTTCCTCTCTGAAAAGCACTTTCAGGCTATGTGTTTCATATTTATTGATTTTCCTGACATTGGGAAATACTCCCATATCGATAAGTCCCAGCTCATCCAGCTCCTTGTGAAAGCTCTTTGTCACAAATGTTCTTACAACCCCATAGACCAGATCACATAAATCTTTTTCATTAAATATATAATCCAAGCCCCTCTGTATCAAAGTTTTCATGATCCTGTGACCCCGATAGTCGGGTAAAACCACCCCGGCAAATGTTTTCCCCAATCTGTACTTGGGTTCAACGACAAAGATGACCGAGGCGATGGGCTTCTCTCCGTTTTCACACAGGAGCCATATATAATTGGGATCATGGATTGCCCATTTCATCTTGTCGGTGTTATTAACCTCGGTAAGTGTATAATTACCGCCATAAACGATATAATACAGGCGTTTTATCTCGTCCATATCATCTTCGGTGACTGTTCTCACCCGAAACTTTATCTTATCTGGTGTTTCGATTATTTCATCTATTTTGTGTGGTATATTCGCCAGTTCCCTTCACCTGCCTTACTTCTTACCCATCTTCACAATTCCCACTGTCTTGACCGGCGTCATTGGAGTGATCTCACTGTATGACAACACCGGGACGCCGAGAAAGTTGGTCTCGGTAATCTTTCTTAGAAATCTGCGAATAATTGGCGAAGTCAGAATTACTGCGGGCATTCCAAGCTCCTGAACGCTTTTAATCTCATTGCCGATATTTGTAAGTATCTCCAATCCTTCATCATATTTCATATCCAGCCAGCGGATATTCATGCTCTCCTTTATTGACTCCATGATCTTCTGCTCGACCTCAGGTGAGAGAAGAATAACATTTAAATTACCCTCTTTATCTTTGTATGCATTTGATATGAAATGTGAAAATGAGGTCCGGATATATTCAATCAGCAATTCCGGATCAGTCGTGTGAGATATATGCTCCTCGATTGTCTGAAGAATGGTTGTCATATCTCGTATGGGAATTCTTTCGGATAAAAGTCCCTTTAAAACAAACCTCAGCGCTCCCACTGTAAACTGGGAAGGAAAAAGCGATTTTATAAGTCCGGGATTTGTATTCTTGACTGACTCCAGGAGCGATTCCACCTCCGGGTATCCTAAAAGATCGCTGCATACTTCATAAACCATAGAACGGAAAGAGGATTGAAGCGGGTAAAAAAGATCGGGAGGCTCGTATGAAAGATCAAGTGTACCGGACTTATATGTCATTTCTTTTATTTTTAAAAGATATTCTCCATTTTTGAGATCATCCACTATTTGAATCGATACTTTGGGAATCGGGAATCCCATCTCGGCGGAGAGGCGGCTTGAAGCCAGCTCTAATTGCTTCTCCATCTCCATACGATATTTATAAAGATCTTCACCTACTTCGACTGTAAGAAGTGAAAAATGAAGAATATCCTCAAATTCCCTGAATCTTTTTTTCACGTTTGGCTTGCGTCTGCTTCTCACTTTTTTCAAAGGCTTCACATAACGCACAAAATAAGCGTCAGGCTTTATGCGATATATGAGAGCAAGTACCCTGGCGGCGGGTGCGTACATATTCTCGGGAATTTCCCTCCCCAGATCAAGTTGTTTGAAATTCCCTGTATTCCAATCGTGAACCTCTACAACGGGGATGTCAAGCTTAAAGGCGCAATCCATCAACAAATGAGCTTTCTTTCCTTTTCCCTTGGCTACTATGATGGGAATCCTGCCGGGTTCGTAATCGAGTCCCATGGCGTAATTGGGCCCCTTGACCATGAGAACTTCCGCCTGTGTGAGGTTGTGACTCTCTTTTTTAAGCCTTTTAATCAATCTTGCACGGACACTGTCAGCGGCTGATTCAACGTCAAATTCCGACTCTTCCTTTTTGGCTTTTATATCTTCTTCAATGACCCTGACGGCGGCGCGTGTCTCTTCATCGTCTTTTTCATCATCTCCGGTTTTTTCATCGCGCATAAAAATTCGTGGGCCTGTTCTTTTCCTTGTATCTTCAAGCGAACCATGAGCTTCATCCGCCTCTTTGAATGCGCTGATTATTTTGTTCTTGACATCCTCTCCCAATTCAAGGTGACCGTTTTCCCTTTTAACCAGAATGCCTTCTTCAGCGGCAAGAATGTGAGCGTTGGGAAGATGTGTATTATGCTCCTGTGAGTCGATTCCTTCGTCAATATTGATATATCCGGTCTCATCAACATCAATATCAACTTCCTTCGGGGTGTTGTCATCTCTCTGGCTTATACTCAGGGGCTTCTTTTTATCAGGTTGATTTTTATCCCGGTCGGAATTTCCCATGTCTAACCTCCGCATATATATTATATACCTGCTTCTATATGAGAAAGGAAATTCCTACGCGGAAATAAGGAAAACGGAAAACGAAGGACAGATGGCGGAATGAGGAAATAAGGAATTTTACCTCTAAGGAAATGAGGAAATAAGGAAATAAGGAATTTTACCTCTAAGGAAATGAGGAAATGAGGAAACCAGGAATTTTACCTCTAAACGAATGACGAATAACAGATAACGGAGGCAGGGTCCTACTTCCCTTTTCCCACTTCCCTCTTCCCTTTTCCCGCTTCCCTCTTCCCTTTTCCCACTTCCCACTCTGTTAACGCCCTTTTATCGATAATTTTACCCCGCCTATCGTCACAAATCCTTCGCCTATTTCAATCGTGGGGACGGATTTTCCCTCGCCTTCCTGCCCTTCAGCCGCCCTTTCTGCAATTTCTTCAATTGTACTGCTCTTTATGGCCTGAAGGCATCCCGACTTCGTGACGACGTAAAGGGTGTCATCATCGTCAACATATGGCGGAGGCGCATATTGAGCGGTAATCTTTGCAATCCACTTCGCAACACCCCTGTTATCTATACAATGCAAGCTCTCATCGCCACTGACCTGATAGACGTCCCCGGATTTGCTCACAATAGGGCAGGTCATCATATCGCCGCTGGAACGGTATTCCCATTTCTCCCTGCCGTCGGGATCAAATGCAACAAGTTTGCCCTTCAATCCCGCAACATATAAAGTGCCGTCATTACCCACAGACATATGTTGTTCGCCGGTCTCCATCCCCATGCTCTTTATCCATTCGGTGCTTCCGTCTTTCGCCGAGATAGAGGCAACACTGCCATCCTTCAAGCCCATATATACTCTCTCCCCGTCAGGTGAAAAAACCGGGTTCCACGAAGCTGTCTTGCCTTCCAGTTTCGTATGGGCAGACTTCTTTCCATCGGCTGAAATCACAAAGATTTCTCCATTCCAGGTATGGAAACATACTTTCCCGTCGGGACCTTCAACAGGCTTCCCTTTTATCGCATTTCCAGGGGTGTGGAATCTCCATTTCACCGTGTCATCAGGATTCAGGGCATAAACACAGTTCTGCCTCTTCTTGTCCCTGGTGCCCTGGTAAATCGTGCCGTCAGACCCGACACTGTAGAAGCTTCCCTGCCTCTCTTCAATAGATTTAAACGGCTCCACTTTCATTGTGTCCGGATCCAGGCGGTGAAGGTCTCCTTTCATCTTGAATAAAATATCACAGGTCGGAGATTGGCAAACTTTCCCGATATTTACATAATCCTCGTTTGAAATCTCTTTCTTCCATACGGGCTTACCGTCTTCACCCACGCAATACATATCCTTGTTGTTTGTGGCGATAATAAGACCCTTCCCGTCCTTTGCAGGAGCGGGAGTTGTTGACACACGGGATTCATTGAAATATGGCTTTCCAATCGAGTCAAGGTAATCCTGGAGCGCCTTTTTATCCCCTGTCTGTTCGTATAACTGTTCGTAAGCTTTGCGGGTATCGGGATTCTCTTTCCTTATATACTTCTTCTTCTCAGGTTTAAATGACCATAGAACCTTGTAATTCCGCATCTTTGTCCTGGCAAGAACGACGGATGCCGCTGTCTTTCTGTCAATTATACCCGGTTTGTCTGTATTTCCGGTGGATGTAAATTTATCGTCGGTTGAAATTGTTATTTCTTTTTCACCGGCTGAGCGTTTTGTGATCTTGCCACCGGTATCTGCAATTTTCGCAGGATCGATTTTCATTTCTTTCTCCTCCAGTTTAAGCTAACTTCTTTTTATCGATAACTTTACTCCACCTATCATTACAAATCCTTCGCCGATCTCAATTGTCGGAACGGATTTTTCCTTGCCTTCCTGCCCCTCAAACGCCCTTTTTGCAATATCTTCAATTGTATTGCTCTTAATAGCTTGAAGGGAGCCTGACTTTGTGGCGACGTAAAGAGTATCGTCGTCGTCAACGTATGGCGGAGGGGCATATTGAGCGGTAATCTTCGCAATCCAACGGGCATCGCCGTTTTTATCTATACAATGCAAGCTCCCGTCGCCACAGACCTGATAAACGTAACCGGACTTGCTCACAATGGGATCGGTCTTTATATCTCCGCTGGAATGATATTCCCATTTCTTTTTACCGTCGGTATCAAACGTCACAAGTTTGCCCTTCGATCCCGCAACATACAAAGTGCCGTCATTGCCCACCGACATGTATTGCTCGTCTGTCTCCACCCCCATGCTCTTTATCCATCCGGTTTTTCCGTCTTTCGTCGAGACACAGGCAACACTGCCATCCTTAAAGCCCATATACATTCTCTCCCCGTCAGGTGAAAATACCGGGTTCCACGAAGCTGTTCTGCCTTTCAGTTTCGTATGGGCAGACTTCTTTCCGTCAGATGAAAGCATAAAAACTTCACCGTCCCAGGTATGAAAGCATATTTTTCCATCGGGACCTTCAACGGGCTTCCCCTTTATTGGCATTTTAGGAGTGGGGAATTTCCATTTCACCGTGTCATCAGGATTCAGGGCATAGACCCCGTCTTCCTTCCTGTTTTCCCAGGTACCTCGATAAATTGTACCGTCGGAGCCGACACTGTAGTAGATTCCCTGCCTCTCCCCAACAGATTCAAAAGGCTTCACCTCCATTGTGTCGTGGTCCAGCCGATAAAGGTATCCTGCATCTTTGAATATTATATCGCCGGTGGGGGATTGATTGATCCCTTCGATTTCTGCAGATTCATCTTTGGAGGCCTCTTTCTTCCATACAGGCTTGCCGTCCTTACCCACACAATAAATATCCCCATGGTTTGTGGCGATGATGATACCTTTTCCATCTCTTGAGGGAGTTGGGGTCGTGGACACGCCGGACTCCTCAAAATATGGCGTTCCTAACGAGTTAACATAATCAACGTGATCCTGCTTACTCCCAAACTTTTCGATAAATTCACGCATACTGGGGCTATCTTTTTTAAAATACTTCTTTTCTTCAGGCTTGAATGACCATAGAATCTTGTAATCTTCCCCCTTTTTTTGCGCAAGAATTGAAGCCGCTGTCTTGCTGTCGATTATGCCCGGTTTGCCTGTATCTCCGGTGGATGTAAATTTGTCGTCGGTTGAAATTGTTATCTCTTTTTCACCGGTTGAGCGTCTTGTAGGCTTTCCTCCGGTGTCCGGGATTTTCATAGGATCGATTTTCATTTCTTTCTCCTCCAGTTCACTATTAATTGCCTCAACTTTTTTCCTCTATCATTTTTTCAACCCATTTCAGAACTTTCTTTGCAATTTCCAGTGCTTTTGAATAATCCATCTCATCTATAGGTTCATAATCTCCGGGATAACGAGCTTCTACAGCATATTCATTTAATATTCTGGCATTTTTCACACCATGAGGCACCGGGACATTTCCTTTTTCTAATATTTCAAATAGATAGGCTATATCATGTGTTTTGGGAAATTTAATCTCGTGCATAATACAAAGTGACTTCAAAGCTTTCTCCACAGCTTGATGAGTATTAAAACAAAGGTCTTCATAAAGTATTTCCGGGGAAATTCTGCCAATTTTTGCACATGCAAGGTTACTTTTTGCTCTCCTCAACCACTCCATTGCCTTATCCTGATTTTTCATAAACAACCCTCCCATTGCCGGCAGCTTCGCTATAGATCATGTATGGATCCGTTTTCAATCGTTCATACTTTTCCAGATTCGATACAATCACATCTACCGGAGCCCCAATATTTGTGAGATTTAAATATATTTCTTGAGCAAGTTTGCGTTGTTTTTTTATGCCCTTCTTTAAGACAAGAAAATCATAATCGCTTTCAGGATTCCCTTTACCACTTGCATGGGAGCCAAAAAGGATAACCTTGTCGGGGTTTGCTACATGAATAATAATCTTTAAAGCTCTTTCCAGGGGACTATCCATTCAACAACCTCCAAGTCCGTTTATCACATACTGGAGGCGAGAGGCGAGAGGTGAGAAACGGGATCTGACCTCTGACCTCTGACCTCCGCTATCTGTCTTCTCCCATATAAACCGCGGGTTTAATCACAAAATCCCTTGTCAATTTCGATGTCTGACCGTGGAATTTTGCAGCGGAGAACCATATTTTTTCACTACATCCATTAAAAAGCTTCGATATTTCCTTTGAAACTCTTCTCATATCATAATCCGTCACCTGGAATTTTATCGGGTGCTCGTAGCTTGCTTTTCCTTTAACTGTATAGAATCCCGATACGAAACCGCTTTTCGTTCCCCAGATATCCGTTTTAAAAGGCGTGAAAAGGTATAATGCGATGGTTGTAACTCCTCTGCTTAGCAGGGTCACCCTGAGGGGAAAATATACATTCTTTGACTTGAACTGATAAAGGATTGGTTCGACTGTCTTTTTCTGTGTCGTCAACTCAATGACATCAAAAACATAATATTGATATCCCTTGCTTATATATCCCCGCACAATGGGTTTCAACTCGGTGAAATCCTTCTCGTCATATTCCATGCCCTGTTTTGCGACAAATTCCTTTATCCAGTCAATAAAAGCGTTCAGATTCTTCGTCTTTGCAATTGTAATATCATGTGCGCCGATTTTCTTGTGAAAAACAATCCTGACGGCTTGCTCCGCTCTGGGTGCGCTCTTTCCTCTGCCACCGTTTCCGGTTCTACTCTTCATTGCCTCACTCACTCTTGGCCTGTGTCTTGCGATGAGACTTGCAACCTCCCGGAAGCACTTTACATCCATTTTCTCCACCCTCGAGGGCTTCGAAGGCAAGGGCATAAATTCCAGCACCTTCGCATCTTTGGAAGCATACTTGTCGGTGGAAAGGATCATTATCTCCTGATTCCTGTTCCAGGCAATAATCGCCTTTTGACCGGTATCATAGACATTGATGTTCTCCTTCATCTTCTTGGGACGCATAACGAATGTTCCCCTGTCGGCAAATACATTGCAGAAGCCCAGGATAAAGATAAGAATCATCGTAATACATAGAGATTTTTTTACGGAGCTTGATTTCATAATTATCTCCCCTTTTTTGAGGTTAGCTTTCAATCCCATCAAGTAGATTCATCGATTATAATATCAGGTTTGTTTGATTCTACATGGAGGTCCTGAAAAAATACATTGTTTTGTATAAATACTTCCTGATATAAAAAAAATCCTCCCCCGGGAAATTTGTGCGGTAACCGGACTTATACCGATATTATTGGAATTTAATAAAATTGCAAATCAGCAATATAAAGTTTTTTGAAGATGGGGTTCGGGGAAGAAACTTTTTTTCGAAAAATTCTCTTCCCCGAATAAGCTATATTAAATAAGTTTTTAGACACTACTGAAGAAAGGAAGAGATCAGGGTCTTAATCCCTCGCTCATAGACCAATATGGCTCATCTTCTCCCAGTCCCAGGACTCCATGATTCTTACCCTTACATGGAAGGGTATATACCTTCAGGTCAACTGAAATATCATATCCGGGCGAATATGTATCTGCGCTTGCAGATGGACATGTCGGTATATGGTGGAAGTAGTGAGGTTTCAATCCATCGAGATTCTCAGGGTAATAGTCTTCATTATCGTTTGCATAGAGCTGAAGAGCTGTTGACATGTTTTTCAAGTTTTGCTGACAACCTGAAAGCTGTGTTTTGAAAACCGTCCACTTCAGGTTTGGAATCAACAGCATTACCAGTGTTGCAAGAATGAAAATAACCGTGAGGAGCTCTATGAGTACTAAGCCCCTTTTTGATATTAAGTATTTTGATTTTAGCATTTTAACCACCTATTTAATTGTGGATTATTTTTCCGGTTTTGTTATCAATATATATAACTGCCTTAACCGGAAATTTGGTCCCGTTTTTCTTTTATCATCCGTATCTTATCTTGATCTTCACTTAATTCTATAAATTTATTATAAAATTCAATTGCTTCTCCATTCTCTTTCTTGAATTTATAAATATCACCCAAAAATATATATGAATCTGGAAAATCGGGCTCCAATGTTATGGCCTTATTCAGATGTTCAATTGCCTCATCTGTATATCGCCCCTCAAAATAGCATACTCCAAGTAGAAAATGTGCTCTGGATGAATTGGGTTTTATCTCGAGAGTTTTCTTGAGTTGGGGAATCGCATCTCTAAATCCTGTCATTTGCTTAAGGCAATAAGCTTTGCTTACCAGAGCTTTCTCAAAGCCTGGCTTTGCCAGGAGTAGTTCGTCATAATAACTGATAGCTCTTTGCCATTGTCCTTCTTCGCTGGCTTTATCTGCTTCACGTATGAGAGAGCCTATATCCGTTTTTATGATTTTCATTCTTGTCCAGAAATTCCAGACGATAAAAAACAATGCTCCGGCAGCAAAAAAGATGTAAAAATATAAATTGATAGCACCTCGAATAAGTGACCATGTCGCCACACCAACTATGCCGAAAAGGAATATGATATAAAATATCAAGCGCATATTCATTTTCATTCTGTCTATACTTCTCATTCAATAACCTCTACTATGACTTATCCATCCAGATAATTTTCTGTCCCCTCCATCTACAGCATCCAACAGCCATCTGGATGTGGGAAAGCATTTCCCTGTTGCTCAATGGTTTTACGAGAAAATCATCAGCTCCTGCTTTGATGGCTTTTTCCTCATAATTATTGCTTGTCGTATTTCCCAGAATTATTACTTTTATATCTTGGTATCTATCATCGAATTTTACAAGTCTGCAAAGATCAAAAGCTTCTAATCCTGGAACATTCATATCTATAATAGCAAGAGAAGGTAGCTTTTCTCTTATTATTTTGAGAACCTCAAGTCCATCCTTGCAAGTCAGTACTTTTAAATCTTCTTCCCTTGCAATCAACTCAAGGTTCATCATAAGCCTTGTGTCTAACTCGACAATTAGTATTGAGACCTGTTCCTGTTCTTCCATTTGCCTATCTCTTTTCCGATAGATTATTCGTAACCGTTTGCTCTTGTGATGAAAGCGGAAATCCTGACGCAGAAAAAGTAGCTAACCCCGTTTTTCGTGGCAAGGTGCCTTCCTGCAAATCCTATTCGTTCTTTGCTGATTTTGCGGTAGATATGCGAAAAAACAATTACCTCATTGCCCTATAATCTGTGGCAGTTTGACAATCGGAAGGAAGAGGCAAACTGCGATTACGCCGATAAATACTCCCATCAGCACAATAAGTATAGGCTCAATAATGGAAGTCAATCCATTTATTGACGCGTTTACCTGCATTTCATAAAAATCGGAAATTTTCTGCAACATTGTACTGAGGCTTCCTGTTCTTTCCCCGACGTCTATCATATGAATAACCATATTGGGGAATATTTTACTTTTTTCAAGGGTTCCCGTAATTCTCTCTCCTTCAAGAACCTGCTCGCTTGCTATGAGTACCGCTTTCTCAACAATTACATTTCCACAGGAGCTTGCAACAAGATCGAGAGAATCCACAATTGAAACTCCACTTGAATAAAGCAAAGCAAGGGTGCGTGAAAATCGTGCTATTACAATCTTCTTGACCAGCGGTCCGATGAGAGGCACAGAGAGTTTCAATTGGTCAAACCAGACCTGCCCCTTGGGGGTCTTGAGAACTTTTGATAAAATGACAATTGTCCCGAGAATGACGAGAAATATTATCACGTAATATTTTTGCATGAATGTTGCTGTGTCAAGGAAGAACTGTGTGGGAGCGGGAAGCTCGCTTCCAAAACCCTTGAAGATACTGGCAAATCTTGGAATTATGAAGATAAATAATCCACTCATAACCAGAAATGCGAAAACAAGGATTGTTACCGGGTAGTACATTGCCGCCATAACTTTTTTCTTCAATATGACAGTTGCCTCAATATACTCGGCAAGTCTCTGGAGGATTTTTTCGAGGTTACCTCCCATCTCACCAACTTTTACAAGGTTAATGTACATATTATCAAATACATCTCTATGAAAGGCAAGTGCATCAGAAAACGATTTTCCCGCGATTATTTTCGACCCCATATCATGGATCACATTTCTAAGTTTAACATTATCAATATCTTCCGCCAGACTATAAAGACATTCCACAAGGGGCAAGCCGGCGTTAATCATTGTTGCCAACTCCCTTGTGAATATCATTAAATCATCTGATGATACCCTTGGAGGGATAATATAAATTTTTCGTTGGCCTGCCTGCTGTGACTTCGTTGTTTTTTCCGCGCCTTCAGTGATCTTTGTTATAATAAGATCACGTTCCTGCAAGGAAGCTACCACCTCGTCCCTGTCGGTAGCTTCAATATTTCCGGTAATTCGCTTACCCAGGTTATCAACGGCCGCATAAGAATAAACGGGCATAAAAATCAAACCCTTCTTCTTTTTTTTAATATACGGCGGGCTCCGGACTATAAAACCGTTATATAGATGCCCTCTCTGAAATTATGTATATATACCTAAAATTTGCCAAATCTCGTTAAAATCCTGTCTTGTTATTTATTTTGTAGTAAAACATTTATTGAAAATTTAGTAGATATAATACTATATCTACACCTTCACCTCTTCATCTGCTGCTGTAATGTTTAATACTTCATCCCAGGATGTAATACCATTCTTGAATTTATGGAATGCGTTTTGTCTGAGCGTTTCCATTCCATATCTCTGTGCTGCTTGTTTCAATGTTGATGAGCTTACATTTTCATTAATCATCGTTCTTAGATGCTCGTTCAAAATAAAAAGCTCGCCTATTGCGCTTCTACCGGAGTAGCCGGTGCGATTACATCTTGCACATCCTTTTGTTGTGTAGAACTGGAAATTTTTGATATTATTTGGCTTAACTCCGATTTCTTCCAATATGTCTCTGGATGGAGTGTAAAGCTCTCTGCAATATGAGCAAAGCTTTCGAACGAGTCTCTGCGCCATTGATGCAATCAATGTGGAAGATATGAGGAACGGGGGTATTCCCATATCCTCGAGTCTTGTCGCTGCGGAGGGAGCGTCGTTAGTATGAAGTGTCGAGAGAACCAGGTGTCCGGTGAGAGCGCAACGGATGCCTATTTCCGACGACTCGAGATCTCTCATTTCACCGACCATTATTATATCGGGATCGTGCCTCAAAACGGAGCGTAGTGCCTGGGCAAATGTCAGTCCTATTTCGGGTCTTACCGGTATCTGTGAAACACCAACAAAGTCAAATTCTATAGGATCCTCGATAGTAATAATTTTTTTTCTGGGGTCATGAAGTCTCTGGAGTATTGAATAAAGTGTGGAGGTTTTTCCTGACCCTGTGGGGCCTGTGACAAGTATCACTCCGTTTGGTCTTGCAATTACAACTTTTAATTTTGCGATAAAGTTCTCATCAAATCCCAGGTTCTCCAGTTCCAGGCGTACACTCGACTTGTCAAGTACCCTGATAACAACGTTCTCACCGTGAATTGTTGGTATTATAGATACACGGAGGTCAACGGTCCTGTCTTTGACCTTTATCTCCGCTCTTCCTGTCTGGGGTAGTCGTCTTTCCGCAATGTCGAGGTCAGATATGATTTTAATTCGTGAGACAATTGCCCTGTGCATTGTCAGTGGCGGAGCGGGATAATCATAAAGAGAGCCGTCAACCCGATACCGCAGGATACTCTTGTCTATAAAGGGTTCAATGTGAATATCACTTGCTTTATGCTCGATAGCCTGAGTCAGGATAAAACTGACAAGTTTTACCACGGGGGCTTTTTCAGCTTCTTTTATAAGATCCTTGAGGTAGGATTCTTTCTCGTCGGATTCCTCCATCCTGGTAATTGAGGCGATGTTTACAACTGATGACTCAACTGTTATATACAACCTTTTTATTGCGCCGAGGATGTCTTTTTTTGTGGATAAAACTTGACTTACCCTGTATTTTGTCAGACCCTGAATGTAGTCTCTTGTGTAAATGTCCAGGGGATAGGAGGCGGCGACAACCACATCGTCGCCTGACTCGAATAGTGGAATTACCAGCATCTGATTGGCGACGTCCTCGGGAATCATATTCAGGGCGCCTTTATCAATTTGATAATGCTCCAGGGAGAGAAATGGTATCTGGTATTTTTCTTCAAGGAATTTGTATATTGATTCTTCTTCTGCAAACCCTGAATCGATAAGAACTGTAAAAAGAGAGGTTTTCATTTGACGCGACTGTTCTGAAGCTTCTTTGAAATCCTCTTCGTTGACAATTCCTTTTTCTATTAACATTTTTCCGATAGCTTCGATACTTGGCATTATTAACCTCAGTTATGAGAAATCTTCACGTGCGCCCAATGCCAGGCCATAGGCATATTTTAAAACAGGCGATACTCGGGTAAGGTCTTTTTCCTTGGATGAATCCTCTAGTCTGCCTGATAATTCCGAGTCAACAAAAACAGGCAAATTAATCGCTTTACTCAGGTAGTCCGCCAACCCGGTCATTAATGAGCCACCCCCCATAAGCACGACTCTGTTAATTTCAAGTGGACTGTTTATCAGGTAGTTGCAATAATAATCCATTGAATCAGTTATTTCCCTTTTCCATTCCTCAATTTTAGCTTGTATTGGAACAAATGTTTCGTTTTTTGCAAAAAGGTTCTCCGTGCGCTTTTTTACTTCAGCCTTGGAATAGTCAGGAGCTTTAGGACTGATAATGCTCCAGGTAAGATTTCTGCCTCCAAGCCTGATATCTCTTGCAAGATAAACGGAACCGTCCCTGCATATTAACAGGTTTGTATATTTTGTTCCAATGTTTAATATTAATACAGTTTCACCGCGTCGATAATTCTGACTTGCTTTGAAAGCCCTTGCCAGGGAGAAAGCAGGAGTTTCGAATTTTTTGACTTTTATATTAAAATCGTGGAAGAAATTCTCAACTCGGGTGATCTGATTCCTGGGTATTCCCACAAAAGTAATACCCATTTTATGTTTATCACGAGAGAGAATCGGGACAACTGAATATGTTAATCTTACTTCCTCAAGGGGAAAGGGAACAAACCTCTTGGCTTCTATCGGCAAAGCCACTTCCAACTCTTTAGTCGATATTTTTGGAATCTCGATATACCTTGTAATAATTGATATACCCTGGATACTTGCCATTATTACGTCGCCAAGACGCTTTGTATCCCGGGACAATTCTTCTATTACCTCTCGTAATTGATTTATTGTGGGATCGTTTTTATCACTGTATTGAACGCTGCGGATATAATAATCGTACGCGTTATCTTTGGATTCCCTGAGTTGAATCAGTTTGATTGAACTGGTTCCTATATCCAGTCCGGAAAAATATTTTTTTCGAAAAAATAGCATATGATTCTCCGAGTATTAATAACAACAAAGAAAACTATAGTATTCCTTGCTTTTCATTAATGATTTTGAAATAATATCCTTTTTTATTACCCAAATAAACATGAATTATGAATCTCGTTAGATTATAGCCCTCACTTATTGGAAAGTCAACTACTCAAAATTTAAATTATCTTTAAAAATATATTGACATATGATTGAATTTATCATAAAATATGAAAGCGGAACGCGGAAGTGGCGGAATTGGTAGACGCGCTAGGTTCAGGGTCTAGTGGCTAACGAGCTGTGGGAGTTCGAGTCTCCCCTTCCGCATAAAAAAAATTGCGCTATTTTAATCAGATAGCGCTTTTTTAATAGGAATAATCTTATGAATATTCCCGGATGTCCCGGTCATACAGTCTGTTACATTAATCATTGGGACTATATTTCCAGGAGAAATTTTCCAAGGTTTTCCAGTATTAGTTTTGCCAGTTTCCGGTAAATATTGGGATCATCCGGGTCAATTGTTATTTTACTGTATTCCTGCTTGTTAATTACAAAAGAGATTTCATTTTCCCCGAGATCGACATTGTCTTTGAATCTCACCCTGGGTAGGCGCAGTCCCATCTCCTTTAACAAACGTCCTCTTACCTCGCCAACCGCGCAAATGAGGCCATTTTGTATGTCTGGATTATGTGATTCCACCAATTTCAAGACCGCGCTACCAAGATGTAATTGGATTATATTATTAACATTAGACATTTCCGCCGTCATATCATAGTGTTCAATAAGTAAATCAACGGCCTGACGGTATAGATCAGACTCAATTCTTCCTATCCTTTTTGAGAGATCCCTTATGCGCTCCGTCTGTTTACGGGTGAAATAGACGGTTTTGGGTACTTTCTTCTCTTCCATGGCAATGCAAATACGATTCCTGCCTTCTTTCTTGGCACGATATAACGCCTCATCTGCAGCTCGAAGCACTTCCTGCACATCCTTCCCATCCCTGGGGAATGAGGCCAGGCCGATTGAAGTTGAGGTTTTTTCCTGAATTGTCCGATCCTTGATTGTCAATTCAAATGAATGATCTGCTATAGCGCGACGTACGTTTTCCAGAATTATAAATGTATCCTCGAAGGATGTGTCTGGAAATATCAGGATGAATTCATCGCCGCCATATCTCCCCGCCAATCCGATCTCTTCCATATTTTCCTTGATGATCATGGCGCATTCTGACAGAATGTGATCTCCAAATATGTGCCCATATCTATCATTGAGTTTCTTGAAATTATCCAGGTCTATAAACGCCAGTGAAAATTTGCGGTCCAGTCCTGACCCGGTTGACTTCCCTCCGGAGGCATTTTTATAGATTCCATCCAGGCGGTTCAGGATTTCCATCTTGTTAATAAGGTCTGTTAACTGATCTTTATACAATAGCATCATTCAAACTCCTCTCTTGATATAATACATCAACAGATGTGATGAGGAAATGGGCAGGACATATTAGCTAAGGATATTATACATCAGTATTAGAAAAATGTCAATATAAAAAAAATGACATTTACATGTCATTTCATCTTCTTCATTGGTAATATATAAATTTTATGCCACAGTTCGCTTGTGGAATTTCATCATATCCCTGACTGTGGGCATTACTCTCATCGTCTGAATGTTGAGAAGTTTGTTGTCGGCATCAGGTGTGTCATATACTCTCATTGCCTCGGGGGAGAGAGAGATTACATCGGGGTTGGGATTAAGATATCCACCTTTTGATTTATATGAGATAGCCGATG
The DNA here is from genome assembly GCA_021107945.1 of Vulcanimicrobiota bacterium. Lineage (GTDB taxonomy): Bacteria > Vulcanimicrobiota > JAJTBE01 > JAJTBE01 > JAJTBE01 > JAIORV01. Next base: position 20,811 of record JAIORV010000030.1, on the reverse strand, counting down.
TCATAACTTCGAGTCTTCTGTAATTCGTCTCACATGGATTGCAGGTTGATTGTTTCTTGCCGCCTTCCTGGTTCCCACAGCTTTTGCATATCCTCTGGTAGCGTAATTTCGTGTCATGATAAATCTCCCGGGCATCCATTGGTGGGTATCTTCTGTTCAATTCGATATGGATTCTATTTACTTTATCTTTTTGACTGGAAGTCATAAGCCCCACGAGTCGTCGATCCATCTGCTGTTCCAAATTTGCAGAATAGATCCTGCCGGAATATGCTGAAGCTTTGATACTGTATTGGTGATTTGTATTGTGCTGGGATTGCAGCATGTTATGAACCTTGATCATAGATTGTGTGTTTGTGGCGACGCCATCATATTGTCCATACATCCTTGTTTCTTTCATCTGTGTTTGCGTATCTCCGGATTGCTGTGCCAGCAGGTGAACCAGGGGTCTTCCCTGGATCTGATTCATATGCTTGTAGTTGATGGTTGTGGATGAGAGACCTGTCTGTGATACCGGGCGAACCATATCACCGCGGACACGGCCGTCCTTGTAATGATCTGCAAGTCCTCCGAGATCCTTGGGAAGCATTTTTTGAACTTCACGATGACGCATGAGTCCGGACATTAATAGTTTGCCTTTCTTTTCTGTTACGATTTCTGTGAATGCATCGGCAAAAGCTTCCTTGCTTTCCGATGATTTAACAACGTTCTTGATGAACTTATCAAGGTGAAGCGAATTTCGTCTGTCAAGACTCATTTTATTCAATTGCTCGAAGAAAGAATTGTTGGCTTTCTTATCTTGAGAGATGTTTTTCATGAAACTACCGAATTCTTTACGACCTTCCTCAGTTTCGTTCAGTTTGGTCATTGTGTCAACCATTTGGTTTCTCATCAGGAAGTTGCTTCGGGTATTATCATTCAATAGGTTATAGGACTTCATTCCTTCCTCGGTTGAGAGCGATGAGTTCCACATCTTGAAGAATGATTCACGATCCTTCCGGCTATCGGTGAGTTTATTGAACATATTACGGACCCCGTTCGCCCCATGGCGTGTTGAGAGGGATTCCGCCGCCGTTCTCATGAATTTATTTGCTGTTTTCGGTCTGCTCGCCATTCCTTCCATCAACCCGGCAAAACCGCCTTCTTTCTGACCGATGCCTCTTGATATATTCCGGACAAGGGCAACTTGTGCCTGATCGTTTCTTGATGCGCCTCTGAAGAGGTTGTTCAGCGTCTGACTTCCTTCGTCGGTTTTCGTGAGGTTCGTTAATGTGGTGTGGAATTGAGTGCGAGTGCTTTCATTCTTTCCGACTTTATCCATGAACTTATCAAATACCGCGGCTCCCTCCCTGTCCCCGGGAAGTTTCGAAAGGTTGTTGAAGAATTTTTCTGAAACATCGGGCTCCTTATTCACAAGGTTCATGACCGTCGTAAAGTTCTCCCGGCCTTCCGGGGTTGAGGTTTGATCGGCAGCCTTTGAGAAGAAAGTCTTGTTTGCGTTACCATCCTCGTTTCCTCTGTCAAGCTTGCCAACCAGTTGCTCATATTCTGCGGAGATTGACATGTACTTACTCTCGGCGGTCTTATATGTCTGGTTAAGCTCGGAATTACCGGCTATCGTCTTGTTGAATTGAGTCATTGTCTCTTTCCCGCCCGGCGATTCCGATGCTGATTTCTGTGCCCTGAAATAACCCATGAGGGTGTCATCGTTCTTTGTCATATCGCTGTACATTCCGGTGAGAGCCTTTTGCCCTTCAGATGTAGTCATCGCACTGGTTTGCGCCTGGAAATAGTTGCGCGATGCTGTCGGGTCGGATTTGAGGTTTTTCATCTGGGAAGCAAAATTTGTATGCGGATCGGGCTTCGCTTCCATTTGTGCCGTCTGTGCACTGCTCCGGGCTGTCATTGCTCCCGTTTGAGGGGATTCGGTCCTGCCGATATTGTCAGCACCGGGTGTTTTTTGCCCCATTGCTCTCATGTCGGTCTGTGTTGAGCCAAGATGTGACCTTTGTGCGGTAAAATGCACGGCGGCAGCTTTTGAATCGGTTGCCAGCGCGCCCATTTTCTGACCGAATGCCCGCACTCCCTCCGATGTTTTCATGGCGCTGTTTTGTATGGAGAAATAATTATTCATTACTGTCGGATTGCTCTGGAGGGTATTCATCCTTGAAGTGTAGGCTTCGATTCCTCCCTTGCTACTCAAAGCCGATGTTTCAGCTTTCATATAGGATTGTGAGGTCTCACTGTTAGAGCCGATTTGTTTGTGAATCTGCGAAACTGATGCGAGTCCGTTTTTACCGGTCATTGCCTGTTGCTCCGCCTTGAAGTATGCTGCAACTGCCTCCGGTTTCCTGGAGAGGTTATTCATCATTTCACTGACCTGGTAAGAATTCTGTCGGTTTTGTGAATATTTCGCCATTCCTTTCATGAAGTTGGCGGAATGCTCTGGATTCTGGCTGACAACGCCCATTATCTTGCCTATTGCATGCTGTCCCTTGGCAGTGTATGATGCTCCTGCCATAGTTTCATAGAACCGGCTTCCCAGTTCCGCATTGCGGGCGGTTGCCCCGTTAATTTGCGAGAGCGTGCCCACATCGCCCCGGGACAGCGCAGTAAGTACTTCCGATTGGGAGTCCGGCGAATGGTGAATGTTTTTCAATAGATTGTTGAATCCTGCCATACCCCCGCTTGTCTTGATTCCCGAAGTAACTGCTGAGGTGAATTGCTTTCCTGCCTGTGGATCAGAATTAATCTTGCCCATAAGTGTTTCGAAGTGCCCTAATCCCTCGTATTTTTGAGTCCCCGCCCCAAGCGTGTTGAGAAATTCTCCCGATGCCTGGGGATTTGAACTGACCTTGTCCAGGAATCCGCGGATATTTTGAATCCCTTCTTGTGTCTTTGAGGCGGTGGTCATTGCTCCGATAAAATCGGATGATGCGTAAGAATTACCTTTCAGATTTGAGAACATTGCGTTTGCATCACGCAATCCCCCGGGCTCCGATACGCCTTTATTGAGAATGCTCGTGAAGTTGACTGCCGCTTTTGTATCTCCCTTCAACCCGTCGAGGAATTGACTTGCTGACTTTTGCCCTTCATTACTCCTGGCGGCTGTGCCCATGAACGCAATAAATCCGGATGATGCCTTGCTGCTCTGTGCAAACTTGCCCATCAGTTCACTCACATGTGGCAATCCTTCCTTGTTCTGGGATGCCTGCCCCAGGGATCTCATCATCCCCACTGAAGCTTTTTCATCGAGTCTGAGGTTTGAGAATATTCTTCCAACATTCTGCGCGCCTTCTTCTGAATGCGATGCACGGTTGAGTGTGCCGATCAATTTGTTATTGGTTTTATTATCGGTTCTGACGGTGTCTAAAATATTCCCGAAATCTCTTACTCCACTTTCTCTTTTAACTGCGTTTGCCACAATTCCGGTGAACTCCTCCGCTCCCGCCTGGGTTTTGCCTATATGATCAAAGAATTGTGTTAATCTTTGATCTCCCTGCTTGTCTTGTGAGCCTGTTGATAATGCGGAGATGAAATTGGCGGATGTTTCTGGATTTGATTTTATACCTCTCATCATCTGTAATGTTGATTCGGAGCCTTCAGAGGATTTGGCCGAGGTGAGCATTGTGTCTATGAATTGAGATGAGGCCGCCTGGTCTTTCTTCATATTACCAAAGTAGTTCTTAATCTCAATTGCTCCGTTTTTGGATTGACTTGCCCTGGCAAATGTGCTCATCATATTGTTCGAGGCGGTGGTGTCGGATTTGACATTGCCCATCATCCTGGTAATACTTTGATTTACACCTTTCTGCCTTATTCCTGAAGACAGGGTTCCCACAAATTCACTTGAAGCTCGGGTATTTGATTTAATGTTATTCGTGAGCTTGTTAAATTCATTCAGACCTTCCTTCGTTGATGTTGTTGTCTCCAGTCCACGAATGAAAGAAGCCGATGCATTGTCATCCACTTTCAAATGTCTTGTCAGGTTGGTGAAATCTTTCATTCCACGCTCGGTTCCGGTTGCCCTGGCGAGGGTTGCGGTCATGTTGTTTGTTGCAGTTTTATTGCCCTGGATATTTTTCGTCAATTGACCGTATTGACGCGCTCCTTCCACGGTGGATGTTCCCCTGGAAAGATTCGAGACAAACTCGTTGGAAAGCTGTTGGTCCGATTTGACATTTTGCATCAATCGTCCGAAACTTTCGACACCGTTATCCCGCAAAGTGCCTGATGTCATAGTCTCCATGAAGTTGGTCGAAGCCGATCTGTTGATCTTGAGATGACCCATGAGATCATTCATTTGCCCCTTGCCTGCTTCCGTCGCGGTTGTGGAGGCGAGAGTGTGAATGAATTGTGAGGAGGATCCGGAATCGGTCTTCAAATTGCCCATAAGCTGACCGAAGTCATGTACTCCTCTCTCGGTAGATGTACCCTTGTTTAAGTTTGACATTAACAACGACTGTGATTTTGGATCGGCAGATATGTTATTCATGAATTTGCCGAAGCTTTTTGTGCCTTCAATACTTTCCGTACCCTGTGACATGCCATTTAGGAAACCTGCCCGACTCTTGTTGTTGGAATCGAAATGTGTCAATATATTCCGTGTGTTTTGTAGTCCTTCTTTCGTGCTTGTTCCTGCTCCCATAACTCCTAAGAATTCAGACTGGGTTTTGGGGGAAGATCTCATGTTTGTCATGAATTCTTCCACTCTGCCTTGTCCCTGCTGTGTTTTGGTCTGTTGTGACATTAATTTCAAAAGAGATGTTGATTGGGCGGGATCCGATTTTACATTCCCCATGTATCTCCCATAATCGGCAAGGCCTTTTGCAGTTTGAGAGCCTGTGGAAATTGTTTTCATCATATTATTGCCCATGGAGGGATCTTTTGTGGCAATATCCATAAACCGGGCGTTCTGGCGCACTCCCTCGCTTGTCGTACCGGCCTGCGCCATTGTGGTAATAAAACTTGATGCCGACTCGGGTTTTTCCGAAACGACCTTTAGCATATTAGAAGCGCCGGCCGTTTTATCGGGGGTATGGGTGCTGGAATTCAACATCTTCATGAATCGTACGGAGGCAAATGAATCCTGGCTTACATTGTTTATCATCTGACCGAGGTCTTTCGAGCCTGTTGGAGCTTTTGTCGTATTGGTGAGATTGTTTACAAAAGCTTGAGCCGTCTCGGGCTTTTCCGAAGCTCTCTCAAATAGAAGTCCGACTTTAGACACTCCTTCTTTTGTTGAGGATCCTTTTGAGAGCATTTTCGAGAATGAAGAGCTTGCCTGTGGATCATCTTTCATATTCTGCATGAACTGCTGGAAGTTTTTATTACCCTCTTCCGTGTTGGTTGACCTTGCCATTCCGCCGATGAATTCAGCGGAAGATTCCTGATTCTGTGACAGGTTGTTAAAAAGTTGACCTGTTTCCTTTCTACCTTCTTTTGAATTGGTAAATTCCGACAAGCCCTGGAAAAAAGCTGTGTTTTTTTGGGGATTCCTATTCATCGATTTCATGAATGATGAGATATTCTTTTGTCCCCGATCTGTCTTGGAATCACCTTTCAATTTATTGAAGAAACTTCGCTGATTCTCCGGTTTCCGTAGATCCTGCATCTCCGTTTCATATTTACGGACTACAAGCTCCCGGCGTGAAGTGGACATAAGCTCCTTACCCAGGTTCTTCCTCGATGTAAGTCCGCTTTTTGCCGGAGTTTGATGTTTCATTGGCTGTTGAGTTTGTGCCCTCTGTGAGACCTGCTTTCCATCTTTTTGAATGGCATCCTGTCCGGTCTTGGAAGTCTGATGAAATTGCTTTGTCTGAGTATCTTTATGTTGTGACAATTGCTTCTGTTGTGAAGTGGACATAAAGTTCTTCCCCGATGTAAACTCGCTTTTTGTCGGAGTCTGATACTTCATCGGCCGTTGAGTTTGTGCCCTGTGTGAGACCTGCTTTCCATCTTGCTGAAGGACATTCTGCTTTGTTTGAGTATCTTTATGTTGTGATAATTGCTTTTGTTGTGAAGTGGACATAAAGTTCTTCCCAGACGTAAATCCGCTTTTTGTCGGAGTCTGATACTTCATCGGCCGTTGAGTTTGCGCCCTGTGTGAGACCTGCTTTCCATCTTTTTGAATGGCATCCTGCCCGGTCCTGGAAGCTTGATGAAATTGCTTTGTCTGAGTATCTTTATGTTGTGAGAATTGCTTTTGTTGTGAAGTGGACATAAAGTTCTTCCCCGACGTAAATCCGCTTTTTGTCGGAGTTTGATGCTTCATCGGCCGTTGAGTTTGCGCCCTGTGTGAGACCTGCTTTCCATCTTTTTGAAGGGCCTCCTGCCCGGTTTTGGAAGTCTGATGAAATTGCTTTGCCTGAGTATCTTTTTGTTGTGACAATTGCTTCCCGCTCCCCGTTGATTGCTGGTTTTTACCGTGCATCTGATTTAGCCATTTTTCCTCATCAGACTGTGGATTCAGCAGGGATCGATAAGTGGACTTTTGTAGATGTTTCTGGGACTTGGGTTGTCCGGTTGTCTGCTGACTTGTCTTGCCCTTGATTCCACTCTCTTTCTCTGTCAATTGTTTTCCCGATGTCGATTTGAATTGATCCATCCCACCCTTTTGATCCATTTCTTTTCCTTCTTGCTGTGAATCCATGGAATCGGGTTGCTTCTTGAGGTATTTGATATCTTTTTGTACTTTTTGAAAATAGTCGTCAACATTGGAAACGTCATCCGTCACAATTCCATCTTTTTTCATTTGCTTCATGCTTGTCTTAAGCTTGGAGAATTCTGAATTTTCCCTTCCTTGTTCGAGGGATTTCAGATCAAGACTGTCAAGCTCCTTTCCATTGCCACTATCGGCGTTGGAGCTTTTTTCTTTGCCTGAGCTTTTCTCGGTCTCTTGATCATGCACTTGAAATGATTGCTTCTGTCCTGACTTGCGGTGTTCTTTTAACATTGTATTAAGTGTATCGGAACGGAGAACATTTTCATTGACTTCGGGCTCTTCTTCGCCTTTCATTTCCTGTCGGACTTCTTGATGACGCTCGTTGTCGGCTTCTCTTTTAGCTTCCCATTGTTCATCCGATTCCAAAGACGAAGTTTCGAAAGGCGATGTATTGGTAAAATCGATGCTTGGCATTTGCCAGCCGAATACTCCAAAATTCATAATGTTCTCTCCTTAAACAACTCAAACCGAGGCTGTTCTTAGATTATTAAAATCTAAAAGAATTTTAGTCTATACACCTTAACAAAGGCTTAAAAAAACTGATTGCCCGGTAGCACATCCTGTTGATACCGGGAATTTCAGTAATAGATATTAAATTTTAACTCATAAACCTACTCATGTTATCACTGAATCATGAGAAAAGTAAAGGCTTGCAGGCTAAAACTATCAATGTATATGGTTATTATTTTACAAATAAAACAATTTAAAAAAGCATGGCGAATCCAGGGCAATTCATGTAATAATTCGAACAGTGCTTACGCAAGGAATCGCGCAATCGTTGTCATTGCGGGCGTTAGCGAAGTGATTTTCTGATAAACCGCAAAGAAGCAAAGGGCGCAAAGATTCCCGCAAAGAAATTTTACAAACTATACTTAACCGATGAGGGCGATTGTCAACTATCCGGATAATATTATTTTATTTATAATGGGGAGTATAAACACATTAGGTGCAAGCGAGGTGCATTGTTTACAATCGGAAATACGACCATTGGTCTATCAATCCCTTGAACTCTCTGTGGTCTCTGTGGTCTTTGCGGTGAAAAAAATGTCATTAAAGATTAGATAATAAGAGGGATTGAGATAGGTGTAAGAAAAATTAGTAATATACTGAAACTTAACAAAACATGTAAATCAACAGGTAAAAAATTATTTGACAGGTGGGATCAAATTGAGAAAGTTACATCTGATACTATTTTCAATTCTAATTTTTACGATTGTATTTTTTTCTATTTCCTGTACTATCGAGGAAGTAGAAATAGGTGAAAACGCTCAGGAGACCTGGACAAAGGTCTTCTATAGCGGATTCAATAATCACAAAAACAAGGGACTCCGTTCCATGTGTAATTATGACGGTGATTTTTATTGCGCAACATACAACGATCAGCAGGGGACGCAGGTCTGGCAATTGAAAGGAAGCGAATGGAAGAAGATCAATGAAGACGGTTTCGGTGATGTCAACAACTGGTCCGGGAGTTCTATGGCATCTCACAGCGGCGAGTTATTCTTGGGAACCGAGAATCGTGAGAAAGGCGCGGAAATATGGAAATGGAGCCTGTCGAAGTGGACACAGGTTGCCGATGACGGTTTCGGGGACATAAAGACGCAGGCCGTCTCCTCGCTTGTAAGTTACAACGGAAAGCTTTATGCGGGAACTTACAACAGGGACGCCGGATGTAAAGTATATGAATACAATGGCGAGGACTGGACGGCAATCGAGGAGGGCGGTTTTGGCAAGGTAGCGAACTATGAGGTTTCAAATATGCTTGTCTATAACGGGCTTCTTTACGCTTCGATTTCGAACGAGTCCACCGGGGCTGAGGTTTGGCGGTGGAACGGTGAAAAATGGGAGTTAATCCTTGAAGATGGATTCGACGACAAGAATAATGAAAGTATTATCTCGATGGTAAACCAACAGGGAGAATTACATTTCGGCACTCAAAATTATGTAACCGGTTGTGAGATATGGCGTTGGGACGGCACTAATTTTGATCAGCTCAATGATGATGGATTTCAGGACAAGAACAACTCGGCGGTTTCTCTTGTCTCGTTTTCCGGCATCCTCTATGCCGGGGTACAAAACCTCTCCGACGGAGCGGAAGTCTGGAAATTAACAGGAAATGAATGGAACAGGGATGTAACGACCGGATTTGGAGATAAGGATAATACCGGAATTTTTGCAATGGATGTATATGACGGCCGGTTGTATGTGGGATTGGATAATGACAGGGACGGTTGTGAGTTGTGGAAGAGATATCCATAGGAGGATTTTTCGATGAATAATACAGATGAGGATAAAAGCTGGAAAGTAAGGGCGGCGGAAGTTCGGTCACTGGAATCTGCCGGTGGCGAAAAAGCTCTTGCAGGCATGTTACCTTTTTTGCGAGATAAAACGTGGCAGGTGAGGAGATCCGTCGTGGAATCGCTGGGGAATTTGAAGGATCCCGGTTCGTTTTCGGTGCTGATGGGATGTCTTGAAGACGAGTTCTGGCAAGTGAGGCAGGCGGCGGCGTTTGCCCTGGGCTATCTGTCGTCTGAGTTTATGAAAACAAGTCCCTCGGAATATCTTCATGACCCAGGAGTTGTTCTGGCGGGAGAAAAGTTGATTGACAGACTGAAAAATGATACTGATTGGCATGCTCGACAGGCAATCGCATTCGCATTGAGACATTTTGACCGGGAGATGTCCGGAGCACCTCTGATAGATGCCTTAAAAGATCCGGATTGGCATATACAATGCACTGCGGCGGAATCTCTCGGGGAACTGGGTGAGGTCATGGCGCTAAAACCAATCGAGAATATGATGAGCGCCGCCGATCCTATGGCGCGCAGAATATTCAGAATAGCGGTTGAGAAGATAAGAAAATAAGAAAAAATGTATGTATTCAGTCCGGACAGCCCAGAACAACTGCTCCGGTATTATGCTAATCTGTTTTTACTGTTTGGTCGGACATTAATTTCTTTTTCTTTACCCAGTTTAACAGGCAGATTATAATCGGTACTGTTAAATATAACATAAAGGGCAGATTATGATATACAAATGCAAGGGGAATTGAAAAGAAAAATATAACAAGCGCCACTAAAAAATTAATATTCCTGTATGTTATAAGTTCCTGAGGCACGCTTTTATCAATAAGCCTATGGTTATGTGTTACATATCTCCATGTTATAAAAAGACTAAGTTGAACAAAGAATAAATTCACACCAAAAAGAGCGACGACAATCGGAAATTTTTCAAATTCAGCGACAAGATCCGTGAAAAATGGAAGAATGGAAATAAACATAAGAAAGAATATATTCAACCAGATAAATGTTCTGTCCGTCTTCTTGATATATTCAAAAATTCTGTGATTTTCAAGCCAGAAAAATCCAAGTAATATGAATACGATTATATATGTTTCAATCCTGGGGAGGACTTTAAGTATCTCCTGCATCAAGCTCGTGGAGCTTATGTTGCCTATCCGGTCTATCTTCAAGTCAAGAACCAGGATGGTCATTACTATTGCTAATACACCATCGCATAGATTTGTGATTCTTCCGCGAGTGAAGAACTGATCTTTCTCAATTATTTTGCTCGTTTTCTGCTTGTCAATTTCCTTCAATAACATTATCTCCTTTCTTCCATAAGCTTTTTGCACAAAACAATGTCTCTTTATCAGTCAGCCGGGAACAATCGACCGGTAATTATCTTATGGAAATATTTGTAACAGTAGCCTTTGATTCCTTTATTAAAAGTGATTTAAGCTTATTTCTTAAATTTCGCACACCTGACATCTTTTAATTAAATCACTCAATTTGTTAAAAATACGATTGAGAATAATTCATTATATGCCTTATAGCCATTTTTTATAATGCTTATAAACTTTTCGAGTTTTTAAGACAACACCCGATTTCAATCGGGTGGCTAGAAGCCTATAAAACCTACCTCACACCTCCAACTTAACCGTTTTAACGGTTTTTTGATGATATAAACCACTGAAGTGGTTAGGACGCTGCAGTGGTGGGGTATTCGCTCAATTCACCACAATAAATTGTGGTGTTGTCTTAAACACCTTATAACGCCTGTTATCATCTTAAAGCACTTGAAATAATTTCTATTACTTCTCAACAAATTCACATGTGCGAAATGTGGGTATTTTGTTTGCTATCCGATTTTGAGGAATCCCTAATTGTGAAATAATTGTGACAAAGAAATCAACCATAAAAGGAAAAATTGGCTTCAGGCGGAAAAAATGTAATATATAATTACTTTTTCCTCGTATGATATGAGGGAGAAGGAATTTGAACCTAACAGGAAATCGGAATTTTTTATTATATTCTTTAACACAATCCGGAGGTATCTGAAATGGGAATGATTGAAAATAAAATATGTCTTGTAATGGGTGCCGATTGCGAAATCGGAGCAAAAGTTGTAAAAGCGGCCATTGCTGAGGGAGCGGTTGTATCGGCTGTGGGTTTGGATATGCAAAAATTAAAAAAGTTGAGTGATGAGACGAGAAAAAAAGAAGGCTCGATAGACAATTATGGAATCGATAAATGGAACAATGAATCGGTAAAGGAGATTTTTAGCGAGATAATTGGAAAACATAAAAACATTGATATCCTGATAAATATATCACTTCATAATTCCAATATAGATATGAATGAGGAGAATATCCCTGAGATTCCCGGCGGGGGCAACCTTATGACCATTTTGTCCTGCAAGAATGTAATTCCATACATGAAAAAACAAGGCGGAGGCTCAATTTTAAATATTGCTCCTGCCGTGGGTTTGAGAGAGATGAGCCCCGGTGTTATCGAATCATCTTCCCCGGGACAGATATTTGCGCTCACAAGGGTTATGTCCGTCGAGTATGCTGTATATGATATAAGGGTCAACGCCATCGCCCTGGGGATATTCAAAACTGATGAATATCGGAAATTCAGGTCAAGACAGGATCCCGGGTTCGAGAAAAAAATGCTTCGCCACATTCCCATGAACCGACCGGGAAGACCGGAAGAAGCCGTCGGACCGGCAATGTTTTTATCCAGCGATATAGCATCATATATCACAGGGATTGTTATGAACGTTGACGGGGGATATGCGGGGTATTAGAGAACGGAGAACGGAAATGTAGGAGGGACGTCCCCGTCCCGATAAATGGGATCCCACTTCACACCTCTCACTTCTCGTTTCTCACTTCCCTTTCGCCATTTCTATTTTCCCTTTTGCCATCTTTATTTTTGCGTTTCTTGATTCTTTGTCAAGGAGTCTTCCAAGCTTTGCTCCGACTTTTCCTCCCTGGTATGACAGATACATTGTACCTGCAACTTTTCCCAGTAATCCGCCAATTAAAGCTCCGACGGGACCGCCGACGAGGCCGCCCAGTGCCGCTCCTGCAAATGTGCCGCCTGTATATCCCGCTACGGTTCCTGCCACGCCACCAAGGATAGTGCCTCCGCCTACCTTGGCCATAAATATCTTGTCGCCTTTTGTGAGTTTGGCTTCATCTGTATCCAGTTTTCTGTTTGTACCAACTTCCTGAGCGGTGAAATGTCTTATTCCCAGACTTTTGCTAAGCTTTTCTTTGAATCCCTCGGGTTTTCTCTCCTGGTATTTAAAATCATCGAAATTTTGCCCTTCGGGGGTCTTCAGCATCTCTTTCGTGGCGGCCAGATAGACCATGCCCAGAGGACCTGTCATGCCCGCTACTACCTTGTTTGCAAAACTTTCAGCTTGCTCTATTGTCCATTTGCCCTTCTTGAGCTTTCTATCCACAATGAATTTTGAGAGGGCGATTCCCAGTCCTACAGGAGCAAATACCTTTGAACTGAATGCTATTCCCTGCGAAAGGTGCATTTTGCCTTCATATTTCTTCGTGAGATTCGCTTCTTTTATGCCGTCCTGGAGCTTGTCCGCACCGATTTTCATTTCGATGGGACCCATTATTGTCCCGAGAACATTAAGAGCAATACGCAAATGGGGAACCTTGTCGATAAACTTTGCTACCTTCTTGCCAAACTCTCTTATGCCTGATCTATCCATTATCTTGTCATATAATGTGGGATCATGAAGTTTATCCATAGCTTCAAATTTTTCCAGTGATACAGCTTTTAACTGATCGGGTTTCGTATGATAGAATTGATGGCTCTGGGCGAAGTCTTCCCAGCGGTTCGTGGAAGCGTATGTAGGCTCTCCGGGGATATCAATTTGCGGGTCAAAAACATAGGGTTCCTTACCCCACGGTCCTGTAGTACTTTCGCCCAACATGGGAATGGGTAATTCGGAAAAATCTCTCGTGTGTCCCAATTCATGAATCAGCACTTCCTTGTTGAATCCTTCAACAGCGGCGTATCCCTTGTCAAGCTCGATGGGTTTGTCAAAAATAAGATCCCTTGCAAGTCCCGATGCCGACATATCCTTTGCAAGATTGGGATTTATGGTGATTGTATTTGTGCTTGTAACGGTCCGGAGAGGCAATGTATCAAGTGTTTCCATAATCATCGCTTCTTCCACCGGAGTTGCATTTACAATTGAGGGGTAAACAAACTTGGGGATCGCTCGAAGTGCCTTTGCGACAGTGCCGAACCCCTTTCCGACAGTTGAGAGTATCCCCTTCTTTATATCTTTTTCTTTCTCTCCTTCGATTGCTTTTGCCGCGCCTTCTTCCGCTATTATTCCTCCCTCTGATCGGACGGCTTTCATACCACCTTTTTCTGTAGTTCCTGCAGTTTTATCTTCTCCCTTTTTAGCTATAGCCAAGTCTTCTTTATTTTCTTTCTTTGAAGGCTTCAGAGCATCAATTAATCTTCCCACTCCCATTTTTACAGCTCTACCGGCAAGCACAAGCGGGGTAAGTGCATAACCCATACCTGTTGCAATCGCCCTGCCGATTTTTTTATCCCAACCTGACTTATGAAGCAGCATACCTGCGCCTGCGCCAAGGCCTCCACCGATTGCCACGGGTAAAATCCCACCTATTGCCGCAAATGCTACGGCTGATCCCACAATCTCACCGACAAAAGCTGATGTCCCTATTTCTACGAATTCATTTATATTCATCCCTGCTTTATCGATGAAAATCTTGATTCTCTCTTGCCGGGTTGTTTCCGCTGTATCAACAGGCTCAAGAGGAGAGCTTTCTTTATTTATGTTTGAAGCTTCTGTTTTTTTCGTCTTTGTAGCAACCGGCTTTTTAATATGAGGTGAATGAAGATCGGCCGGCTTTAAATGTGAGTGTATTTTATCCATTTTGAAACCTTCTTTCAAAAGACATACTCTTTGTATATATTCAACCTGAGTAGCCGAGAGCAACCACCCCCAGCATAACGTTAATACAACAATTTAAGAAAAAAATGATTGAATACATGTTTTTACAATATATATATAAATCGCTTTGTATATATGATATCACTATAGTAATCGTGATATCAACAATATAATATTAAAAATTTGTTAACTTGCAGTATCTTTATCTTCCACATTTTCGCTTTTATTTGGTGAAATCTGTATCTGAGCCCGCTCTCTTTTATTTGTGGAAACATCCATTGTGGTTGTATCCTCCCGCGGGGGAAGTTTCTTGCTTTCCGGTCTTTTACCGATAATTCTTTTTATATCAAATGTGTGCGAGCGAAAGAGGTTTCTCATCTTCTTTTTATCACCGACAGGCTTCCCTGCCATTTTTTGCGGGGTATCAGTTTTGGTTCTGGATTTTGGCTTATCCCAGCTATCGGGTTCATCTCCGGAAGATTGGATTGAATCAGGTTGTTGTTGAGTTAATTCTGTGTCGTCAATAATATCATTCCCAGAAATGGGGATGATGGGAATTATTTTCTCATGTTCCGGGAGGTCTTCAAGTTTTTTCCCAATAATGAAAGGCCTTTCAATTTTATGAGTGGGAACCGATTCTATTAACTTTTTAACAGGGGGTTGACTCTTGATTGTCTTTACTTCTTCTTCAGGAGTGACCCATGAATAGCATTTTTTACACATAACCCCGCCGTCAACAGTGTTTGTAAAATTAATAATCGCTTTACATTCAGGACAGATAGTCTCTCTATTTACTTCCTGTTTTATCGGCTCTCCCACAACAATTAATTCTTGCTCTCTAATGAGTAATTTATCGATATCAAAACTAGGTATCCAGTTATAACATTTTTTACACTGAATACCGTCTTTCTTAGAAAATTTTAGCGGTATTTTTGTTTCGCAGTTTGGACAGGAAATCTCTCCATCCCGTCTTGTCATCAATAAAACACTCCCCGATAAGAATTGTGAAATCAAGTAAGTTGAGAATTTGCTATGTTTTGGTTGCAGTCACTATGACCAGTGTGTCACTTTCAAATCTGGAAATGGAAATATTTGAGAAACCTGCGGCGGCCAGTGCCTTTTGAAGCTCATCCTTTGTGAATACAGAGTTGAAATAGTTTTTTGGCAGTAACAACTTGTCAACTATTGTATCCGTAAGGTTCTTTATTCCCCTCACATAAGCTACGCCGGTGAATTTGGCACCTTTTTTCAAAACTCGAAAGATTTCCTTGAAAGCCCCGGAATAATTCTTTATAAAATTAATTCCACCAAATGAAGTGGCGGTGTCAAAGGTTCCATCCCTGAGGGGAAGCTTGTGAGCTTCTCCCTGTATAAGAATTGTATTGTCAACATCCTTCCCTGCAAGACGACCATGGGCTTTTTGAAGACAGTCGGAAGAATACCCGACCGCCACAAATGTCATCCGGCGAAAGTCCATGTAAACCGGTGTCGATATGATACCTGAAACAACGGGAATATCCAGAACCATTCCCTCTTGAACTTCCGTGAGAAATACTTTCATGGGTTTTGTGAAAAGATCAGGGTTCAAGCTGATTCCCCATGCAATGGAGTTGAAAGTTTTACTCTTCCAGTTCTTTGCTCCCAGGAAGTCTTCATAAAGATCGGCGAAAGTCTGCTCCTTATTGGAGGAAATCCTTTTGGTCACTCTCTTGGCCGAGCCGTGTCCTACAAAATCAACAAACCCTCTCATAGTTTGGAATTTTGTTTCAAATTTATTGATAAATTCGCCTTCACTCGCTCCCTTTGTCACATACATCAATTCTTCTTTTGTGTCAGGGCACTGGAATATATCTTTTAATTTTACAACCAAATCATTATTCATTCTTATTAACCTCTCAATCCATGGTAAAAGGAAAAAATTTTGCAGAAATTTACTTGCAAATTCAGAACGGTACATAATAGAAACGCCAGAAATATTGCCAAAAATATCTTTATCGGTTTTTCTTTCAATCTGTAGGCAAGTCCTGTTGTTGCAAGGTATCCGGATATTATGAATCCCCCGAAAAATATCAGGAGGATCAGAAATATAAGCTTGTCGGGGAGCCAGATTAACGGATATATAAGAAGATGAACAGTAAGCATCATGGTATATGCATATGCCGTTATCCTATAGACAAGTCCGAAAGCCGCATCCCTGACAAAGAATTTCATTGTCATAAAAACAATAAAACTGAAAACCAGAATGGCGAGAATCATCTGAATCGGTAGAAATATAAGTAACCTGATGTCTCTTACACCCAATAAAAAAATCAATAATGCATGCAAAAATGTGATTGACATTGCCCATATTGTGCTTTCTGCATATCGAGGCTCGACTTCCTTGAAAAAATTTATGGGAGTCATAAAGAAACAAATCAGACGATCTCGAGTCTCTATCAAAATCACATCTCCCTACCTAAAATATCCTGGAAATTTGATTTTCAACAAACAAAACCGTATTCCTTTACTTTGCCAAATCCTTTTCACGATTAGGTTGTTTCCGCTAAATATTGCCCGTTATTTTTACCTGAAACTAACTGTTAAGCCCCCATCGTTTTTCACAGCAAAGTACGCTGAGGACGCAGAGGATTAGAAGCATTGTCTGCCATTCATTAAATTCTGAATACCGATTTTTAAGTATGAAAATTAAATTATCTGAAAGTTCTCCTCTTTTTCTTGTAACTGTTCAGACCCCTCACTGTAGAAGAGGCTTCCAGTCTCGATTTTATACCATTTCCAGGCTGGTCGGGAGACCGGCCTCCACCCAAATCCTGGGGTGGTCTGAATAAATACTTTTTCTTCTCTCCGCGATCTCTGCGGTGAATAGTTGCCCTGAAACATCTCTATTGCGGGAGTTCTAACTGAAAGTTTGTTTTCGTCATTTTCTGAAAATAGCTTAATTGAAAACTTCCAATATATTTTCAAAGTTAAAAGGTTTCGGGAGAATTCTGTTGATTTTTTTCTCGTCAATTGACTTGATGTCCAGGTATTCACCCCAGGCACTTGTAAGGATTATCGGAGGATGATCGTCAGGTAACGACAACTTCTCTATTACGGGGTACGCGCTTACATCCAGAAGAAGACAATCATAATCCGATATTCGATTTTTCATTACTTCCTCAAGATCCGGGAGGGTTTCAATCTCTTTGGCATCGATACCAAAGGTATTAAAAAACATATGAAACATTCTTAATACGGAGGGATTTCTCTCGAAAAGAAGTACTTTATTGCCCTGCAATTTAACAATATCATAATCTTTATTTTTATCGTGTCTGAATATGAGACGAATTTTTCCGGGTTTTAATATTAAATTGAAGCCCAGACGCGAAGACAAGTTGTGAAGAATCAGACTTTCCGGAAAATCAGATGAAGTCTTCGAGTTAACGGGAAGCTTACTTTCAGCCTGGGATATTCTGCTGTATTCCATCTCAATTATGAATCCCTCATCTTCTCTTTTTCCTTTTATTTTTATAAGGTCAATTTTCTTTTTCAAGAGACCCGCAAATATCATCGAAAAGAATTGTTTCAGGTGTGTTTTGGGGAATGAAACGGGACGCAATTCCTGAAACTCAATCTGGAAGATATCATCAGGACTTTTATCCGGGAAAAGAGAAAGAATTAAATGTCTCATACTATTTGCAGAATCACGTACCAATTGAAAAACATTAACAGGCAAAGGTGTCTCCTCGGGATCAATTCTCTTTGTCTTCTGAAGGAAGTCAATCTCTGCCTTGCCCTCTCTTGCTACCTTGAGTATCTCATCAATTGATTCTCTTACATCTTTATCGAAAGATGTCATCTGG
This sequence comes from Vulcanimicrobiota bacterium, assembly GCA_021107945.1. Lineage (GTDB taxonomy): Bacteria > Vulcanimicrobiota > JAJTBE01 > JAJTBE01 > JAJTBE01 > JAIORV01. The sequence goes on along the minus strand of JAIORV010000030.1, from coordinate 3,003 downwards.
ATAAGTTGAGAAAATCCCATAATACCGGTGAAAATATTGTTGAATTCATGCGTGATTCCACCGGTCATCTCGCCAATCAGCTTAATATTCTCTGATTTCATCAGGCTTTTCTGAGCGTTCTGGCACTCAAGCATATATCTTTCTATCTGCCATTCTTTCATCTGAAGATAAAGGATATCTTCGCAAGTATTAGTCAGGAAATCAATTAACTGCATCAAATAATTGGATCTGTATTCATCGTTCAAAATTATGAGTAGAAATCCAAGAAATTGGTTTTTAAAACTCAGTGGAATAAAGATAGAATTATACTCTTTTTCCTCCAGATACGTTGTAAAACCTGTGAAAACATCTTTGAATTTTTCCGGAATCATGTCGAATCTTCTTTTGTCGATTCCAAGACTCAATTCTTCTGATGATTGTCTATGGACTCCCTCTTTATTGGGAATATTATGTGGCATATTAGTAAATTCCATAAATTTCATCCGGAATTCCTCGTCAGGTTTTCCAAATGTATTCGGAGGAAAATAAAATGAGTTGAGATCTTCACTGTATAAAAAAATATCAATGGACTTCAATAACTCACTATCAACATTTTTTCTGAGGAGGAAAAGAAGTTCTTTTGAATCGATAGCATTTCTCAATTTGCTTATATCTACAATTGTACTTTTTATGATTTTTGTCATATCCGCCTCCGCCAACTTAATTATTCTTTTATAGTATCTATTCACCGCAAAGACCACAAAGAATTTTTGTAGGAGGGGTTTCCCAACCCCGATAATACCCTTACAGATTTGCAGTTTATTTAAATTCCTCTTTGTAGTATGACAAGCATTCCAGGGGCTGAATAGCTACCTTTTATATATTTAAATATACCGATGTTCAATCCTTTCTTAATTTATAGTATAAAGAAAGAAAAATTTCCATAAGAAACCGGGATAGATTCCTCATTCCCCATTTCCCATTTCCCGCTTCTCACTTCCCGTTTCCCATCATGGTAATTCCATTCTGAAAAAGCATGTCGCCCCTATAAACTCTCTTAGTATTGAATTTGGCGGAATCTCATCTGTGCCGACTTCAAGAAAATTACTCGTAAAACTCAGAAGTCGCTTTACCTCCACAAACTCGGGAGCATCGGAGTTTATCTCCCATAACTGCGGTTCCACATAACTTTTCAATACGGCCAACTCATATACGAGAGCCGAGTTAAACATTACATCGGCATCTTCCTGAAATGGGAAAATAAACCTTTCCTCGCCTCTTCGAACCTGGGGCCATTGACGAATTGTCTCTCTTGCGCTGTGATTCCTGAACTGGCTGTCCCTTACTATTCGCCTTACCATCCTTGTATCGGTTGTGGGTATTCTGTTATGATTATCCAGGTTCAACTGGGTGAGCGCGCTGACATATATTTTATATTTGTTTGAGGATGAAATGGATTCCGTCAATCTCTCGTTCAGGGCGTGAATACCCTCAATCATTAAAATTTCCTTTTCATGCAACTTCAAGCTCTTATGATTCTCAATTCTTTTGCCCGTTCGAAAGTCGAAACGGGGCATCATTACCTCTTCACCCACGAAGAGAGCCTGTAGATGCTCGTTGAATAGGGAAATGTCAATAGCTTCGACATGCTCAAAATCAAAATCTCCGTTTTTATCAAGGGGAGTTTTCTCCTTATCTACAAAATAATCATCCAGGGAAATGGGAACAGGCTTTATGCCGTTAACTCTCAATTGAACCGCCAGTCTCTGGGCGAATGTAGTCTTGCCGGACGATGAGGGACCTGCTATGAGAATTAGCTTTAAATTTCTGATCTGCTCCGCTATGAGATCCGCTATCCTTGCGATTTTCTTTTCATGAAGAGCTTCCGCTACCCTTATAAGATTATTTATTTCTCCTCTCATGATAATTGAATTGAGTGAAGCTACATCTGAAACCTCAAGAATCTCACCCCAGTGCTTGTACTCGGAGTATATCCTTGATACTTTCTTTTGTTCGATGTATGGGGAGATTTTATCAGGACACCCGACGGACGGAAAACGAAGGATGAGCCCGGGAAAGTATGTTATAAGTTCAAATTTCTTCAAAACGCCGGTGTATGGGGGAAGTCTGCCGAAAAAATAATCGGTGTATCCATTACATAGATATACTTTTATTGTTTTTTTGCGACGGAATTTCAGCAATCCCACTTTGTCCATTTTGCCGGTCTCCGAAAAAAGTTTGATTGCATCTTCCTTGTTTATCTCTTTTCTTTCAATCAGAAGATCTCTCTCTACAAATTCCCTCATCTTTTTTTCAAGGGCATGTACATCCTTTTTTTTAATGGGAGATCCGTCGTCCCATCGACAGAAAAGCCCGTCTCCAAGAGAGTGAAGAATTTTTATATCTCTATCGGGAAAGAGTTGATCCACCGCCATAAGGAGAAGTATTTTCAGCCCCCGGAAATAAATGCGATTGCCGTCTATATTGCTTATATCAATAAATATAACATTACAATCACGATCGGGAACTTCCCATAAATCCCTGACCATGTTATTGACAATAGCGCCCATTATTGGACGGGGAGGATCGGGATTCACCATTTTTGCAATCTCAATAAATGGTGTGCCTTTCTTCACCTCGACGACTGAATTATCCGAAAGAGTTATCTTTATGGTATCTCCCATATAAAAAAATCCTCCATTTCTTGTGAGGTAATTATTCACCGCAGAGTTCGCAGAGGACGCAGAGCTTCAAATGAAGTTAACTTTTAACAAATATGTAGAAGCGGTTTCCTAACCGCGATAAACCCACTTGGAAATCCCCCTGCAAAAAGGGGCTGAATAGTTACCTTTTGAGAACAATAAGATATTATAGAACATCGGGTGGATTATTACAAGTGTATGAAGGATTTTACATACTATTATATAACTTGCTTAACGTAAAATTTCTTATAAGCTCTTTATTCATTTGGGTGTATATACATTCTGTCAAAAAATCATGCCGCCTTGAGATCAGTTATTCCCG
>JAIORV010000009.1 GCA_021107945.1 Vulcanimicrobiota bacterium | reverse complement strand
GGAGCCGTATGCGAGAACCGCACGTACGGTTCTGTGAGAGGGATAAGGTCATAGCGAAATACTATGACCTTACCCTACTCGATTAAAAACTCGAAAAGTATATAAATATTATGACATAAGATTATAAGGCAATTAAAGATAGTAATTCAATCGCTTTTTTGACAAATTGAGTGATTTAATTAAAAGATGTCAGGCGTGCGAAATCTAAGAATTACGGTGATTTGGCCGACGATGTGATAAAGGTTATTCAGAATAGTTCGAAATGATGATGATGAACTGGCAAAAGGATTTGGGGAAGTAGAGAATATGCTGAATCGAAGGAATTTAGGTTGTTTTCTGGAAGTGTTGTTGTAGTAGTTCTGATTAATTTTGTCCAAAATCCCTCTTTGGGCTGGACGGAAATAAAAAAAATGATTGGATGATAATATGAAAAAAAATGATGAAGATCTAAAAAAAATAATGTTCGAGGAAAGGGCGGTAAAGGATCTTATCAAGGGTAAGATAGCGGCCCTTGAATCCTATGAGGATTATAATACAGAAATCCTTGCATATCGCCTGTCCGAGATTTTAATAACAGCGAAAAACCTTTATACCGAAAATTTTTCTGAGCTTATGGAAGTTGACACATCGGACAGCAAGAAGGCCTGGGATGTTATAATGGCGCTGAGGATGAATCTCTTGCATTTAAGGGATTGTATCGAGGATTTCGATACGATGATGATTCAACTTATGGAAGATTCCGAAGCACAAGAGGAGTAGGGAAAGGGAAGTCCGCATACTCTGCGTTGAATTATAAGGGCGGTGGTTTTCTTTTTTTACGAAAAATCAATCTTCGAACATATACTTGCATATACTAACCCCTCGGGTCCCGGGCTTTTGCCGGGAGGAGAGATTCTGCCCGACGAGAGCGAGTATTCCGATACACCCGGAGTTCACTGGGCACCGGGCTCCCTTGATATACTAACAAACCACCCGGCCGCTTTGTCAGAGGAAGAGAAGAAAAAGAAGGTAGATAAGTATATTGAGATGTTCAGGGAAGTAACCGGGGATCCAACGGAAGATAAGATAAAGAAACTGGAAGAGTTGCTTGCATCTCCTGACACGCTATCCATTATTGACAATGTACTTCGAAGACTCATAAGCGATACGAAGGTGAATCAGTCGATTCTTTACAGGGTCTGCAGATACTTGTTTTTCAGAACAGGACACAGGGGAGTACTGAAGTTTTGTGTTGCCATAATGGGGCTCTATGGCGTAAAAGAAGATACGGAGCTTTTCGAGTCAATCTCCCGGCACGAGGAGTTCACGCTATATGCAATTATCGCCGTAATGAACAATACCATTGATACTGTTGACGCCTGGCTCCGTATGGCAAAAAACGTTACGGGATGGGGCAGAATTCACCTTGTCAGCCGTCTCTCGGATTATGACCGTCCCGATGTGAAGAAGTTCTTGCTTACAGAGGGATGTAAAAATGACATAATGGAAGAATACACCGCCTGCACAATTGCCACTGCCGTTGATCTTCATAAGATCCTGGCCGCAAAGAAGATTGATCGAAATAAATATGCAGGAGCGGGAATCGTCCTGTCGGCACTTGTCAACGCTACCATCAGGCCGGGCCCCTTCGAAGAGATTGACAATTATGAGAGCGCCGAGAAGGCGGTTGAAGAATACATCCGCCACAGCGGGAAGATGGCTGTCGATCTCGATGATTTCATTCACCTGGATACAATTCGAAAGGTAACATTGAATATTGATGACGGGGGATGCCTGGAGAAGCTCGAATGGAAAGAAGCTACATTAAAATATATTTCCGATGCGACAAATGAAATATTGGAGAGACCTTGCTGGAAAAATAAAGCCTGCAAATCGCTTGAATCCGATGATTATCAAAAACGATGGAACGCCGTTACCGTTGCCAATATTATTGGACTCCAAATTGAGAAAAAAATAATGAATATCCTCGAAGACAACCCCCTGAGGCCTCACCTGTGGTATGTGCTTATGCAAAGAGCGAATGAAAATAATATAGATGATATTTTATCTCTTGCCGGGAAAAAGCTGAAATTTAAAAAGATTGATAAAATTAAAACTGCCGACGAACTGAATAGGGATGATAAAAATAAGAAAACTATAATAATTCCCTGGAATGAAATGGAGTCCGCAACATGCAATTGTCTTGAGAGGATCCTGCGGGAATTGCACCGCCCTGCTAAAATGGGATGGAATGTCATTAAAAACGCCCTTGAATGCCCCTCATCCCGAACAAAGCTTGTTGCAATCGGAGTCTTGAAGGCCTGGAATGCAAATGTGCTGGACGATGATGTGAAAAGTCAGCTTGAGGGTCTGTTGGATGATCCCGATGATATGGTGAGAATTGGGGCGGAGAATATTTTGAGAATGGTCCTGAAATAAATTAACCCCCGGATTTTACTCCGGGGGAATAAATTTACTAAAGTTGATCTTTTACAGGCAATTATTTTTTATACTTAATAAGTCTTTTGTATTTGTAACCTTTACCATCAACGGAAATAACCAGGACATCCTTGTTAGGTTTAACCACGTGTACTGATGCTCCGTTGGAAAAGCCTTTGAGGTGTATTGCGCGGAAATTGAATTTATAGAATTTGCCTTTGAATATCTGTCCGCCTGAATTATTCCTGAGGTAGGCCATATAGAGAAGTTCCCCTTGCTGATATACTACGAGGGGTCCCAATCCTGTTCCAACAGTCCAGATTTTGGTAACTCCGTTATCAACTTCAACTGATTTGCCTTTCCAGGATCCATAGTTTCCAACTGCGGTGAGATGTCCGTTATCCATTTTGACTGTCCAGCAGCGATTTCCCCATTTGGCATACTTCTTAATCTTAGGATTTTTTGGGTTAACGGCGGCGAAAGCGGCACCGACAAGAAGTCCCACGATAAGAAGTGTGGCGATGATGATTCGACCTTTTTTCATTACTCCACATCCTTTCTAAATATTTAGCATTCCTTCCCTGGGAGTTAAACTACTAATTGAAATTCCATAAGAGATGTATGTTGTTTGGAAAATAAAAAAATTCCAGTTATTACAACAAATAAAGATATTCTATTAATAAGGAGTGAACTCCTTTTATCCATGAAAATGTTGTATCATTTTCCCCATTTTCCCCTTCGGCTCCAGACTGTTGAATTCTTCCCGCTCTTTGCCTTGAAGAATTGTTTCGAAATGCTTTCCCAGCACCGAAGTGGTATCCCTGATATTATCAGATGCATTGTCGGGAGGATACTCTACAAAATATTTTGTCGCTCCCTTTAATAGATTTTCTTTAAATTCCATGTCGGAGCCTTTCATTGCCCTGTCCAGGACCATGGATGTGAATATAACTCTTTCCGGATTTTTACTATTGAGATTGCTTGCGAACATGCTCATCGAGTGTGCTGTCTCCGGGTTCCTTGGCATCTCCAACATCTTGCGGGAGAAGTTATTGGTAAAGCTGGCATTGTCCGACATGCCAAGAGCAAGGGATACGGTTTTTCTTCTGACTGTCCGGTTTTTGGAATTCATGCCCTGCATCGTGATTGAGGCAATTTCCTTTCCTGAGTTTCCGTCGATGGAGTCAGGATTTCGTGAAACAACTTTGTTTAGGGAGTCCATTAGTGTGGAATTTAAATATGGCGAGTCTTTCCATTTACCTGTATTTATTTTTTCTTTGGCGGAAATCAAAAGGGGAATGTCATCGCTTTGCCCCATTTTTCCTATTACTTTCAGGCAGGAAGCAGATTGAGTTTTTGATTCAGGTTCTTTCTTCAGCGAATCCCTTGCTGAGAACAATGCCTTTTCCCTCGCCGCCTCATCAAATGGAGAAATATGATCTTTGGTATGATCCATGCCGGAAAAAAGCTCCGCTGCGAACGCTCTTATCTCGCCGTCCTTGCTGAAGAGGTGCTCCGCCATATTCTGCCTTGATTTTTCGCCCCCAATGTTGAAATAACCCCTCATAGTACTTTTTAAACGAGAGAAACCCATCTCTTTTTTTTGATATGAAGAAAGGATTCCTGTGAATTCGCTCTCTTTTTTCTTTGTAACGCTATGATCATACCTGAAGCTGATGTCAGCATGATCAACAGGAAAATTATCTTCCTTTGCTTTTGTTGGCTTTTTTCGGGGTTTCTCCGGCGCGGTATATTTGATTTTTAAAGGAGCGCCGGAAATTTCGGTTATTTCCGATTTTCCGTTTGCCGGGTTTATTTTATCCATCGGGTCCTCCCGCCAGGTTCCATTCAACTTTATATTTTAACAGGAAAGGCAGAATTTGTCCATGTTAATTTGTAATTATTTTCCATATAAACAATTGATTTCCTTGTGTTTTTTAAGTTATTTATTAGATTTTCATATATTTTACCAATTTGGGTATAATGCTTGTAGGAAGTTGGCAGAGCAATAGGGGGTTGTTATTAATAAGGAAGGGCATATTCAGTTTGAATAGAACAATAAAATCAAGACTGAATTCTTATTTAGACCTGGATGAAATGGAGCCAAAAACACCTGTCATGAAATACAAGATTACTACAATTATAATTATATTATTAATCCTCATTACTTCCTGTTCCAGAAGCAGGCGTGAGCAGGACATTAATCTAAAAATTCCCGCGATCCCGACACACTCTATTGCAATAATAAAAAATACTTCCACTCCGAAGGAATCCACCGATAAAGTTGATAAACTCATCGAAGAGACAAGGAATCTCATAATAAAAGGAGACCTGAAAGGAGCGACGGAATCCATAAACAGGGCAATCGAGATGGATCCCCAATGTGCGGAGGCATATTTACTCAGGGGATTTATCAGGGAAAAGCTCATCGAGTGGGATGACGCACTTTCAGATTATCAAAAAGCAAGACAATTGGATCCCGGTAATCCTGAAGCATACGCATGCCTGGGACTTTTACAGATAGTAAAAAGGGGCATGCTGAAAAAAGCGACACAAAACTTCAACAAGGCTCTTGAGATTGAACCGGGTAATAGAACCGCCGTCATGGGTCTCGGCATGATATACATGTTTAAAGAAGATTACACGAACGCAAAAAAATATTTCGATGAAGTTCTGAAAAAAATCCCGAACCCGGATAGTCCGGAGAACGCCATATTATTTGAAGAGAGGGGTTATGCAGACTGCTACCTGAGAAATTACAGGGCGGCAATCAGGGATTTCGACAAGGCGATAGAGATTGATCCAAAAAACCTGAGAATGAGTAGGAATTATGTGGGACTGGCGATGTGTTATTTCCGCATGGGAAAGATGGATAAGGCAATCGAATATCTGGATAAAATTCAAAATACCGATGAAATAATAGCAATACATACCGAATACGACACGATAAACCAACTCCTTTCCTATCACGGACGACTCGACACGTCCCTGGCGGTCAGCATGAGTGCGCATCGGGCATTTCCCGGTATGTTTATTCATATAAGGCAATATGCGAGAATGCTTGATAATTTCGGCAAACTGGATGATGCCCGGGAAATGTATGAAACGGCGCGCAAGTTGAATTCAACTTCCACGGATATACATATTGACATTGGAAATTTCAACATGGCATGGGGAGAAGCGGAGGAGGCTGAAAAATATTTTAAAAAGGCAATGGAAATCGGAGAAGATGACGATATAGATCCTCATATATCTTATGCTGTTTTTCTTATGAATATGAAAAGGTATGACGAGGCCGAGAAAATTCTGAAGGAAGGAATAGAAATTGGAAAGAATGCCGATAAGCCCGAATTAAGCTCAGTATTTCTTTATTTGAGTGATCTTTATTTAAGAACCGACGAAAAGGAAAAAGCAAAGACATATCTTGAGAAGGCGATAAAAACGGACCCGGTACATTCAAGAATAGATAACCATGTTGCAGATATGTATCTGAAGGAGGGAGATTATAAGAAGGCAATAGACAGGCTCGATGATGCAAATCTGAAAAATATTGCAATGGAAGATCTTGTATTTGATATAGGCTCAAGAAAAATAAAGTTGTCCGAGGTATATTTCGCCATGGGGGAGCATGAAAAGGGAATGAAGCAATTGAAGAAAGCGTTTAAGGGGGCATATCCTGCAAGGAGGCAATTGTGGATCAAATATACAATCCCCCGGAGTCCATATTTTAAAAAAGCAATGTCAAAAGATGATTTTAAAGAATTTATAAAAGAGGAGGAAGAAAATATATTTAATCATCCCTGATTTTTTTTATTGAAATATATTTTCCCAGATGTTATAATTTTATATATAAAAATCCCTGGAGAGCTTTTAATTCCTGTTATAAGGTGCTTTTTTACAAGAAAAAGTAATAGGTTTCTGTTTCGGTAATTGGTAAGTTTTATATAATTTGTAAACGGCGTTTGTTCTTCAGGATGCAGTTTGATTTTTTTACTTTCGCAGTACGGAGGATTGTCGTTTTTTTGGGAATAAATACGCCTGAAACGGAGGTATATTCATGAAAGAAAAAGGAATACACCCAGCGTTGGGGATATTAATCGGGATAATTATCGGAATTGGAATTTCATTTTTATATATAAATTTAACACATTCAAATAAGCATCCCGATAAAGTTAGTTCTCCCTTTAAACAGACCGACGGAGAAGATGTCAGAATCCATGAAGTGGTTGAGAAAGAAGACAATCTGGGTACATTATTAAGTACTGAAGATATCCTGGACTGGAGGGCGGTTTTAACGGGCTTGAAAACTCATGGCACTCCCGATAAGCAACGGGTATGGGAATTCCTTGATGAAAAGACTCAAAAAGATATTGAGAAATGGAATCCCACGGAAGATCTATCCGTTTCTTTCAAGAAAAGCATTGTTAACGGGTTGAATAAGATCATAGAAAGGAAAGATTTCTATGATAAAAAGGCGTTTGCAGATATAAAAATCGGCAAGGAAAGTATGGATCTTATAAATAAAGGAATCGACAACCTGGAGAAGAAGCAGATTCTCAGGTTAAACAGACTGCTTTTTGAAGCGATTTACTCCGTTGAAATAGTAAGAAGCAATACAATGGAATTCGTCTATTATGCAATAGCCAAGCAGTTATCTCAAAAAAAGGATTATAAAGGAGCCTTGAGGTTTATTAACAAAGCTCTTGAGATGAATCCTGAGTCTGTTTTATATCTTGGCGAGCGAAGCCAGATTTATGGGGTAATGGCAGATGATGACAAAATGGAGGAGAATCTGATAAAATTCCTGGAAGTCAAACCTGATGACATTAAAGCTATCGGTAACCTTGGGCGGCTATATACAGATAGCGACAGAAGCCAGGAGGCAATTAAATTGCTTACAAAAAGAATTAACAAGCTTCCAAAGCTGAAGAAAAAACAGCCTTCAGATCAAAGGGAAGGACTGTTTCTTTCAAGAGCCGGTGCATACTGGAAAATGCATGAATACGATAAAGCGTTTAATGACCTTAACAAGGGTCTGGAAATAGATCCCGACAATATAAGGGTTCTCACCGAGAGAGCTTCAATATATGAAAGTCTGGGAAAAATGGATAAAGCAAAAATAGACGCAAGGCATATTGTCGAAAATCTCCCTCCGCCAAAGACCGCGGTCGAATATAAAGGTCATGGTGTCGCCCATAGAATTCTTGGTAATTATGATAAGGCTATCAGGCTGATTGAAGAAGCTATGGAAATAAATCCGAACGAAACCCGTTTTATTCTTGAAAGGGCGCTTGTCTATATAGACAAGAATGATAAAGAGGCGGCGCGCAGAGACCTGGAGAAATTAATCAGGGAAAACACTCCCGATAAAGCCGAAGCGCAGGAATTGCTGAAGAAACTGGAAAGCAAATAAGCGTAAAATGCCGGGATTGGTATCTTCCGGAAAATGAACCGGAAGTTTGTAAATGGAGGTAATTTTCATGAAAAAAAACCGGAAGTTTTTAATTATTGGGTTATTTGTTGGAATTGCAATAGGAATACTGTTATCAGTTATGTATATACACTTAACAAATACAAGAGGACAAACTTCGGAATTAGTCTATTATGCCACGGCCAAGCAGTTAGCTCATAAAAAAGATTATGAAGGAGCCTTGAAGTATATCAACAAAGCTCTTAAGATGAATCCCGGGTCTGTTTTATATCTTGGAGAGCGAAGTTGGATTTACGAGGCAATGGTAGATGACGACAAAATGATAGAGAATCTGGAAGAATTCCTGAAAGTCAAACCTGATGACATTAATGCTATCAGTAACCTTGGGCGGCTATATGCAGATAGCGGCAGAAGCCGGGAGGCAATTGAGATACTAACAAGGAGAATCGACAAGCTTCCAGGGTTGAAAAGAAATCAACCTTCAGACGGCAGAGAGGGATTATATCTTTCCCGGGCCGGGGCATATTACGTTACGGGCGAAAAAAAGAAATTATTTCAGGATCTGGCCAGGGCAATAGAATTGGATCCAAAAAATATCAGGATTCGCACAGAACGGGCTGTAATGTACGAAGTCCTGGGGAATATGGATAAGGCAAAAATAGATGCAAAGTTTGTCATTCAAAACCTCCCTCCGCCAAAATCCTCCGTGGAATACAAGTGCCACTCGGTAGCTCATAGAATTCTCGGGAACCATAAGAAAGCTATGAAGTTGATTAACAAAGCCATGGAGATGAGTCCGAACGAAACCCGGTTTCTTTACGAAAGAGCAATGGTTTACATCTATATCAATGATAAAGAAGCAGCTCGCAAAGACTTGAAGAAAATAATCAGGGATAATTCCCCCGAAACCGATAAAGCGGAAGCGAGGGATTTGCTAAAGAAGCTGGAAAGCAAATAAGCGTAAAATGCCGGGATTGGTATCTTCCGGAAAATGAACCGGAAGTTTGTAAATGGAGGTAATTTACATGAAAAAAGACCGGGTTGTCTTGATTGTCGGGTTATTTATTGGAATTGCTATAGGAATACTGTTATCAGTTATATATATACGCTTAACAAAAACAAAAGAGCAGGTGGCTCTAAAAACCCCACTCGATAAAGAAGAAGAAGAAATCCGGAAGGTGGTGGAGGATGCAAATGAATCATACCTGTTTGGCATATATGACATTACCGACTGGAGAGATTTTGTCGAAAGTCTGAATTTGCGTGAAACTGCAGATAAAAAACGAATATGGAAATTTCTCGACAAGAAGAGTAAAAATACTATAAGCAGTTGGAAATGGGAAGATGTAATTGAGATTAACTCCAAAGAAATCATTGTCAATTGCCTTAATAAAATCCTTGAGAAAAAGGATTTTTATAATAAAAAAGCGTTCGCTAACATAGAACTTGGCAGGGATGCCGGGGAACTTTTAAAAAAGGGAATTAAGAACCTGAGCAAACAGGAGATCATAAAGTTCAACCGCCTTTTATTCGAGGCGATTTACCCGGTTGAAATAGCAAGAAGCAACAAGCTGGAATATGTCTATTACTCCATAGCAAAACAGATGGCTCAGAAAAAAGACTATAAGAGTGCGTTGAAATACTTCAAGAGAGCAATCGAGATGAATCCTCAGTGTATCTTGTATCTATCAGAGCGAGCCGAGATTTACAAGGTTCAGACACAACCTGATGAACTCCAGGCAGATCTGGAAAAACTTATGGAATTGGGAGATTATCAAATTGATACCGTAAGTTCGCTGGCTTTTATATACTCCGACAAGGGTATGGAAAAAAAGGCAATAGAAATGCTAACAAAAAAAACAGACAGTCTTCCGGAGTTGAAGAAAGATCAACCCACGGATAAAAGGGAGGAATTATACCATTCACGGGCAGGAGCCTATTATTACCTCAAAGAATATGACAAGGCATTTCGGGATCTGGATAAAGCCATTGAAATAAACCCGAAGGCTATCGAGATTGTTGCAGATCGTGCCACATTTAATGAACGCCTGGGGAGAATGGATAGGGCAAAAGCCGATGCAAGGTTAATTCTCACTAAATTTCCACCACCGGAGACTTCTATCGAATACCAGGCTTACGGAGTGGCATACAGAATCCTCGGTGATTACGAGAAATCGATAAAACATTTTGATAAATCCGAAGAGGCAAACCCAAGGAATCTGGTTGTTATTTATGAAAAAGCAATGGCGCACCTGAAATTCAATAACAGGGAAGCGGCCTGTAAAGATCTGAAGAGAGTGATAGAGTTGAATGGTCCCGATAAAGCCGAGGCTGAAGGTCTGCTGAGGAAACTTGGGGATAAATAGATTGAATAGATAAGAGAACGAAAGAACATTCAAAGGTTATGTAGATATTTATGGAAAAAAAGATGAAGATACTGAAAATACTGACACTTCTCTTGGCAATCGCCCTGTTTTTTTGCATATACATAATTGTTAACCAGAGAAAGGAATTAACGGCGCTTCGCAAGGGGAAAAAGAATAAATCCATTTTCAACGCCATAAACGACGGAAACATCGAAGAGGTCAGGAATTTTATTAATAACGGCGCGGATATAAATGAAAGAAACACGATGGGAATTACACCTCTCCATAAAGGGGTAATTGTAGGGAATAAAAAAGCGGTGGAATTGGTACTCTCGGCAGGCGCGGATATCGAGGCGAAAAACACGCGTGAGAATGCAACAGCTTTGCACATAGCGGCAAGCAGGGGGGAGCTTGAAATTGCGGAAATGCTTGTCAGGAGTGGAGCGGATGTTAATGCAGTCAAGGGATCGTATTTATTGATAATGGATGATATTCTGGACTGGAATGCCTTTATTGCCGGTTTGAAAAAACATGATAATCCTTCGGTTGACCGAATATGGGAGCTTCTTGATGAAGATTCTGAAGAAATAATCATGAAATCGAAAACGGGAGAAGAGCTTGATAAAGACGCAAAACTTACTGTTATAAATGGAATTAACAGGATCATGAAGATGGATGATTTCTGCTCCCGTTCCGCTTATGAAAATATTAAACTCAACCCGGAGTGTGGAAAGTGTCTCAACAAATTCCATGAAAATCCAGGTCAGGTAAATCCTGAGAAAGTCAACAGAACTTTAATTGAATCCCTGTTCCCTAAAATCATTAAAGGATGTATCAGAAAATCAACTCCCTTACATGAAGCTGTTTTAAACAGACATATAGATCTTGCAAAATTCCTCCTGGATAACGATGCGGAAATAGATGCAAGGGATGAGGATGGGGAGACACCCCTGAGTGTGGCGGCGGACGATGGAGATTATGAAATTTCAAAATTGCTCATATCCAGGGGAGCAAATATCAATACAAAAAACAGTTGCGGAGATACGCCTCTCACCGAGGCGGCAGAAGAGGGACACCTGAATGTTGTGAAATTGTTAATCTCCAGTGGAGCAGATATTAATTCCATAGATAAGAATGGCTACACTCCCTTACACAGGGCGGCGGAAAAAGGACGAAAAAAGGTAGTTGAATTCCTGGTATCAAAAGGAGCCGGGATTGAGGTAAGGGCAAAAGACGGAAGAACACCGGGTCAAATGGCATTGGATAACGGGCATAAAGAAATTTTAGATATTCTGAAATAACAGGGATCCAAATTGTCATTCTGAGCGATATACGAGAGACTTGATTTACTCCGATGAATTTCTCAAGGACGGGATTTTCTTGATGCACGTATAATCACATAGCGAAGAATCTCCTTGATGTTGACTCGGGGGCGGGTGTATTGGAGAGAGATCCTTCGCTGATTTATTAAATCGAAAATATGCAAATCCCGTTTTTGAGAAAGGTTTGTTTGTTAAAGTAAAGTGATCGGTTTTCCGCTCAGGATGACAGCCCGGCTCAGGATGATGGTTTCACGCATTTCTTTCCTGTAAAAGCGTAGGTTCTGTCATATAAGAATGGAACAGGGGGAATGGAGAAGTTCAAATCACTATTGCCAATTTAGGATATTTGTTGTAAATTGCTCATATATGCTAAAAAAACAAATGAGAATCAGTATATGTCTGAAAAATCACTTCAAAAAATTGAATTCCGTCGAAAACCCATACGGGTTCCCTTCTCGGGCAGATTCGGCAAATTTATGCTCGCCGCAATCCTTGCCCATGTAATTATTCTGTATTCCCTCTATTTTATCACAAAAAAATATGATACCGTCCTGAGAATCATTCCGGTGAAACTAATAACAGGAAAGTCGGTAGAGGAAATACCGGATATACCCGACAATCCGACATCCGAGGGTCCCGAGGGCAGAACACACAGGGCAATAAGCGAATATACCGAGTTAATCAAGAATGATCCCAAAAATATTTCACTTTATTCCGACAGAGGAACCATGTATGCCCGGATGGGCAGGCTTGAAGATGCCGAGACGGATTTCAGGAAGATAAAGCGGATGTATCCGGAAAAGCCCGAGGGTTATCACGGAATGGCGATGGTTCATGCCAAACGGCGTAAATTCAGGGAAGCGATGGACAATATTCAAACGGCGATAAAAATGATGCCCGACAACCCGCAATATCTCGCTGACAGGGGATTTGTCAGGATACACATACACAAGTTCGGCGAAGCTAAAGAAGACATGAAAAAAGCATTGGAGATTGATCCCCTCAATCCATACGCCAACATGGGTATGGGCGAGGTCCACAGGATGGAAGACAACCTGGAAAAGGGCGCGAAGTATTATGAGAAGGCGATTGCTCTTGATCCCACAATACCCAAATCAAACCTGAGACTCGCCGCCATATATTTTGATATGGACAGGTTCGGGGAAGCAATCGAGCAATATAAATTTGAGCTTGACAAGATACAAAAATTCGGCCGTGTCGATGATTTCCACGAGGGGGCGGTTTATTCAGAAATGGCAAGGACTTACGCCATGCTCGACGATATGGAAAACGCAAAGATTTACCTTGAGAAATTCTACGAGAGTGTTGATATGCTTGATGTTTTCGAGGCCGAGAGCAGGGAGGCGCTTTATCTGTTGTCGGATCTGGGAAACGCTTATATCGAAATGGGAGCCCATGAGCCCAAATATTACAAAGATGCGCTAAAAGCATATAAGGCCTGTCTTGATCATGAGGAAAGATGGATTAATGTGAGCAATCTCTATCACAATTTCCAGGTGGGATGGTGCTATTGGGAAACGGGCAAGAAAAATGAAGCTATGAAGTATTTTAAAAAAGCTCTTACATATAAACCCGAGAGAGAAACCCGGTATGAATTGTGGATGCAGGGGCATATACTGACATTACTGGGCAGGTATGACGAGGCCATAGAAAAGCTCAACCGTTCTTTAGAACTCGACCCCACATTCGAGAATCCGTTCTACTCACGGGGACTTGCATATTACAAGATGGGTAAAAAAGAAAAAGCCCTGTTCGATCTGAATATGGTGACAAAACTCCGGAAAGAGAAAAATGCAATCGCCATATTTAATCGAAAGGCGGAGAAATTGAAGAAGATGATCGGGGGAGATTGAGGGTGGATGAGGAGGATTTATTTGAGAACTTTTTTATTCACCACAGAGGACACAGAGTCCGCAGAGAATTCTGCAATATTTTAAATATGATAACCGTCAAACAAATATGGCACTAAATAAAATGAAATTTCCAATTGATTTATGCTACAATGGAAGTAGCCTGACATCCCGGATGATTCAAAATTTTTTAATAAAAGCATTTCACCCCACTGACTGCAAAGCATAATGCCCCCTCATTAAGCCGCTGAAGCGGCTCAGGGACGGCTTTACAATAAGCCGCTTCAGCGGCTTAAAGCTGAAAGTCTTTATTAATAGAATACTACGCCAAAGAAATAAAACTGGCATTTCAGGTTATTTAGTTTTAAATTTTGCAAATCAAAAAGGAGTGACCGGCTATGTCTTTTCGTGCATCACTATCAACCGCATTTACTATCCTTTTTATATTTTTTGTAGGGATCGTGGGATGTAACAATTCGTCATCCTCTTCCCATTCATCACCCACACCCACAATATCGCAAACACCCACAACCACACCTGTCACTCCCACGCCGACAGGTTCACCGTCACCTACCCCGACAGGAACCGACTCACCGTCACCCACTCCGACTTTCACTTCATCACCGTCACCCGAGCCCACTGGAACGCCGCCCACAATGTCAATTGTTACCGTCTTGGGACGACAGATCCTTATAAACGGAGTTATTTTTATTGTCAAGGGTGTCTGTTACGCTCCCACACCGATTGGCTCCAGCCCGGAGACGGATCCGCCCTGGGGGGATTACTTCACTGTCGGTTACAATGAGATATATTCCAGGGACATTCCCCTTTTGAGGCAGATGAATTGCAATACGATAAAGACTTATGGATGGTCGGGCGATGCGGATCATACGGATTTCCTGGATAAATGCTACAACAACGGCAACAGTCCAATCTATGTCATCGTGGGTTTCTGGATAAACGGCGGGCAAAACCTGTCGGATCCGGCGGTGCGTAAGAATATAAATGACGATTTCATAAAGATGGTCGGGAACAACAAGGATCACCCGGCGATCCTGATGTGGTGCGTGGGTAATGAGATGAACGGGAGTTGGATGTATGGAAACGACCCGAACTGGTACTTGCTTCTCGATGAGCTTGCATCGGCGGCGCATAATGAGGAAGGCGAGAATTATCACCCCGTGACAACGGCAAACCAGGATATAAATTATATCGCACAACGGGATCCGGGTATGAGTTACCTTGATCTATGGTGTGCCACAGTCTATCGGGGAAAAACATTCGGCACTTTCTTCAGTGAATATGAATCTGCAAGCTCGAAACCTCTTGTTATAGTTGAATTCGGCATAGACGCATGGGATAATAATAACTCGAAGGAATATGATGCAACGCAGGCGGAATATGCGGAATCCCTCTGGGATGACATAACGGGCAACTCCTCCGTTTGCTCCGGGGGATGTATATTCGAATACGCAGATGAATGGTGGAAAGACAAGGACGGAAAAAAGGATGAACATGATTTCGGCGGTTATGCAAGCGGCGCTCAACCCGACGGTTTCTCTAACGAGGAGTGGTGGGGAATAATGAGGACGGTGAAGAACGGCAACAATCCGGATGTCATGGAAAAGAGGGAGATCTTTGATGCTATGAGGGATAAGTGGGATTGAATCGGATGACGGAAGTCGGATGTCAGAGGTCAGATGTCAAATATGTAGGAGGGACGTCCCCGTCCCGATAAATGGAGAACGGATGTCGGAGACTGGATCTCGTTTCCCGCCTTCTATTTTCCACTTCCTTTTCCCGCTTCCCGCCTCTATTTTGGAGATATAACCATTTTTCTTTGCTTCTCCTCTGCGAACTCTGCGATCTCTGCGGTGAAAAACCACATCCACTATCCGTTCTCTATCATCCCGTTGCTCACAAAGGATTTTTTTTATTACCCGGTTAATTATTATTAAGCTTTCATTATTAAAAAGGAGAGTGAAATATGGAAGACATTACTCCGGAAAAAATTATCGTATTAAAACAAAAAATAGATCCTGAGGGGATGCTGGATATAGCATATAATTCCAACAGTCAGATTGAAGAGATACTCAGGATCTCCGATATCTGGGAGCTTCCTGATTTTTCACCGAAAAACATCCTGATATGCGGACTGGGAGGCTCGGCAATAGGGGGAGACCTTGTCAGGGCGATTATGGAAAAAGAGATAAAAGTCCCCGTTATTATGTGCCGTGACTACAATATACCGGGCTTCGTCGATAAAGATACCCTATGCCTTTGTATCAGCTATTCCGGGAATACCGAGGAAACACTCTCGGCATACAGACACTGCAAAGAAAGAGGAGCGATGATCATAGCTGTTTCGACTGACGGGAAGATTAGAGAGATGGCCTCGCAAGACAATGTCTGCTTCTGTCAGGTTCCGGCCGGATACCAGCCCAGAGCGGCCCTTGCACTTTCGTTCTGTGCCCAGCTTCTCATCTTTATGAAAATGAAACTTGTAAAAGATTATCGGAGGGATTTACAAAAATCTGCAGCTTTTCTTGAGAAGCTCAGCAATAAATGGTCGGATTGGAAAACTCCCGGAGACAATCCCCCGCTTTCGCTTGCGATGAATCTTATAGGCAAAATCCCCGCTATATTCGGATCCACAGGTTTCCTCGGCACAATGGCCTACAGGTGGAAATGCCAGTTTAATGAGAATACGAAGATGCTTGCACTATACGGCGTTATTCCCGAGATGGATCATAACGAGATAGTGGGGTGGCATAACAGGGAAGAATTTTATAAGGATAAGTATATCGTGTTTTTGAGGGATCAAAAAGAGTCTCCCCGGATAAAAGCTCGTGTTGACTTTACGGTGGAATTGCTCTCGAAGATTGCGCCTGTTCAGGAGGTCTATCCGGAAGGCGAAAACGATCTTGAAAAGCTCTTCTATTTCGTGTTATACGGAGACCTTGTAAGCATATACCTTGCGTATTTCTACGATAAGGATCCCTCGGAGATTGACTCGATACACTGGTTAAAGAAGAAACTTGCCGAGAGTAATGTATTAATTTAAATCTTAAATGGAAAGGAATCGATATAATGGGTGAGAGAGACCTTGTTGTTGGTGTTGATCTTGGTGGAACTCATACATATGCGGGCGTGATAGACGTCAGGGGAGAAGTTCTGATTAAAAAGGAGACGGATATCGACCTCTCGGAGGATGCCGATACAATAATCCGTAATTCAATTATACCCACAATCAAGTCTGCAATTGATGACAACCCGTTTCTTGCCGGAGACATACGCGCCATTGGAATCGGCATACCGGGTAATCATGACTCCAAAAGGGGAATCTGTTTCTTCTCTCCCAATTTTAAATGGAGAGATGTATATGTGACACCGCCCATTCAAAAAGCGTTGAAAATTCCCGTGTATATGCTGAATGATGTTCGTTGCGCCGCCCTGGGAGAGAAACACTTCGGAGCGGGAAGAGATATCAATAACTTTGTCTGTGTGGCAATAGGCACGGGTATCGGTGGCGGAGTCGTCGCCGGAGGTAAATTGATATTGGGCGATTGCGAAGCAGCCGGTGAAATCGGACACACGACCGTGGACCCCAACGGACATCTCTGTGGATGCGGTAATTACGGCTGCATGGAGGCTATGGCTTCAGGACCTAATATCGCAAGACGCGGGCAAGAGGCAATGAAAAATAATAAGACTACAAAGCTCTGGGAAATGGTTGATGATATCTCCGAGGTCTCCGCATACACACTTTTTAAGGCTGCAAAAGAGGGAGACAAGCTCGCATTGAAAGTATGGGAAGATACGGGGATATACCTTGGAATAGGCTTCGCCAATATCATCCATACCGTCAATCCTGAAAGATTTATCATTGGCGGAAGAGTCGCCGGAGCGATGGAATTCTTCCTTCCTGCTTTAAGGGCGGAGATAAACAAGAGGGCAAGGATGGTCCCCCCGGATTCCGTTGAGCTTGTAAACGCCGAGCTGGAGGAAAACGCAGGAATGATCGGAGCGGCGGCGTTGGCGTTTGAGAAGATAGGGGTTTTCTAATTTTTTTCTTTTCAACGCAGAGAGCGCGGAGTACGCAGAGAATATGAATGCAAGATTAATAAGAATACATTACAGACTCAAGGAAGATCAATGAGGAGGTGATCCCAGATGAGCGGGATGAATAGTAAAATTTTGAGGGCGGGTGCCTTTATAATTCCGGTAATTTTCTTCGCAGTCGTGATGATGATTGGCTGCGGAGGTGGAGGCGGCGGATCCGGCACAGATCCAACCACTTCACCGACTACGTCTCCAACCGCATCACCATCGCCATCACCCACATATACACCAACTCCTACACCAACATCAACGATTTCAATAGGAACATGGAGTGTTAAACAAAACGGTACAATATTAGAAATTGCATATAGTAGTGGAGTTGATTTCCCACAATATGTCGCATTACATACAAATAGCGGTTATTGGAGAATGATTCCCGGTCGGGACTCCGGCTGGGGAACATCTGTTATTGTCACCCCTTCGTTTTGGGAGAATTCATCAGGAAGTGCGGAATACCATCAAGGGACCGACGTTACTGTCACCTGGCAGGAACAGGGCAGTGATTTGTTGGTTAACTACTCCGGAACAA
Source organism: Vulcanimicrobiota bacterium (assembly GCA_021107945.1). Taxonomy (GTDB): domain Bacteria; phylum Vulcanimicrobiota; class JAJTBE01; order JAJTBE01; family JAJTBE01; genus JAIORV01. Next base: position 28,059 of record JAIORV010000009.1, on the reverse strand, counting down.
TCTCCGGATTAAATTTTGAGGGTACTATTCTCCTCAGCCCTCCCGCCCAGGATACTATCACCGCCACGGTGCATGTTACCACAAGCGGCAATATCAACCTTGCTGACAAACCTGATGAGGCATTTAAGCCGGTAATGCTCTCATCCATGCATATTTCCAACTCGGAGTGGGATTGTAGTGAAAGCTTTATTGGCTCAACTACAAACTCGATTCCTGAAGATCAATGGCTCGTATCAAATCCGATAACTGATATGGTGTTTGGACTTAAGGGCGGCACATCTGATTGGAAAATAAACGCTCCTACAATAAAAATAACGCTTCCATCGTCAATGCCGGTAACTGGCTGGGTTACCCCAGGTAGTAATCCAAATGACGACAATATTGGCATGTGGCCGGCGTCTAACGTAGTGCTTAGATCTTGGAATTACATGATCACAGCATCTAAACAATAATTTATAAAGATTTTATTAGTCGGGAAGAAATTCCAGTTCTTTTGGCAGAATCCAAAATGGATTCGCAATTTTTCTGCAAAACCACGCCTGTAGGGTGGTTTTGTTTTAGGGGCATAATAAGGATTCTGGTAGCAAACGGATAGAATACAACGATCTTTATTTTTCCACATTGTCAATAAAACTGCTATACGTGTATAATAAAATTTGTATAAATTCCGGTTAAGAATGTTCCACCTTTTCCAGTGGAGTCTGAGCTATTTCCAAATGGAGGAATTGTAGCCTTTCTCTCGTATTTTCTATAAAGTCAGGACTTACGCAAACGTCATTCCGAAATCTGTCCTGAACTTATTTCAGGACGAATTCAGGATGACTAAACACACTTTTTCAGCCCCTATCATCCTGAACCTCCGTGTCTTTGTGGTAAATAATTTGTGGTAAATAATGGTAAATAATATGAATGAAAGATTAAAAAAAACACTTTACAGACTCAAGGAAAATTTTAGACGACTCTATGGGGATCGACTTTTGAAGATGATCCTTTTCGGCTCACATGCCCGAAATGAAGCAAATGTCGGTTCCGATATAGATGTTCTCGTTGTTCTACGGGGAGATGTCGATGCCGGAGAAGAAGTATCCGGAACAGTTGACATTGTCGCAGACCTTTCTTTATCGGAAAATATTGTAATAAGCTGCGTTTTTATGGGCGATCAACGCTTTTATAAAAGAAACGGCCCTTTCTTGAGGAATGTAAGAAAAGAAGGAATCACGATATGACAAAAGATCAAGAAGAGCTGTTGTCGGAAGCATCCAAAAGCCTTTCTGCCGCAGAGTTATTGTATGAGAATGGCTATATCGGCTACTCAATATCTCGTGCCTACTATGCCATGTTTTATGTGGCGGAAGCTCTTCTTGAAGGGGAAGGTCTCTCGTTTTCAAAACACAGTGCTGTTATTTCAGCGTTTGGGGAAAAATTTGCCAAGATCGGGAAAGTGCCCAAAAAATTTCACAGGTTTCTAATAGAAGCTCAGGAGTTAAGAAATATTGGAGACTATGGTTTTTCCCAGAATATTACCCCAAAAATGGTTGACCGGCACATAGAAAGAGCAAGAGAGTTTATTGATGTTGCTAAAAGCTTATTGGAACGATAAGAATAATCGAAATCGAATACCAAACATTTAGAGGAGAGTGCTTTTATGACCGGTAAAAAACTGACTGTACCGATGGTTTTTCTTTTTATCATTTTATTAACGAATCTATTGTTTGCAAATACTGACATAAATAAAGATTTCCTGGGTAAGAAACCATACATCCCCGATATTGAGACATTCATGCAAATCGGCGGCGTAGGGAGTCCCTCAATATCTCCCGATGGAAAGACAATATTTTTTGCCACAGGTTTTACCGGTGTCAACCAGATATACAGGGTAACGGAAGATAACCTTTACCCATATCAGCTTACATTTTTCAAGGAGGGTGTCGGATATTACAACCTTTCTCCCGATGGAAAATGGATTGCCTTTTTGGCGGATAAGGGCGGAAATGAGCAATATCAGCTTTTCCTGATGGATGCAAAAACCGGAAGAGTAAAGCAATTGACCGATGAACAGAAAGCCCGGTTCGGTTATCCTATATGGTCACCCAAATCAGATAAAATATATTTCAGGGCGAATATTGAGAATCCGAAAAATTTCGATATATATAAGCTCGATCTGAAAACCGGGAATCGAAAATTGATTATGTCCAACAATGGATATTTCGGACCCGCTTATATATCCACGGACGGGAAGTTACTTCTATGCTATGAATATATGTCCAATACAAACTCGAATATTTATCTTCTCGACCTTCTCACAGGCAGGAAAAAACTTATTACCCCTCATAAAGGCTCATATATTTACCAAGGATTTGCAATTACCCCGGACAACAATAAAGTCCTTTGCATATCCAACAATAATAAACAGGGCGTTAACAAGCTGGCGGAGATTGATATCGAAACTGGAAAGCTTAAATTTTTGTATGACAAGGAATCGCCCTGGGGTGTGGATGATGCAACGGTAAATCCCCAGGTTACAACGGCGGCTCTTATTATCAACAAAGAGGGGTATGGAATCCTGAAGCTTCTGGATCTGAAAACAGGAAAGGAGCTTCCATCCCCCGACATGAAGGGAATCGCCGAATCTCCAATTTTTTCGAAAACAAACAAAATGGTTTTCAGCGAAAATACTCCGGTGAGCGTCTCGGAAATATATACATGGGACTGGAAAAAGAAAAACCTGAAGCAAATTACAGCTTCGAGTTATGCCGGCATTGACCCGTCCTTGTTTGTAGAACCTGAGTTGATTAAATACAAAAGCTTCGACGGACTGGAAGTCCCCGCATTCCTATGGCTTCCCCCGGGATGGGAGAAGAAAAAGGGAGAAATTCCATTCATTATACATTTTCACGGAGGTCCTGAATCCCAGGTTCGCCCATATTTCCAGAGGCACTTCAATTATCTTCTGCTAAATGGATATGGGATTATGGCGCCAAATGTCCGGGGAAGCTCGGGCTATGGCAGAAAATACATAGATATGGATAATTACAAGAAGCGGATGGACTCCGTGAAAGACGGGTACTATGCCGCAAAATACTTGATAGATAAGGGATATACGAAAAAAGGAAAAATCGGAATTAAAGGCGGCAGCTATGGCGGATTCATGGTGATGGCGCTTCTCACCGAATACCCGGATATGTGGGGAGCGGGACTGGAATCCATCGGTATAGTGGATTTCGTCAATTTCCTGAAAAATACAAGTGCATACAGGAGGAAATTAAGAGAATCGGAATATGGGCCACTCTCGGATCCCAAATTCCTGAAGTCGATCTCCCCTATTAACAAGATAGATCGGATCAAGGCTCCCCTGATGGTTGTTCATGGTAAAAACGATCCCCGCGTCCCTGTATCTGAAGCCTACCTGATAATTGACAACCTGAAAAAACGGGGAATCAAGGTGGAGGCGCTCATATTCCCCGACGAGGGTCATGGAGCAAGAAAAAGAAAGAATAGACTCAAAACGTATCGGACAATGGTGGAATTCTTTGACAAACATTTAAAAAAGGATAATGGATGCCGGATGCCTGAGGCCGGATCTGTAGGAGGGAAGTCCCCTTCCCGATAATCGGTTGCCGGAATAAGGAATATGGGAAATCAAGGAAATGAGGATTTTTACCCCTAAGGAAATAAGGAAAAGGGAGATCAGATGCCGGATGTGGTTTTTTACCACAAAGAACGCAAAGGGATAATGGATTATGGAGGTCGGTTATAGATACGTAGCGCGATTATTACGTAGCGCGGGTCTTCAGACCCGCAATTGTCTGCGATCTCTGCATTAAAAAAACCACTCATTCGACAATCCCGTTTCCCACATCCCACACATAGAAGAGGATATAATACTAATGAATAACGGAGAAGAAAAGAAATCGGTCAAAGATTGCAGTTCAACTGTCGGGAATAACAGGGAGGACAGTGACAATACGAGATCTTTTCAATTTGACATTTATGATCCAAAACGCCTTGCCGCCCTGAGTGACGGAATTTTTGCAATAGTTATGACACTGCTGATTCTGGATCTGAAGTTCCCGTTTGTCGCCAATACTACAAGCGGCGAACTTCACCGGCAACTCTGGGGCAATTTGCCCAAATTCAGGGGATTTGTCGTGAGTTTCTTTCTATTGGCTGTTTTCTGGATTATAAATCACTATCATTTCAAGTATATCAAGCGCATGGACTCGAAATTGCTATGGATAAACATGGTGTATCTCCTCCTGGTATGCTGTCTGCCGTTTACGACCAATCTTTCAAGTGACTACCACAACCTCTGGCTTCCACAGGTAATGTTCTCGGGGAACATCTTTCTGATAAGAATCCTGGCGAATCTGAATTGGTGGTATGCAACAAAAAACCGCAGGTTTGTCGATCCTGATTTGAGCATGGGTATTATTTCCTCCACATCTAAGTTAGGATTACTTGCCGTGGTGATATATTTCATAGCTTTCTTATCGGCGCTTTTACATCACTACTCACCGATAATATACCTTGCAATTCCGTTAATCCTTTTTATGTTCAGGTATAAGAGGAAATAAATGTTGTGAACGAGTGCAATTTGTGGAATAACACCACGCCGTCCGGCGGCGATGTGAGCTCGGGGGGATTATCGAGCAGACGAAGGGATTTATCAGGCCAAAATCTTCATTTTCTCATATAAGAATTCGGGCGCCATATCCGCACCGTTATCCCAAACAATTGTTTCAAGATCCGGCCCAACCTTGAAAGATTTAAACATTTCTATTTCCTTCAGAGGTTCAAATATCTCACCATAGAGTTCATCTTTCAGGTCAACCTCTCCTATGGCGCCATCATTGAATCGCATCCAAATTACATAATCATGCAAATGTTTTGCTTCCTTAACGTGAAGTATCATTCACTGTACCTCCTATCCCAATGGCTCTATTCTTTTCAACGGCTTATTTTTCTCAGCCAATCGCCAGTCATTTAATAACTCTTCTTTATGCAATTTTCGCCACTCTTCTATCATGGACAACGCACGTCTGGAGATATGACCTGTAACTTTTCCTGTCTCAATTTCAACGATGACCTCCTGGTCTTGATATTTTGCATGAAAATGCGCAGGTGCATGCTCTCGCCAGTACATTGCAATTATTATACCAAAAAAACGACTTAGAATCGGCATTATGTGTTCTCCTTATTTTATTATTCTACCGGAAGTCAAAGCTTACCTGCCTCTATGAGTGCAGTGGAATAACAGTCAGGTACAGCGAATTGTTAATCCACGCTTGATGTCCGGCGAGGGGGAAGATAGTTGGAAAGGACAACCTCCAATTCTTGTCCCAAGGTGTAAAGTCTGTCTTCTTCCTCGGCAGCCAGTGCGGATCTTACTAACACCCTGTAACTGTTCAAATTAAGTCCCAACAGTTGCGCAGCGATACCTATAAAGACTTTGCCCGGGAAAAGCTCGATAAAGTCCTTTTCGTTGCCAGACAATGCGTCTTCAATCCGGTCTCGCTCTTCCTGAAAGATACTCTCTGGATCCTGTTCCCAACTCGATGGGTAAATATTCAGTCCCGCCCCCAAGAATGGAGGCAAGGTGGAAAGGGTGAACGCGCCGAAATTCGACGAATGCTTGACCCAAATTTTCCTCAGTCCCCTAAATCTCTGTATAAAAGAGGGGGGTCTGAATAAATGCCTCGATGGCGCGAGCGCGGAAACATGATCACTCTGTGTTGTGTCAAGCTCTTCCGTAACTGCCATTCTGTTTACGATGCTATCGAAGAGCCCCTTGCATCGACACTTGAATCGCTCCGAGACTTGCTTGGTAAGCAGTTCACCCGTGAACTTGCCTCCCGCTTTCGAGAGGAATTTATCATAGAGATCACTTGCTTCGTCTGAATCCTTCTTCCGGTGTATTGCCACGGGCTCAAATACGCGCCGAAGACAAAACAGGTTCTCTATCTCATGCACCTGGAGAACCTGAATCGAAGGAGGTAACGAGTTAAGGTATGCCTTAGGCCAGTAATCTCTATCTATAATTCCGATGACTGACACACCAGATATTACCCTTTGATTGTTAAATGCCTTGGTGCATTGCACGACGTTCAAGCAATTCCCTGCTGGTATAACTACGGTTTCACGTCCTTTGAACCAGTTCGAGAACAACAGATAGTCTTCGCTGCTCTCTGTTCCTTCACAGAACACTATGCGTTGAGCATAGATAGAAAAGGATGCTGCCCCAAGGATCGACTCGACGATGGACTGTGGAAGATCCGGCTCAAGTGATATAACTTCCGGGACGTCCTTGTTTTTGATAATGACGAACTTAGCAGATTTACGAGACAGGGCAAATGTAAGATTGTGGGTTATATATACAAATCGGATATTGGGGCGCAGACTCTCCATCGCATCCCAGAACTGCACTGCCAACCTGGAATGGAAGTGTACTTCGGGCTCATCGACTATCAAGACCTTTGCCTGCACACTAAGAACTCTGGCTCCGAGATAGAGCGCAGCCTTTTCACCATCGCTCATCTTATATGCTGGATACTCAGTAATTTCTTGACCATGCTCTGACATAGCAGTGGGAGTGAAAGCCGAGAGGTCTATGTTTCTGCCTGGGAAAAAGCCATGCCACATTTTTTGGAGAAGCCTGAGGTTTGTTATTTCTGGTTTTGTTGCTTTACCATCAAGAGACTGATCGTCGAGAGACTGATCATAGAACTTTACAGCCAAATCGGTATGCTCAGCGAGGAGCTTGGCGAACAAAGAGTCGATGTCATTGAAGATTTGCCAATATGCTGATGAAGTTTGTAAAGTGACTTCGCTCCATTCCTGATTTGCCTGATGGAGGGACTTTCTTGGAATGTTCCGCCCAGGTATGGTGTTGCGAAACGCCGGAAGGAATTCGGCTTCGGCTTCATTGAGTTTCGTTAGCTTCTCTGCGCCATACCTGGTCTTCCCGGAGCCGTTCGGTCCTATTATCACAATCGGGTGTGTACCGGATTCAGTTCTTTCTTTAGACAGCTTGATAGGAATACTGTTTGTCATTCTGGTCCTCCTGCAAAGTTCGGGCAAACAACAGGATTGAGCGGTGGCGTTTACGCTGTCCACTCCAACGAATTATTATGCGTTCTTTTCATTCTCTGCAAGCTCTAACAGGCGGACATCTTCCAGATCAACTTCCCGACCAGATGCTCTCTTCGAGGAAATCAGGTCTTTAAGGGAAATGATTTGAATATGTCCCTTAGTCTGTTTAGCATCTTTTTTGTTCGGCAAATCCGGATTTATTGTCAGGGCAAGGTCGGTAAAAGCACAAAGTATCTCCATCCTCTCAGAAACGGGCAAAGATTTAAACCATCGGACTTTCGCCTCAATGCTTTCTTCACTGCGATCGTGAGATACTTTATTATCCACAATTTATTCCTTTTTTGGGATAGAATAACTAATTGAACATCAGACCTCTTATCCAATACCTTACATCCAATTTCCAACGTCCAGCTTCTAACTTCCAACTTCTTTAAGCCATTCCGTCTCTTGCGATGATCTCGTCAACCATTTCCTTGCCGATTTCACCTGTCTGCCGGAGATCCATCTTTCCGCCTCTGACCTTCTTAAACAGATTTTCAAGGGGTTTTCTCTCGATGGTGAAGTCCATCTTCTTCTTGAACTCAAGAGCTTTCTTTTTTTCATCGGCAACTTGCTGTTGAATGATCTCTTTCTCTTCTTCGGTTATATTCTCGTCCTTAAGCTTGGCGTTGAGAGCTCTGATCTTTGAGATGCAATCCATGAATCCTGTCATAATGGGCTTGGGAATATTCTGCGCCGCCTCGGTAAGGCGTTTGCCCCATCCCGTTCCCTTTGAGAATTTGCCCACATCGTCAGTGTATCTCTGTCCCATGAATGCAATATCAACGGCATTTGTGGGACCCCAGAAAGTGAGTCCCTGGGAGCCTTCCATTCCCTGCCCCTCATGTTGTTCGTTGATAATAGCTTCTTTCATGTTCTCCTGAACATGGGCGGCCGAATCCTTTACCTCTATTGGAATATCGGGATTCTGCCTTATGTTGTCCATGAAATCCCCCAGGTCTCTTATTGTGTCGTAAAACCCGAATAACTGGGATGGATTGTGGGCGCCGGAATCGTAATTCTTTGTATTTGCAACCTCCCGGAAAAGCACATGCTCCGGAACGTCATATTTATTCAATGTCTTTACGAATTTCTTAAATGATTTTGCGAGTTTATTCAGTTTTTTATTATCAATTGCGGAAAGTGTCAGGTAAGATTCCTTCCAGTTTGAAAATTCCGGGAAGTTATCCTTTATCTCCTTACCCTGCTCTTTGTAAAAATCGACTATTTCCGTGGCAAACTGCTTTCCGTCAAATGGTTTTCCTTCATCAATATCTTTTGACATAGCATCAAGGAACATTCCCCAGTGTCCAAAAATTCCGGATCGGGCGTAATTTTCCGAGGCAATTGTTACATCGGCCGCATCTTTCATTTCATATAATGATTCAGCATTACCCATATAACAGGAGTTGAACATAATAACATCTATCTTCTCCTCTTTGCCTGTCTCCTCGTTCGCCTTTGCCACGCCCTGCGTTATTGCCTCTCCCATTTTCGCCGGCGTTTGTTCGGCCGCTCCTATCCATGCGCCGCCATGTCCCATTATAACAATCATATAATGCTTGGCGGGGTACTTTTTCATTCCCCACGAAACAAAATTTTCAAGCGATTTGGGATCTCCCATACTTGTACCTTCAGGGAGGGTCTCCTTTACTTCCGATGCAAAGTTTTTATATGGAGCGGAAACTTCTTCGTAAGGTCTTGTTACTTCATCGAACTCTTTGCGGACTTGCTTGCTCCAGTCGGAATCGTAATCATTCATATAATCCAGTAATCCCAGTTCTTTTCCCTTATCGTAAAATTCAACCGCTTTATCTTTTTGATCCATTCCCCAGTAAATGTTTCCCAATACAAACTTCAAAACAGGATTATCGGGAATACTCTCTTCCATTTTTTCCCAGGTTGCAAGGGGTATATCCAACTCATTATGATCAGCTTGTTTTACCTTGTAACGCCGCACACCCGACCAGTCATTGTCAACGGGAATATGAAACTCGCCTTCTTCCTTCGGTTTATAAGGATTCCTCCCCAACTGGGCGACAACATTCATATTCTCGTTACTGCCCGCTTTCTCGAGACTGAGCATCGCTTCCGCCGTTGATTCTCCGATATCATCATATTGCCCATGCATATAAAAGAGAACGGAAATCTCTTTCTCGGGCGTCGGAGGCTTGGGAAGCGCCTGCAGAGGCTTGTCAGGTGAAAGCTTCTGTTCCTTGGGCGCGGCTTTGCCAAGGTTTACACTGTCTTTGGGTGATTTTTCATCCGATTTCCTGGTTTCCTTTTTCTCTTCTTTCTTTTCAGTCGGCTGAAGAGGTGCTGTGAATTTTGCTGCAACGTTTGACTTTATCGAGTTTTGATTGATGGAATCCATCTCGGATACCCTCCGTTTTAGTTGAATTTTAATTGCAAATTAATTCCTAATTTCGCCATGATAAATCCATATCCTTGACCTATTATATCATAAAATTTCGTTTTAGATGTTAAATAATTGTTACATGATCGGGTAAGTCGTCAAAATTGAGAAGAGGGAGTTGAGAGGTGAGAAACGGGAAATCTAACAAATAGGTGTCTGTCCCTATTTTAAAAATCTTCGTGTTCTCCGTGCCTTTGTGGTGAATTTAAACCCAATACATAAATATTCCCGTCCTCGGATCCTACAACAAGAACCCCTACGGCAATCGCGGGCGATGCAATAATTACACCGCCGCATTTTGTTTTCCATCTCAGCTTGCCCGACGACGACAGGGAATAGACACATCCATCCTCGGAGCCAAAATAGACATTATTCTCCCTGTCAATCGCTCCCGATGAATTGACCGCGCCTCCTGTCTTGTATTTCCATTTTTTATTCCCTCTGAAATCAATGGCATATATATTCTTATCGGCACATCCTGCAAAAACATTTTCCGTCTTATTCTCAATAACAGGTGATGATTCCACAACTCCGCCGGTCTTGTATTTCCATCTGATTTCACCGTTTCTCGAAATCGAATAAATGTTTGAATCATTACAACCTACATATATATTGCCATATTTATCAATTGACGGCGACGATACCACAGGCTTTCCCAACATGAGCTTCCATTTCAATTTTCCGTTTTTATCAAGAGCATAGATATTCCCGTCATCCGATCCCGTGTAAATATTTCCTTCCATGTCAATCGCGGGGGTGGATGTGAATTCAAGCTCGGTATGACCCGTCCTGAATTTCCATTGTAATTTACCTTTATCCGATATACAGTAAATGTATCCATCAAGGCTTCCGATTATCAAATTTCCCTGAATGTCAAAATTGACGGCGGAAGAAATGGGCCCTCCTGTTTTATATTTCCATTTTAGGGAACCTTCAGGATCTATTGCATAAAAATATTTGTCCTGTGAGCCTATATAGATATTCCCCTCATTATCAACCCCGGGGGTTGATGTGAGTTTGTTCCCGGCTTTGAATCTCCATAAAATCCCCGGATTGCCGGAGATTTCGATGCAATATAAATAACCGTTCATTGAGCCTATGTAAGCTCTTTTTTTATATATCACAGGCGATCCCATAATTCTGCCACCGGTGGGGATCTTTGCGATAATCTTACTCTCAATGGGGGGCGAATCCGATTTTCCTGTGTGCATTGAGCTTGACAGAAATACCGGCCAATTCTTCGAATCGGGTGGGAGTTTTGTTAAAAACAAAACATTAGTATTTGCAGTCTTTATGTGAGTAATCCGATGTTGTTCTTTGTCATGTCGAAAACCAGGACTGTCGCTACAACCGCACATAAAAAACGACATAATAAATGCCGAGGAGGCTAACAGAAAAAAAATGGTCGGGTTAAAAGAATTTTTTATTTTCATAAAGTTTAATGTACTTCTTTGAGCATGGAAAGCATCCTTTTTTATGACATTTATCATGCCTCTGTAAAGAAGGCTCCTCAATCTCAATCTTTCACCCTCCGGGGGCTTACATCACTCGCAAACGGGAAATATTGATGGGTTACCGGATCATATTCGGGTTGGTAATTCGGGACAAATTTTTCGTCGGTATTACCCGAAGTCAGGTCGAGATTATAAATTCCCGCTGACTGAAGACTCATTCTCATGTGCCACGACACATTATAATTCTCCGGAACGGGAACCCACTGCGTATATCCCCCGGGGGGCAGGTAAGTGCCTTCGTAATAGGCAACTTCGCCGGGATATGCGGGGTAGCTGCAATTGTATGAGCCGCCGGTGGAATATCTGTAGTATCCGGTGGTGTATGTGTTTGTATTCAGTGATACATTTGCTCTTCGTACCCTGAAGGATCCTGGGTTTCTCCTGCTTTCTCCTATGACGACATTCGCCCTCAATCCGCTTGTTTCGCGTCTATATTGATTATAACCGCCCGTTCCGTAATAAACACCCTGTCCTTGATAAGAACTGTTCGTTCCGTAATAAACACTTTGCCCTTGATAATAATCGTTCGTTCCATAATAAACACCCTGTCTATAGTAAGGACTGTAATACGGGTAATTGACGTTATACTGTTCCACGAATCCCGTGTATTGATAATTCGAAACGCATATAAGAAAATAGTCCGACGAGGGATTGACGCCGGTGAATACATAATCGCCGTTTTTACCAACTGTGGCCTCATATCTCTCGGAGCCGTTTATTTTCATTAATACAATTTTCGCACCTGTGGGGCTGAAAGACCGGTTTTTTTCATCAAGTCTGGATACATTTCCCGTGAGAGTAACCGTTTTCATTTTTGTTTCCCGGAGATCACGGGTTACTTCCAGCGGGGGCTCCAGTTGAGGCAATTTTCTTTTTTTCTTTACTTGCCGGGGAATTGATTTTGCTATGGGATAGCTGAGTTTCTTTTTCAATTTTGGCAGTTTCGGCAGGGGGAGTTTTTTCTTCATCGGGATTCCGGTCTTTTTAATGCGTTTCTTTTCTTTTTTTGGGGAATATCCGACGAATAAAATACCTTCATCGTTATCTTTTTTTATTTCTTTTTGCTGTTTCTGGTGATGAGTTGTTTCGTTAGAAGTTTTATCTTCGGGGGAAGTTTTACATCTCGGGATGTGGGCGCTTATGGTCGGTTTGAAGTTTGTTATCTTTTTATTTGTTACTTCATCATAATATGATGGGATTTTCGATATTATCAGGATTATTGATATAATGATAAGGATGATGAGGAATAATCCCGATACATTGTAAAACTCGATTTTTCTGCGTCGGTTCATGGGAATTCACCTCTTTAAAAAGATTCCCTACATATATTTTACCACAAAATTGCAAATTTAGAAACGACGAGAATCGGATAGTTAAATTTGTTTTGGCGGATGTAAAGGAATTTACTCCGGCATAAATAAATTCCCTGGATATGAGCAAATCACCAGACGTTTCATACTTTGATATTTTCAAGCTTTTTTTCAAGATAGGCACTGTCGGTTTTGGCGGTGGACCTGCTCTTATTTCAATTATTCAGCAGGAAGTTGTGGATAAGAAAAAATGGCTTGAAATCGATGATTATCTTCATGGCGTTGCTATTTCCCTGATTCCTCCCGGCTCAATAATGGTTAACATTGCTTTTTTCTGTGGGCATATGAAGAGGGGGTTCTGGGGCGGAGTGTTGGCGGTGTTTGGGATTCTCCTGCCGTCCTTTTTCCTGATGATCGTTCTCGCAATGCTGCTTCTTGCTCTGGAATCGGTCAATTTCAGCAACAGCGCTGTAAAGGGAATGGCTCCCGCCGTTGTGGGTGTGCTCGTTGCCGTGGTCCTGAAGATGGCGTGCGAACGGATTGACAAGTGGTGGGGAATTTTATTTATGGTTCTAACTTTACTGCTTATTTTTTATATGAAGACTCCTCCTTTCCTGACGATTTTTCTTGCCATCGCTATCGGAGCTGCGGGCTGGCATTTTGTTGAAAAGAAGAGAATCAGGGATACTGTGGTCAAAAAGGACTGAGCAACGGAAGCCGGAAATATGGCTTCTCGCCTCTTACTAAAACTGGAAAAAGCTTGAATTATAAGGTGGTTCCGTATTGGTACTGAAAATTTTTCTTAGATTTGTTCTCCTAGGCTTCTATTCATTCGGAGGTGGGTATGTATTCTTGCCGTTAATGGAGAGTGAGCTTGTGGAGAAGCTTGGATGGATCACGAAGGAACAGTTTGTAATTGCGCTGACGGCAGGGCAGATTTCACCGGGTCCTGTAGCTGTAGCGGGAAGTTTTGCAGGATTCCTGGCGGGGTATAATTATTTCAAGAGTGTTCCCATGGCGATCCTTTGCTCTTTCATGGCATGGGCGGGGACAAATGTTGCGACTATCGTTTGCATGGGCGCAATAATGAAAATGTATAAAAAAATTGAGGGTTCTCCGTTTACCGGCTATATCCGCCATTTTATAATGCCCGTGGTGGTGGGTTTGATTTTATACCTGGCGGTGAAGATGGGAATCTCCTATATGATTTCCTGGCCCCAGATTGTTATAGCTGTTGTGGCGTTTGCAATCGCATATAGCCGGAAGATAGATTTTGCGTTTATAATAATCGGCGGAGGTTTGATCGGGTATTTCTTTTTGAAGTAAATGATGAAGTTATCTGTGTTAATTATAAACCCCGGCATTTATTTCCTTGAACAGATTATCAACTAAGCTGAACATTTTGGGGTCTTTCTTTATCAGATCTTCTCTACAGATATCTGATTCACTTTTATCGGTATTCAGGTATGCCTTGACAGACTCGGCAAAGTATTCCTTTGGGTTGGTACCTGCATATTCGGTAAGAAACCTGGCATCTTTATTCTGCCAGTTTTTACAGTCCTCATAACAATCCATTATTTCTTTTGACTTCACCGAGGCCGGTTGTTTTGCCGGATCAAGTTTTGGAGCCGGTTTTGGCATGTTTAAAACACCGTCTTCGAGTCGGCGTTGATTTTTCAGGCTCTTTTTGTATCTTTTATCAATTTTCATGTCCTTAAACTTGCCCCGACTTCCCAGTGCATAGTCCAGCGCATGAGCGGTCTCATGGATGGGAATATCACTTTCTCCGGCGGAAACCAGCCAACTCAACGGCACTGCAGATAAACCAATTGGAGCGACAATGGCGGCGGTTATACCTGCCGCCATGGCAGGCAATACAAAGGGACTCGCAACGGCGGCGCCGATGCCGGCCATTGCATAAAGTATTGACTTACCACCCCGCAAAGCGTTGGCAAGTCCCTTGTGACGATGGAAAAAATCTGAAAGGGTACCATTGGCGAGGTGAATGGTCTTATCTTCTTGAGTATAATAACCAAGGCGTTTTGTAACGATAAACCCCGATTTTTTCTTTGAATAACCGGCGCCGTCATCCTTGATTATTCTCAAGGCGGTCTCGGGATACTTTTCAAGCTTTCTTGCCAGTTTTTCCCGTCGTTCCGGTTTCATGGCGGGGTCGATAAGATTCTCAATAATTTTACGCTTTCTGGTTAATCCGGGGTTTTTAGGAGTTTCCTCTTCTATAAAGATGGCTTTAGTCTGTCCGTCAGAATTATTGCTTTTCTTCACAATCGTCTTTGTGCCAACCGCTGTTTTTGTTTTATTTTTCTTCTCTGATGTAGTTTTGGTCTTTGAAGAAGCTTTCTTCCCGATGGAATCTCCCTTTATTTTACCTGAGCCTGTGGCCGAAAGTTGAACAGAATCAGACAGGTTAACGGAGGGTTTCCGTCCTTTTTGCTCTGCTTTCCTGATACTTATGTTTGCTGTGTTGGATATTGCAAAATTTCGGTCAGCGCGATTAATCATTTGTGATCTATGGCTCCTGATTTATATAATATGATTATACAGCATTAGACCGATTGATTCAATTTTTTTTATTCGACTTCTTAACTTTATGTTTTTTCTTTGAGGGTGTCGTATAGATCTTTGGTGTAAGGTCTGACCAGTTTGATAATACCATTGAATATCTGTTGTTTGTTTTCTTGAGGGTGACTTTTTTACCACTTTTAAATCTGCCGACACATAATGCCTTGTTATTCTTCGACCTGACGGTTATCATCGTTTCGCCGGGTCCACCCACCAGCATAGTCACGCCCGGAGCCAGCGACATATGTGATGTTCTGTTATTTGATTTTATTTCCAGCTTTAAAAGCTCGCCGGTCTTATTATTTATTTTGACAGACCCCAGAGCAGGTATTGAAAGAGAAAGGCATAAAACAGCGATTGTAAAAAGAAATATTATTTTTCTCATGTCAATTTCATCTCCTTGCTTGTTCCAAAAATACTTTATAGTGGAGGATGTGGGGATACCAAAGTTTTTCCGGCACATAATTTCTATTATCACTAATCTTATATTATCTTTTTTTCTTTTTATTCCAAATTAGCTTGTGGTTGTTATGCAATTGCTGCAAATGAAGGAGTATTATGGCAATTCAGCAAAATAAGAAAACTGAAGCCGGAGGTCAGAAGTCGGATGTCGGAGGTCAGATATGTAGGAGGGACGTCCTCGTCCCGATAAATGTAGATCGAATGTCGGAGGACGGATCCCATTTCCCCTTTCCCGTATCCCCCATCCCGTATCCCCTTCCCGCCTCTATAATGGGAGGTAAAAAATAGCAGATATAAATCAAAAACCAAAAAAAGCTGACGAAAAATTGACGGATGACAATAATGTCAAGAATTGTGAAATGTCGGAAAAATCCGAGAGAAATTTGCTTTTTGCCGTTGTATGTCTTGTCGGAATGTCTGGAATAATCCTGGAGATAGGACTCACCAGGATATTTTCAATTTCATTGTGGCATCATTTTGCATTTTTGTCCATATCAGTTGCGCTTTTCGGGATAGGCGTGAGCGGTGTTTTTCTTACAGTTTTTCCACAGGTGCTCAAGAAAAACTATTATAAATCTCTGTTTTATTTCACCTGGCTGATTTCGATATTTAATATTATAGCTTTTCTGATTTTTACCAGGATCAACCTCGATGTGCGGAATCTTGGTAATCCCCTGAACCTGGGAAAATTCATAATATTTTATCTTTTTCTTGCGTTGCCTTTCTTTTTTACCGGGTGTGTCTTGTCCTCAATCATCCGGAAAAAAAGTGAAATAGTTCAGAAACTTTATTTCTGGGACATGACCGGTGCCGGTGTGGGGTGTCTGTTTGTCTTTTTTTTAATCGGCGTTGTGGGAGGGCAGGGGATAGTTGTTATGTCTTCCATCCTGTCGGGTCTCGCGGGGTTAATTATATCCTTCAGGTTAAAAAATAAGATAACCGCACATTACAAAATTTTATCCGGAGTCGGTCTCTTGATTATTGTCCTGTTATTCTTTTTTGCCGGAAAAGTTTTTCCCATACCTCTGCCGCCCGATAAAGCTCTTAATTATTATACGAAAATAAAAGGGGCAAAGATTATCTATTCTCACTGGAATTCTTTTTCCAGAGTAGATGCGTTTGAGCCTGTTCCAAGATATACATGGGGACTGTCGCCGAATTTTACCGGTAAAATGCCTCCACAGATAGGAATTACGATTGACGGCGATGGGTTCACCTCGATAGTCAAATTTGACGGGGATATTGAAAATGTTGAATTTCCCCTTTACACCTTAGGCTCCATGGTTCATGGCCTGAACGGCAGGGAAGACGCCCTCATAATTGGCGCCGGAGGCGGGATTGACGTTTTATCTTCTCATAAATATGGCGCAAATGAGATAGACGCTGTGGAGATAAACCCCGATATAGTTTATCTTGCTACGAAAAAGTTTAGAGAATATTCCGGAAATCTGTTTGAATTGCCCGGTATCCACATGATAACCGCCGAGGGTAGAAATTATATAAAAAGGAAAAAGAAAAAATATGGTCTTGTATATCTCCCTCTGGTTGACTCTTGGGCGGCGACTTATTCAGGAGCTTATTCGCTGTCTGAAAATTATCTTTATACAACGGAAGCATTCCAGGATTATCTTGATCATGTAAATAACGGCGGCTATATAAGTATCAGTCGGTGGGAATATATTCCACAGAAGCCTTACCAGACTTATCGCCTATGTTCTCTTGCGATGGCTGCTTCAAAAAGGGATTTGCGAAAATCGGTCGTGATAACTTCGCATGAGAAGCTTTTTAATTTTATATGGAAAAACGGGGAGTTTACGGATGAAGAGATAGCCTTTGTAAAAGATTTTTGTCGGAGGGGTGGTTTCAAAATAAATTATCTTCCCGGCATGAAAAATGATTTCACTATTCTTCTGGATCCTTCAGGAACAATGGCTTTTCAGGAGTCATACCCTCTGGATATTTCCGCTGTAACCGATGACAGGCCTTTTTTCTACCTGACGGACCGATGGAAAAATTTCTTCAGTTACCTGGATAATACAATAAGGAAAAAGACCCGTTTCCCTGTTGTCTTTACGATTTTTCTTGTTATTATGATTCTATCGATAATATTCTCGATAATCTTCATTATATTACCCCTGAAGTTAAAAAGAATAGGGAAATTCAAAAAATCTTCCATGTTATTTCTGGTCTATTTCAGTCTCCTGGGACTAGCCTTCATGTTCATAGAAATTACCATGATGACAAAATTTATATTATTCCTTGGGCATCCCGTATATTCTCTGTCCGTAGTGCTATTTTCTCTTCTTGTTTTTACCGGTATCGGCTCATATTTGAGTTCTTTTTTTCATTGCAGCGGAAGGAAAATTTTGTTTTTTGATATAACTATATTATGTATAATCGGTTTGATATATTTTTTATTTCTGGATCATATTTTAAGTAATGCGCTTGTATTCTCTTCGACCATACGGGCATTGTTAACGGTAATTCTCTTGGCTCCGTTGGGTCTATGTCTTGGAATGCCCTTTCCTCTGGGCTTGAAGTTGCTGGGTGAGACAAATTCAACTTTAATCCCATTTGCCTGGGGAGTAAATGGTTGCGCATCCGTTCTCGGATCGGTTTTATCACTTGTGTTTGCACAGGCTGTCGGATTCTGGATGACACTTCTTATCGCCCTGTGTTTATACATATCAGCGTGCATTGTTTTTTCCATGATTTCTGTAAATAATCAAGGGAAATAAACTGCTTAAAAAAAGATTCAGTCATGCAGGAGATCGGTTTTTATTGACGAAAAAACTATAGACTTTTTTATGTGAAAGGAGGTGTGTGTAGTTAAATGCAATTTCTGAAGCGGCTCTTTGCGGGCAAAGGTGTTGTGGGCGGCATTGATCTTGGGACACATTCTGTAAAGATGGCCCAGATTATTAAAACGTCCAGCGGTTTTCAATTGACAAAGTTCGCTGAGGGTCCAACTCCGGCTCTTACCATCAAAGATGGACAGATTATTGATTCCCGAGCTCTTGGAGATACCGTCAAAGCCATGTTGGCAAACAATAAGATGAGTATGGATAGAGTTGTTAGCGCGGTTTCAGGTCAGTCCGTTGTAATTAGGCCAATAATAATGACCCAGATGAACGAGCGGGAGCTGCAGAATGCCATAAAGTTCGAGGCGGAAAGGTACTTGCCTTATTCTGTCGCCGATGCGCAAATCAAAGGAACTATCCTGCGAAAGAGCGTTGAAGGCGAAGAAAAGACTATGGAAGTACTTCTGGTGGCCGCCCCCAATGAGATGGTGACAACAACTCAGGAAGTCATTAAAATGGCAGGAATAACCCCACTAGCTATTGATCTGGAGCCGTTTGCGCTTGTAAGAAGTGCCAGGGCTGTTTTAAGTAATGAAATAGTCAATCAGACAATAGCGCTTATTAATCTGGGAGCAAGTTCATCCAGTATCAATATTTTTAAGGAAGGGATCCTGAGACATAATCGAACTATAACCACTGCAGGTAATAGTTTTACCAAGGCTATCGGGCAGTCGTTGAATTTGAGTTTCGAAGAGGCTGAGAAGATAAAAAAGGAGAAGGGAGTAATCCGGGTGGAAAAAGATGCCACACCCGTAGCCCCTACTACTATGAGGATCTTCAATGTAATAATACCTGTTCTTAACGATTTGGTTACGGAAATACAACGATCGTTCGATTTTTATCGTGCCCGTTATCGTGGTGAATCAGTGGATAAGATACTGCTCTCGGGAGGAACGGCCAAGTTCAAGAACATTGATGCCTATATGTCAACGGAATTAGGCGTCCCTTGCGAGGTGTCCAATCCTTTTGAAAATATTGAGATAACCGATATCCCTGGGTATACCCAGGAAGAGCTGATGGAAATTGCCCCTACACTAATGGTAGTTGTTGGCTTGGCACTCAGACAGATCATCTAGAGAAACTTCAGGCGGGAGGTGAGACGGTGACAATTAAAGTTGACTTGCTTGACAGACCGGGTAGAAGAATGGGATTTGATCCTATAATAATCTTTTTGGTTTTGATAATTATAGTTTTCGTAGTATTCTTTATCTTTTGGGGTAAACGCTATGATGATATGGTTCAGACAAAAAGGACGGAAATTCAAGAGATCGACACTAAGATAAGAGATCTTGAAGCCAAGATCCCGGATATTCAACGCTATGAAAAAGAAAATCGAGAGTTGGAAGCTCAAATTAATGCAATTAAACAGTTGGTTTATGACCCAATTAGGTATAGAAACTTGCTGGATGATATAGCTTTAATCATGCCCAAGAATATTTTTATTAGCAATATGAATATAGAGCCCGGAAACAGGAGCTTGTCTTTTAGCGGAATTGCCGTGGATTAACCTCGATATCGGAGTTCATGCAGAAAATTCAAAATTCACCATATTTTGATGATGCAAATTTGGCCAGCACTTCCCGGCAAATATTCGAGGGAAGGCCTGCCTTTGGATTCCAAATCGAGACCCATTACAACCCCGATGTGGCGTCAAAACAATCGCCATAAGTAAGGGTAAGAACAAAACAGGGTGAATAGCCCGGCGCATAAGCGTTAACAATATAGCGATGTTGAAAGTGAGAAGAATATCTTACCGGAAGTCGCACAACGACAGTATATACCGCCTATTTAAGTCAGGGAGGTGGCACAAATAAGTGAGGAATAAAACAGGTAAGTTGTTATCGGTAATGTGGATACCGGTTTTATTAATGATATTGGCAGTATGTATAGGCTGTCAGCAGGAGGCTCCAAAGGAAGAAGCCAAGGCACCGGTTGTTATTGAATCAAAAACACCGGAACCGTCTCCTACGTCGACAGTTGAAGCACAAGAACCCGATGTGGTTATTAGTGCCAATTTTGTACCAAAATCCACAAAAGATCCCTTTGTACCGGTGGTAAGAAGACAGGGTGAAGAGGCTGCGCCACCGCCTGTTGTTACTCCCGGTGATAGTGCTGGAGTACCTGGTCCGCCAAGTGGAGGGACTGAACTTCCTTCGGGAGAAGAAGTACCCGGGGCGGAAGAGACACCAAAAGGTCCTCAGGTTATCGGTGAAAAGGAAGCAGGAGTTTATGTAACTGGCATAATGAGGATTGGTGGAAGATACTCGGCAATTCTTTCCAGTGAAAAAAGAAGTTATATCGTAAAGTCAGGTCAGAAACTGGGAGATTGGGTAGTCTCAGGGATCACTCAAAAAAACGTAACCCTTTCAGGCAAAGGATATAAAGCTATTTTGAAGCTTCCTGATGAACTGAAAACCCTGAAGAGTAAATCAGGAGGGGGAGCGGAAGGACCTGGAGCAGCACGCGGTGCAGCGCCGGAAGAAGAAAAGGGTCCTAAGCTGCCGTCAGCTCCTATAAAAGGAGAAGGCGGAGAAGAGGCACCGCCGCCACCCCCACCGCCGGGATAGGGAAGATAACCCGGCTCAAGGTAGAATAGCCTGGATAAAGTTGTATGCAGGCAAATGTAAAAGGTTGCCGAGCATATTAATAAAATGTGTTAGAATAGCAATTTGATTTCAATATTTAGGAGGTGTGTCAGACACAATGACAAGTAGAAGAGGCTGGAAAGTTGCCCGCCTAGGGTTAATGGTCGTGGCTCTTGTACTGGCGTTTACAGTTGCCAGCTACGCTTCGACGATCACAGGCCTTGTTGTGAAGAAAACAGATGAAAAGGTGGAAATTCACCTTTCAGCTAATGGGCCTCTTCGCTACAGGGTACTGACAACAAATAAACCCCGACAATCCCTCGTAGTGGAAATGCCTTCAACATCAGTCTTAAAACAAGTGTTGAGCAAAAAGGTAATTCAAATTGACAAGGGTATTATTGAACGGGCAAAAATACAGCGGTACAAACCAGGTGTTGTCAGATTGGTAGTGGAAGTTTTGCACCCGGTAAAGTACTATATAAAGGCCGCCCCCGGTAGAAAAGGATTTGTATTGGTGGTTGGTACTCAGACGATAGCAGCGAAAGTTTCGAAAGCTGTTCCTTCAATGGGTGCCGGTGAACCTACAATAGAATCCCCCAAACCGGTAAAGCCTCCGGTAGCAATAAAATCACAACCCAAGAAAAGAATAGCATACAAACATGAGGATGTCAGGCCGAAAAGAGACAAGGCCAGAAGAAGCTACATTAAAAAAGTTAGCATAGATTTCGTAAACGCTGACCTGCTTTATGTAGTAAAACTACTGGCACAAGAAATGAACCTGAACCTCGTCACAGACGAGTCGGTTCAGGGAGCAGTTTCACTCAGCCTGAAGAATGTACCGGCAACAACAGCGCTTAACATTCTTCTGAATCTCCACGATCTTAAAAAGAAGAGAATAGGAAGTATTCTCTTTGTAGGATCCGAAGAGACGATCGAGACGATGACACCTGAGTCAATTGGTTATGACCCGATGTTGGACTGGCAGTTCAAGATACAGGTGTTTCATCTAAGCTACGTTAGCCCTGATAGTGTTATGGGAGAAGTGAAAAAGATTTTCCCGATGGTAAATGTTTATCCGGCACCCCAGGGTAATGCAGTGATTGTACAGTCGAAGGACCATTATGCACTTCGACAGGTCAGAAATATGATCGCAGGACTTGATGTTGAGCCAAAGAAGGTGGATACACCGGCACCACCGGCACCGCCGCCGATCAAGGTTGAAGTCGTAAGACTTCGATATAATGAGGCGACTACATTCCTACCCACATTGAAAGAATTACTGGGCGGGGATGCTCCTCCGGTAATGGCGATTGACAAACATCTAAATGCACTCGTTTGCAAGGGAACGGAAGACCAAATCGGCAAGCTGAAAGAGTATCTTGAAATAACCGATTTACCGTTACCACAGGTTATGCTCTCAGTTAAGGTCGTTGACCTGTCTGAAACAGGAGCAAAGAATCTTGGGGTAAGCTGGCAGGTAGGTTCTCAGGATGGAACTCAGCCAATGAAATTATACGAGATTCCCAGTGGTTACCCACCGCCGGGAACAGTATATGACCCATACACGGCTACAGCACCGGCACCGGCCGCTCCAATGCCCATAGGTTTCTTCGTAAGAGACCCGTTCGTCCTCCAGGCAAGTCTTGCTCTCCAGGTAACATCAGGAGAGGCAAAGGTTATTGCTTCACCAAGAGTGGCGACAATGAGCGGTATAGAGGCAACTCTACATATCGGTGAAAAGTATCCTATCGTGTATTATGACCCAAGAGCTGGACAGTATCAGGTCATATATGTGGATATAGGAATCAAGCTGACGGTTAAACCGACGATTACCCCGGACGGGTACATAGAAGCAAAGATCAAACCCACTGTGTCCAATCTTTTGGAACTTATAAATAACCAATATCCGAGAACGGCGGAAAGATCCGCAGACGTAACTGTTCGAGTGAAAGATGGCAACACGATTGTCATTGGTGGAATGGTTGATGAAGCGAGTCGTTCAAGTGTAACAAAGGTACCTCTACTTGGAGATATTCCAATTATCGGAAATATGTTCAAATCAAGAACAACGGATAGGACCAAAAAAGAAGTGGTCATAATGATCACTCCAAAGATTATGCCGAATTAAGTGGGTGTAAGTTATAATCAAAAAGAGCCGGTTTACCGGCTCTTTTTTTTTATATGAAAGCGGATCAAGAATGAAATCAGTTTTTTTATGCGGTGAGACGCCGCAGCCACCAACTTTGTTGTAATGGTGGGGGCGGCGTCTCGCCGACCTAATAACAAGACAATATTTCCTAATATACTTAAAAGAAAGGTAACTGTTCACCGCAGAGGACGCGGAGGACGCAGAGTTTTAAATGAAGTTAACACTTTTAGCCATTATTAATTCCGTGATATTTGTGTGGAGGCTGGTCTCCTGACCAATCTAAAACGTTGTGAAATCCAGGTTTAGAAATCCCCCGCAAAAAGGGGCTGAATAGTTACAACGAAAGATAAATGGGTAAGACTTTTTTACAATAAAAGCTAAAAACAATCTATAATATTATTCGTGTCATTTGCAAACTATGTGCCAGGTAATTGCGCCCTATTTATCCGTGTTACATAATAAATAAGAAGGGAAAAATATGATCTCGTAGAAACTAAAAATGTTATTTTACTTGTGTTTGAATTAAAAGACTAGATCATTCAGTTTTATAAACATCAACCGAATTGTTGTTGTATTTTATGGATGATATGGTAGAGTAATTCTTCTATTTAAGGAGGAAGTATAATGAAGGCAAGAAGGATTGTTTTAATAGCGGTATTCCTGTGCTTTGCACTTTTATTGAGCTTTTGTGCATGGGCTGTAGAAAAATCGGGGTCCGGGGAAGACATGACCAAAATCAAGTCACAACTCAAAGCTCAGGATGAGGCAACTCGTATTATAGCGGTTCAAATCCTTTTAAAAGAGGGAAAGGATGCTATTCCAATCCTGACCGAGTCCCTATTGGGCAGTCCGTACAAGGATGTCAGAATTAAGATAGCTGAAGGATTGGGAAATCCTCAGTTTAAAAATCAAAAGGTTGTTGCTCAAACACTTATAAAAGCCCTGGGAGATGGAGAGGCGATAGTAAGGGCAAGTGCCGCAACCTCGTTGAAAAAAATAGGCATTGATAAATCACTCATCCCCATGCTTGTTAATGCAATGAAGACAAATCCATATCCGGATGTTAAAGCTTCAATGACAGAAGTTCTTGGGAAATATGGAATGGAAGATGTGAGGGCTTTACAAGCACTTTCATTGGCTTTGAATGACAAGGATTCGGGAGTAAGGACGCAAGCTCTTGAGGCAATATCAAGAGGAGGTACTTCAGCTATACCCATCCTGGTTATGGCAATAGAAGAAAGCAAATATCTTGATGTCGTTTCGAAGGCGGTTGAATCGTTGGGTCATTTCGCAGGAGATAAAAGAGTTATTAAGCCTCTGTTAAAAGTTCTTACCGATGATAAATCAAGAGCATTCAATATTACTGTACCCAAAGGATCGACGAAAAAGCAAGTACAGGAACAGAGAAGAAAACAGTATAGAGTTATTAGCGAAAATGCCGCAAAATCTCTCATCAAAACCGGAAGCACTGGAATAAATGCACTAATTGATGAGCTTGAAGAAGAACGGTCAAGAAAACACGCGTCCGTCTGGGCGATGGGTATTGTGAAATCTAATAAATTTGTTTCGCATCTTGACAAAGTTATCATGGATGAAAACGTGCCTCTTAAAACAAGGGCGCAGGCAATTAAATCGATAAAAGAAATAGGACACAGGATGGCCTTGGAACCGTTGACAAAGGTATTGAAAAGTGAGGAAGGCAGCCTGCGGCTATTGGCGGTTATAGCATTGAAAGATTTTAGAGACGTTAATGTGAAGACCAATAAGAAAACAGGAAGACCCACAAGGTCAGAGAGGGCCACTGAAGCGGTACCCGAATTGATTTTTGTTCTTGAAAATGATGAGATGCCTGAGATAAGAAAAGGGGCGTCCATGGCGTTGATAGCCATTGATGACAAAAGAGGAATAAAGCCCCTGATAAAAGCATTTCTTGCAGACCCTGCAATTAATGAAATTGGGTTCACATTCACATGCAATGAAGTCCCGATGTTGATTTCCCTTTTAAAGCCCGAAAAGGCATTAAATGAAAGATTTGTTGCCGCAAAAGCTCTCGGTGTTGCAAGAGATAATAGGGCTGTTATGCCGTTGATATCAGCATTGAAAAACGATAAAGAACCTTCCGTCAGACTAAGAGTGGCGGAGTCGCTGGGGCAGATCGGGGACAGAAGGGCTGTCAGATCGCTCGGTTCAGCCCTGGAGGATGAGAATAAAGATGTCAGGGAAGCTGTCCTGAAATCTTTGGAAACTTTCAAGGATAAGTCTGCTCCGGAATTCATCCGGGCTTTAAAATCCGACTATCCCGATGTTGTAAAATCAGCGGCAAATACACTTGGACGGTTGAAAAGCATAAAGGCTATTAAGCCAATGGAAGCGGCATTGAGAGAAAACAGCAGGGATGTGAGGGTTGCAATATTGGAATCCCTGGGTGCTATTGGAAAACCTGCTTGCCCCGCTATCCTTGAAGTTTTCAAAGAGTATAAAGATGATACTAAACTCAGAACCGTTGCCGCGCATTATCTTGGAACCCTGCAATACAAGCCGGCAATTGTTCCGATGTTGAAGGCGCTTAGAAAAGACGAAGAATTGAAGCCGAAAATAGTAGTAAACAGACGGTACTTCGAAAAGAAGCATACCAGTACGAGTAAGTTATTCAATGTGGAAACAACGGGTTCAAAAAAGTTGGGTGGAGATGCACCGTTTGTTCTCCTGGTTCCTGAAAAAGATTATTTTGAATCCCTGGTTTCCGCTCTTGGAAAGATAGGAAGTAAATCCACAATGCCTGTTGCAAATTTGTATGGTGAAACAAATAACCCCGGGATGAAACTGGCCTGTTTACAAATATTGTATAGGATTGAAACCGGCTCCAAGACGGTTAATAAGAAGGCGGAATCAGTTATTAAAGACGCTCTGAAGGATGAAAATTCTTCCGTCAAAACCGCCTCCGCTTTGATTGTTGGAAGTCTGCCGACACTAAAGTCGAATAATCGATTGATTAAAATATTAAGCGGACTTGCAAAAAAGAGTGACGTTTTTACGGTCAAAATGGCCTCAATCTGGACAAATGGAGCTTCAGGAAGGGTTGATGAAGCCAAGACTCTTATTGCCACATTAAGAGGATCAAAAGATGAGTTTGTCAGGGCAGCCTCGGCATATGGCCTTGGGCGACTTGGTAATAAGAGAGCAGTTCAGTCTCTCATTGACTCGGCGGAGAATGACGAGAGTAAGAAAGTTCGATTAATTGCAATAAAGGCATTGGCGGCACTTGATGATGAGTCGGCGGTCAACCCACTTAAAGGCATTGTCAGCAGGGATAAGGATATTGATGTCAGAATTGCCGCCTTGCAAGCACTTACAGTGTTTGAAAGTCCAGTAGTTATACGCTCTTTAATAGCGTTTATGAAAAAGGACAAGAGCGAGAAGATTCGCAACGCCGCAACAAGAGCATTGGGGCAATTAAAAAGTGAATCCGCAATAAACGCCCTTATTAATGTATTGAAAACCGACAAAAGTGAATCACTCAGGAGCTCGGCCGCCTGGGCGCTGGGCGAAATCAGAAACCCGCTGGCAATTAAAGCATTAATAGGTGCAATTAAAGACAACAGCTCCTATGTCCGATATAATGCAATACGATCCTTGGGAACAATGGGAGAAAAAAGGGCCTCGCGGGCTGTGTTGGGCGCATTGGAAGACAGTGACCCCAAAATCAGAATCATTGCAACTGAAGTTCTTGTGGAGTTGAATGCTGAAAGTGCCGTAAGACAGCTTACCCAACTACTTGATGACAGGGAGCCGGCTGTGAGAATGGCCGCCGCCTGGGCGCTTGGAAAATTGAAAGGCGGAAAGGCCACTTTAAAATTAATTAACGCTCTCAATGACAAGAAAGATTTCACTATATCAACAAGCATGAGAAGCAAGTATCTCGATTCGGTCAAATCGATTTTGAGCAAAGCTTATGGCGGTGATCTCAACGGTCCCCATCCCTATAACAGCATAATGTCTGCGTTGGCTCTCGGTGAGATTGGTTCAAGAAGAGCTATCAGTCCGATAAAAAAATTATACGAGAATGCGACCGACTCGGGAGTAAAGGCAGTTGCAAAGAAGGTATTAATGGAATTAGTTCAAAAATAAGGATTGATATAAAATATAATTAAGTACTTTGAATAAAAGATGCCGGCAAAAAAGCCGGCGTTTTTTTTTGGACTTACGTCTTTTCTCAGTGTCATCCTGAGCGAAAAATGATCAACCTTGCTTTCGCAAACAAACCTTACTCAGGGACGGGATTTGCATACCTCCGAGATAATAACTCAGCGAAGGATCTCTTTCCCCTGGTTCTCCTCAAAACAATCCTACTTCATATTGAGGCTCTCTTCCTCCAGTTCGCTGTGAACGAGATTCTTCACTATGTCAATCCTCGTCTGTCAATATAATCCTGTCTTTGTAAGTCATCAGATTAAAGAAAATCGTTACTGTTCAGCCCCTATTTTTTTTACCACAGAGAACACAGAGAGCACAGAGATAAATCGGAGAATTCTCTGCGACTGCGCTGAACTTGTTTCAGTGTCCTCAGTGGTTGCTATAAAACAAACCTCTTAATTCCGTCAATTTATTTCTCCACTGTTCAAATTCTTATGTTTGCATTATTTTTTCATTTGCTCCCCTAATTCTCAACCACAAAGAACGCGGGGAGCACGAAGGGACGGAGATGAAAAATATAAAATTCTCTGAGTCCTCTGTGCCCTCTGTGGTTTTAGATAGTCCTTTGCACCATCTTCGATTCGCTCATTTATTGCCGATAGATCACAGAGATTTTATCCGGGATTCTCCTTGTTTTAATAACCCCTGCGGTGAATAGTTACAGAAAATCTTTTGTGTGTTGTTCAGAATTACAGGACTTACTACTCCTTTTGGGGAAGTCATGTTTCAATATAATTTGGGTGCATTTACTTTTTGTCAAAGGTTCAGGCGTAATCATTCAGTCTCCCAGGACTTCTTGTCCTTCTGAGCGGATCACGAGAGAAGAGCTTTACTTCTATGATTTTCTCAAAGACGGG
>JAIORV010000049.1 GCA_021107945.1 Vulcanimicrobiota bacterium | reverse complement strand
CTCAAATTACCAGAGTTGGGCAAAGCCATACACCCGGGATTGGTGGTCGGATCCGTTACTCAATACTGATAAGATGTTGTTGTTTTTTAAAAAAATACTTGACAAGAATAAACCAGGATCTCAACCCCAATGGTGGAGGGAGCAAGTCTCGAAAAGAGAGAGTATTATTTTGAAGGAGAACCCGGGGTAGAGATCCTTCGCTGAGTTATTTTATCGGAGGTAAGTAAAACCCGTTCTTGCCAGGGCTTATTCAGGAATGGTAAAGATCGTATTCCGCTCAGGATGACAAGGTGGTGGTACCTAAATAGTAGCATCTTTCTCTACTTTTTCCACGGCAATAATTGTGTCTCCGACTTTTCTCACCAGTCCGGCATCATCATCTTCATTCATCTTTCCGACCATTTTATCGTAGGGCATTTCAAATTTTCCGGTAAGATCAATCATTGCATCCATCCCTGAGAGAAGTGTATCCAGTCCCTCCTCGCCAAAGTCTTTTTTAAGCGATTCGAGTGCCTCTTCTTTGGAAATTTGTTTTTCTTCTTCGTTTTGATTATTCTCCAAAATAGTCACCTCCTTAAGTGGGAAACGGGAGTCGAGAAGCGAGAGGCGGGAAATAGAAGGTGGGAAACGAGATATTTATTATTACACCACGAAGCCACAAAAAGGATAAAAGAAAAAATAAATTGGAAAATGGATCCATTCTCTGGTATCCGTATTCCATCATCCCATTTCACTCCATGTCCTTCGTGTCCCTGAAACAAGTTCAGGGCAGGCTTTCATGGTGAATTTCCGGTCTCCAGCCTCCGTCCCTTAATTCTTCAAACCGCTATCGTGTCCTTTTTTTTAATAATTCATAGGTAACATAATAGAGGATATATGGCAGATACATAAAAAATTTAATATATTATGATAAACGGGGGAGGTTTTTGACCTGATTACTACCGTTACATTAAATCCCGCCATAGATCACTTTGTGCAGGCGGACAATTTTATGCCGGGGCATCTCAACAGAGTAAGAGACCTTGAGAGACATCCCGGAGGCAAGGGAATCAATATTGCAATGATGCTGGGAGCGATGGGAGTAGAGACGCTGGCAACCGGCTTTCTGGGCAAAGCCCCCAGTCGGTTTATCCAGGAGAGACTCCACAAGAGAAACATCACTACGAATTTTGTACATATCGGCGGTGTTACCCGGCATAATTATTTTATTGTTGATCCGATTAATGATAATAGAACACTTATAGATGAAGAAGGACCGATAATTACAAGTGAAGAGTTGGATATTTTTATTGAGACTTATAAAAGACTGCTTCACAGAAGTGAAATTGTAATAATCGCAGGAAGTCTTCCCAGGAATGTTCAGTTTAAGTTTTATTGCAAGCTTCTTTCAATGGCAAATGAAAAGGGAATTATGACTATATTAAATACTGTAGAGGATAATATGCTGGAATGCATGAAATTTCATCCTTATCTTATTATGCCGGATCTAAGGTCAGCGGACGGAATACTCGGTATTCCCGTTGAAGGGGCAGAGAACCTCTACAGGGCAGCCTGCTCCATTCTCAAGAAAGGCACGAATATTGCGGTCGTAACATTTGACGGAATCAACTTCCTGATTTCAACACCACAAGGCTGTTTTGAGGCATCACCTCCTGAAATTGAAATACAAAGCAGGCTCAAGACGGGTGACGGCATGATCGCAGGTATAGTCTATGAGCTCTCAAGAGGTGGAAGTGTCAGGGATGCCATTAAAACAGGGATGGCCTGCGCAACAGCAACAGCTTTAAATCTGAACGGAAATATTTACTCACTGGAAGATATTTCCAAACATCTTGACAATGTTAGTGTTAAGGAGGTAATATATTGAAACTTGTAAAGGATATAATGACAAGAGATATAACCTCTGTTACCCCTGATAATACAATGAGGCATTTTGCCAGGGTACTTGCAAACCACCGTTTTCATGGAGTTCCGGTTGTGGACATCGAGGGAAAAGTCGTCGGATTTATTTCCGACAAGGATCTTGTAAAGTCCGAATTTCCCCATTATGATCGTGGAAACGGATACTTTCTTATCAGGGATTTCGCGGGAATGGCTAAAAGATTGTCCAGTGTGGGCAATCAGAAAGTTGAAGATTTTATGACAATCAATCCCGTGTGTGTAACCGAGAATGATCCCATTATAGATGTAGTCAAAATAATCCTGGAACAGGGATTCAAAGTGCTCCCCGTAACCCGCGACGGAATACTTGTCGGCGTTGTGGGAAGAGCGGAGGTTTGCAATGAGCTTCTCGATTCAGGTACATTGTAGTAAATGTATTATGGATTGAATTCACTTGAAATATCATAGACGGATTTGGAGGTAAAAAAAGCAAGATCATTATGCCTAATGACATTTGGGAGAGTTTAGGTGTATATGAACATGGGCTTGACATACTACTCATCATAGGACTGATGATTGCTCTGGGCTACCTGGGCAAGGTACTATCGGAACGTTTCAACTTCCCCCATGTTATGGGCTATATTGTTATCGGTTTGATTCTTGGCAGATCCGTTCTCAATATAATCAACCCACAGATATATCACCATATAGAAATATTAAGTATTTTTGCCCTGGCAATGGTGGGCTTTTCAATAGGCGGAGAATTACGGTACTCGGAAATAAAAGAATTAGGAAAGACAATACCTGTAATAACCATATTTGAATCCACGATGGCCTTCCTTTTTGTTTTTGTCGGGATTTTTCTATTTACACACAAACTTTCATACGGACTTATATTCGGCTCACTTGCGGCGGCAACCGCCCCCGCAGCTACTGTAAACGTGTTGTGGCAATATAATGCAAGAGGTCCCCTTACTACAACCATTTTTTCCGTTGTAGGACTTGACGATGCCATGGCGCTTATTTTATTTGCATTTGCATCCTCGTTCGCCCGGACACTCCTGATGCATCAGAAGGAATTCCACCTCGGGTTTATGCTCTTGCTTCCCATAATCGAGATCCTTGGCTCACTCGCCATCGGCGCGATAATTGCCCTGCTGGTGAATCAGATCATGAAAACTCTTCAGAAAAGAGTGGACATCCTGATGATATCCCTTGGAGCGGTTCTTTTATGTGCCGGGATAGCAAGAACACTGGGACTTTCACTCATCCTTACAAGTATGGCTCTTGGAGTTGTGCTTGCCAATGTTTCGAAGAAAAATCGAGCTGCTTTCGACGTCCTGCATCGATTTACCCCACCGTTTTATGTACTCCTGTTTGTTATAGTAGGATCACATGTTGATATCAGCATTCTTCCCCAGATGGGACTTCTGGGGATCCTATACATTATATTCAGAATAGCCGGCAAATTACTGGGAGCATGGACGGGAGCCACAATTTCCAAAGCGAAAGAAAATGTTAGAAAATACCTGGGATTCGGATTGCTTTCACAGGCTGGAGTAGCTATAGGACTTGCAATTGAGGCATCCCATTCATTCCGGAATATCAGCCCCGAGGGGGAGCATCTTGCAACGCTTGTCATGTCTGTAATCGCCGCCACAGTCTTTGTATTTGAGATTATAGGTCCCTATTTCGCAAAATATGCCATATTTAAGGCCGGAGAAGTTGATAAAAGATTCCTCACGAAGAAAAACTGATTTCTTGTAAGCGTTCGTTAAAACTCCGCGAACTCTGCCCTTATGCTAAAAAAGAATAGTTACTACTTCCTTTTCTTCTTCGTCTCCGTAAGTGACAATCCCTTATGCCTGCGGTAGAGCCAATATATCAGTATTCCCGACAGAATAAACAGGATACCCACATTTCTCCCGTAATCACGGTAAAATGCCGCTATGAGCCATATGCTGAAGCAGACGAGTCCGCCGATTATTGCCGAGATGGGGATCTCTTTCCCTTTTATCCTGATGTTGAAAGGTATTTTGTAAGGCCTTTCCATGTCGGGGAACTTTATCCTCATGGCAATTATCGACACATGTGCAATTGTGTATGATATGAGCGCGGAAAAGGCATAAACCTGTGTGAGTTTCTCAAGATCCCCCGGAAGAGTGATTATGAACGCCACTGCGGAAAATATAATTATTGCCACATAAGGCGATCTGGATTTTTTCGTTACTTTTGCAAGTATGGGGGGAACCTGGTTATTTGAGCCCATCGAGTAAATCAGCCTGGATACTGCCATGATACCTGCATTGGCGGCGATGACCATGATGGTAAATGCGACGATGGCTACCCATGTTTCAAGAGGCTCTTTCATTATGGGGAGTTTTTTCGATATTGCCGAGGCGATTCCGGAAACAGGATCATTTTCCCATTTTCGAGTGAGATCGGTTGTCCATTGCCCTTTTATAGGGACTGTTTTTGGTTTTGATGTGTCAAATGTAAATTCTTTGGCGACATAGCCTTTTTTAAAGAGCTTGAAAGAATGTTTGCCAAAAGCTATTCCCCTTATTTCAAATTTCCCGTTTTCATCAGTCCAGGTTCTCCATGTTCCAGGACTTGAATTATTATCCGACAGTGGAATCAATTGTGTTACTTTTACCGTGACATTATTAACGGGAAAACCAGGGGGACTGTCTTTAACATCCTTATAATAAATAAGTTTCTGTGTCGGATTCAATTCTTCCACATCCACATTCTCATCCGCCACTTTAGACATTGTATAGATATAACCCTCAGCTCTGTATTCCACGGGCATCGCGGAAAGTGCAACTGATGAAATCAGGAAAAACATCACAAGTACAACACCCATAGACCACCATATCGACCGTGGAACTGTAGAGCCTGGCTCCCTGGACTCCTCCGCAAGATTTGAAATCGTTTCGATTCCCGTAAATGATATCATCACAATGTAAAAGCTGATGATCAACTGATTCCATGTTGGGACGACGCCCAGGTGTATTCTATCTATCATCTTGGGCATATTGAGAAAAAGAAAGAGCCCTATAATAACGAGAAAAGACTGGGTGGCAATGTCTATAATTGTGAAGACCGTCGAGAAAACAGCGGATTCACGGGTTCCTATGATATTTATAAGCATGAGAATCAGGAGTAGAGCTCCCGTTCCAACGATCTTCCAGGGTTTTGTGGCCAGGTATGAGAAATGGGGCAGGTGACCGAGGTAGTTTATCGCGGTAAATGATGCGATAGCGATAATTACCACATATCCCAGTAAGAGGCACCATCCTGCGATAAAACTCACGAACTCGTTAAACGCTTTCCTTGCAAAGCTGGAAGATCCTCCCGCTTCAGGGATCGCTGCGGTTCCCTCCGCATATGACGCCGCCGTAAATATAAAGAAAAGCGCCGCCAGCATAAACACGAAAGGAGTCGCTCCCATCGCAAAAAGGGCGGTAACTCCCAGGGCATAGTAAATGGACGAACCCAGGTTGCCGTAAGCAATGCTGAATATACCCATTACCCCCAGAGTTCTCTTGAGGGATGCAGGACGTTCCCGACGTTTTCTGATGGACTTGTCGCCGGGAAGAGTCCCGGAGATATACTCCGGTTCAGGCTGTTCGGACTGTTTTTTATTTTTTTGTTGATCTTTATTGTTCATTGTTAATATATAATTACCACAGAGGGCACGGAGTTTTCTTGACTATTAATTCTTCTCGATCTTCAAGTCTTTGTAGTGAACATTTGTTATTTCGATATACTCTCATCCGACCTCCGTCATCCGTTTATCGGGACGAGGACGTCCCTCCTACAGTTCCGCCATCAATTCTCCATCATCCGCTTTCCGTGATCTGGCACCTACTATACATTTTCCTAATTTCCTCAGAAGCAATATTCCTTATTCCCCATCGCTCTCTCCTCTTCTCATCAGCATTACCCGGCAGGGAGTTTTTTTCATCACATAATCAACAGTTCTGCTGATTATGTTTTCTCCATGCCCCGGATACTTCTTCATGCCGATTATTAGCAAATCTACACCGAGATCTCTGGCTTCATTTACAATTCCCGCCCCCACCGTCCTTGCCTGGATGATATCCGTTTGCGCAGATATTCCTGCTTCATCTGCAATGCCGGAAGCAAAATCGAGGATCCTGTCTCCTTTCTCGATTTCTTCCGGTGAGTCGGAATCGAGAGGTAATGCGAGGGGGACCTCATAAACATAGACAATATAAAGCTCGGAGCGAAACTGTGATGAAAGTGTCGCTCCAGTTTTTATCAATTCTTTTGAATAATCATCTTCGTTAACAGCAACCAGAATCTTCATCTGTCTTCTCATCCTTGCCGTTATTGTTGAAAAGTCGCTCTAATTTATATCCCCTGAGAAGTAAACTCAATTTCTTCGTATCTTTTGCCATCTTACAAAATTCAGAATCAACATCAGCAAAAGGCACGCCTTTAAATACAAGCTTGTTAATCAAAGTCATCATATCATTATGATCGATTAACTCGTATCCGCCGGCAAAGACAATCTCCGAGGCAAGACGGGCGCTGTGATCCATTATTTCCGTGTATGCTTTTTCAGGGGATTTCCGCCCATCGATGAGAACTATATTGAAATATCCGCCCACACCATAATTTCTCCTGGCGCAAGCGTTTGTGGCACGAATCAGCTCAACTACACCCTCGGTGGGATCAATCTTTGTTCTCCTGATGCTCAATACTTTGGTGTTGATAAAATCATTGAGACTTATAGAAGCAATGTCGGCTCCCGAACCGATACTCTCATAAAGACCCCCGCTAAAAAAGCATTCATTGTCCATCAGGGACAGGCTATAAATCTCAAATCCGCTTGTGGGGTCAAAGCCCGCTACGATAGCTCTATTCTTGAATATTGAATCCACGTCAGGCTGGTAATCTTTCCAGGTGATATATTCGGTAGCTTTCTCGATTACATTATCCTGTTTGATATCATATCTTTCACCATCAAGCTCATAATAACCCCGGTTAAAGTCGTCCATGTTGAAGTGAAAATTGGAATAGAGCTTATCATTGAGATGGTGATGTTTCACTTCAAGAAGCTTTTTCATGGAAAAGCGGGCAACATCTTCAATGGTTCTGAACATATAACTCTTATGCGAGAACGGTTTTATATCTTCAGCCGCCTGCAACATCTCTCCATAGGTTTTCTTCACTACTTCCGCCGCAACCGACTGTGTCCCCGATCCTCCGTATGCAGCAACCATGCCGGTTCTTTCAGTCACTTCCGGTGGAATCAAAGGCTTTATTTTATCCGATAGATATGCATATCTATTGTCTCCGAATGTCGTTTGCTCGTCGCATACAAGCGCTCCCTGGTGGAAGTTGAATTTCATCGCGCTGACTACCGTCATATTTCCCTCCATATTCATTAATAAATAAGTAAATTCTATAACCAGAATTATTCCACGAGTGGAAAATTCCTTTTCTTCATCCTTTTTATCTGTATTTTCGAAATGAATACATGGCATATTTTTATGATAATTGCTGATAATGAAGGATTACATAAGGAATATTATCGGGATGGGGACATCCCTCCTACAAAAAAACTCTGTGGTCTTTGTGGTCTTTGCGGTGAATATATACAAATAAAGCAAATTAACATGGAAAAAATCACATAATCACTTGACAGTACTATCCTTTTATATTAGAATATGTGAGCAAGTTTCAGGGATTTTTTTTATTATTGAGACATTTGGCAGGGAGGAAAAACCGTGAAAACGTATGTCCCCAAAAAAGGTGAGGTGACAAGGGGTTGGCATCTGATTGACCTGGAGGGTAAGAACCTGGGCAGGACTGCAACTAAAATTGCAATGATCCTCATGGGCAAGACGAAACCAACTTACACCCCCAACATAGATGTCGGCGATTTTGTGGCAGTTGTAAACGCCGGCAAGTTTGAAGTAACGGGAAACAAAATGACTGACAAGCTTTATTACCGTCATTCGGGATATCCGGGAGGTCTGAAAGAGACTTCTTTAAGTGATATGCTCAAGAAACATCCGGAGAGGGTTATCAAGCTAGCCGTTGCGGGAATGCTACCCAAAAACAAGCTTCGCGCAAAGAGAATGAAAAGACTGAAAATTTTTACAGGTCCAAAGCACAATCTTCAGGCTCAGAAGCCTGTTGAATTGATAATGGAATAGGTTAGGAGGACAAGGATTTTGGGAAAACCATCAATTGACTCCAAAGGATTAATATGGGCTACAGGCCGACGCAAAAACGCAGTGGCCAGGGTTAGACTCGGTTCGGGAAGCGGCAGGATTATCGTAAACGGTATGTCAATGGCCGATTACTTCCAGAGAAAGATGTTGGAATTAAAAATCGAGCAGCCTTTTGAATTCACAAAAACCACCGGACAGTTCGATGTATTTGTTAATGCATGCGGCGGTGGAAAGGCAGGCCAAGCTGGAGCGGTTCGTCATGGAATTGCAAGAGCTTTATGTGAGCACGACATAAATTTGAGAGCGACATTAAAAAAGGCCGGTCTTCTCACAAGGGATCCCCGGGAAAAGGAACGCAAAAAATACGGTAAGAAGCGCGCCAGAAAAGGATACCAGTGGACGAAGAGATAACATTGTTATCTGCAATATAGCATGATGATTGCAATTCAAAGTAGACAAAATCCAGCGGTTAAAAGAGCAAGAAAGCTCCACCGGAAAAAATATCGTGAACAAGAGGGAGCCTTCCTGATGGAAGGCGCAAGGGCTCTTCGCGAGGTAATGAAAACAGACTACCCCGTGGAAACCCTGTACTACAGCCCGGGAATTCGGGATAAGCACGATATGATTCTGGTGGAGTTTTTATGTAAAAAAGCAGATAATACATTTTTTGTTTCTGATGAAATAATGGAATACATTAGCCCGGCATCTTCACCACAAAAAATGATGGCAATTTTGCCGCAAAATTCGTGGAATCCTGATGAGGTTATCGAAAAAGGAAATTATTTCATTGCAATTAACCTGGTAAGAGACCCGGGAAACCTGGGCACGATTATCCGTTCCGCAAGAGCATTCGGATGCGCGGGGGTCATTCTCGTGGGCGAATGCGTGGCGTGGTACAGCCCGAAAGTGGTAAGGGCAACCGCCGGATATATTCTGGAGATGCCGTTTGTTTCGTTCAAGGATGAAAACACATTTCTTGATGCTATGGACATTTATAATATAAAGAAATTCTTATTTACCACAGACAGCGAGAATTTGATGAACGATGTTAAGCTTTTCGAAAAAGACAAAAAAACCGTGTATATCTTTGGGGGAGAGACGGAAGGCTACGGAGATATTCTTGAAGAAAAGTGTAACGAAAAAATAAGAATCCCGATGGCGAACAGGGTGGATTCCTTAAATTTAGGTGTGAGTGCATCTATTGTACTTTACAATGCCTATACTGAATCTTTCTGAGATTGCTCCTCCCGACCCGGCAATAATAGATTGAGAAGCACTCCAACTATTCCCGCAAGTCCTATTCCCTTTATTGCAAATTTTCCGAAAGAGAAGCACATTCCACCGATTCCGAATACAAGTATTATGGCAATTATCACCAGGTTCCGGGGTTTCATAACATCTACCTGCGACCTGACCAGTCCGCTCAATCCCACAACCGCAATCGCCCCGAACAGGAGTATCATTACACCTCCCATTACAGGGGACGGGATACTGCGCAGGGCCGCTCCCAATTTGCCGCTGAAACTGAAAAGTATTGCGAAGATTGCCGACCATGTCATTATACCCGGATTAAAGCACCTTGTCAGCGCCACGGCACCGGACACCTCCGAATATGTTGTATTGGGAGGCCCTCCCATGAGCGAAGCTGCGATAGTTGCCAGTCCGTCGCCGGCCATTGTTCTGTGAATTCCAGGATCCTTGATATAATCTTTACCCGCAATTGAGCCTATTGCAACAATATCTCCCACATGCTCGATTGCCGGGGCGATTGCAACAGGTACGATATATATAATTGCAGACCAATTCCATTTCGGGAATGTGAAACTGGGAATCGCAAACCATGGAGCTTTCATAACCGGACTGAAGTCAACAACACCCAGGAAAAGTGAGAGAATATAGCCTGCGGCGATCCCACACAGAATCGGTATGAATTTGAAAATCCCTTTCCCTATAAGACTGATAAGCGAGGTGGTAAGTAACGCCACAACGGCAAGGAGAACAGCCTGATTTTGAGGGAAGAGGACAGTCGCTCCATCCGCTGTCTTGCCTGTGGCCATGTTGATTGCAACGGGAGTAAGCACGAGTCCTATGACCATGATAACGGGGCTGGTTACGATAGGGGGCAATATCTTCTCAAGTATCTCTTTCCCTTTTATTTTTATCAGGGCGGCAAAAACCAGGTACAGGACCCCTGCCGCCGCAAGTCCGCATAGCGTTGAAGGAATACCCCAGGTTTTAACGCCGTAAATAATCGGGGCGATAAATGCAAACGACGAGGCAAGGTAAATGGGAACAGACCTTTTTGTTACAAGCTGAAAGATGAGAGTGCCAACACCCGACGTGAACAGGGCGACATTCGGATCGAGACCCGTGAGAAGAGGCACAAGTACAAGGGCGCCAAACGCAACGAAAAGCATTTGAGCCCCGACTAGACTGTCCTTTGCCCTGAAAGAGTAATCATTCATTGTATGCTCCATATACTCCCGCCATTAAAACATCAACACATGGCAATTGCCGAGATCTCTATGCTTGCTCCTTTTGGAAGAGATGATACTCCCACAACGGCGCGGGCGGGCGGTGCGCCGACAAAGTACCATGAGTAAGCTTCATTTATTTCCTGGAATTGATCCATCTGGGTTGTGTATATGGTAACTTTCATCAGGTTCTTGTATGTAAGACCTTCAGTTTCCAGCACAGCCCCCACGTTGTCCATGGCTCTCTTTGTCTTGTTTGCGATTCCGCCGTCAACAAATTCACCCGTTTCCGGATCAATGGGAAGTTGACCTGATACAAATACGAACTCTCCGCATCTTATTCCCTGGCTATATGGTCCAATAGCCCCTGGTGCTTTTTCTGTTTGTAATATTGTTTTTGCAGGCATATATATTCCTCCTGTAAGATAAGGATCAGGTCTTGAGTTTAGTAATTCTTTATCGGGAAAATCAAGACACTGTTCCCCTTTTTATATTATGGAAGTTTTATCTCAGAGTAATTGAAGTTTTTCCTGTTATAATCCTTCTTTAAATCATCCGGCATGAATTTCAGCACGGCATTCACTATATCATCAACCGCAAGGTATCGCTCGCCGTACATTGTAACCGAATGCATATGATGATCAATTTTCACCGTAACTTTTATTATCGTACCTTTTTTCATATCAGGACTACCCAGAACTTCTTCGATATCAAAAAAGTTCGCTCTCATCACCTGGAAATATACATACTCCAACTGTTTGGCGTTTACCCTGAATTGCTTTGTTTTCTCAAAAGTTCCCCTGTCGCTTGTAATGCTTTTCTTGTATGTGCCGGTACCATCCAGGTTAATGTCAACACTTACCATCGGATTTTTCTGGGGGGGATACTTTTCCACCCGGACATTGAACTCCCGGAACTCATATAGCGAACTCTGGGAAAATGAAAACCCGGGCATTAACAGAAAAAAAAGTATAGCAATCGCAGGGAAAATCTTCAATCCCTTCGTATATCTCCCGATGTAAATCACCTCATATTTTCATACAATCCGTGGGGTTGCATCAATTGCTCTCACAGATATTGGGATGTACAAATTTTGTCGTTTTTATCAAAACCCCTTTTTATTTTATTGACATCGCATATTCCTTAACAGAACATGTGAGTTGTCATGTTATGCAAAAGTCAATACTTCCTGAATGAGCTTGGCAAGAACAGGATTTGCATATCTCCGATATAATAATCAGCGAAGGATCTATTCTCTCGGGTTCCCCTTCAAAATAATCCTCTCTCTTTTCGAAACTTGCTCCCTCCACCATCGCCAAACCTTACTTCTTCCACACCAACGGGGGTTGAGATTCTTCGCTGTGTGAATATTCGTACATCAAGAATATTCCGTCTTTGAGGAAGTCATCGGAATTAAGTAATTCATTCTTGATCCGCTCAGAATGACAATTTGCAATGCTTTTTTCAATAAGGAAGGGCATCTTCCGTTGGAATAGAACAACAAAGTCAAGATTAAAAGGTTGTAGTTGCAAAGACATAATAAATATCATAAAAGATGAGTCCCCACATTTCGCACTTGTTAATTTGTTAAGAAGTAATAGAACATATTTCAAGTGTATTAAGGTGATAACAGGTGTTTTAAGGTGTTTAAGACAGCACCACAATTTATTGTGGTGAATTGATTGTAAACCCCACCGCTACAACGTCCTAACCACTTCAGTGGTTTATCTCATCAAGAAACCGTTGAAACGGTTTAGTTGAGATGAGAGGTAGGTTTTATAGGCTTCTAACCACCCGATTAAAATCCGTGTATTGTCTTAAAAGATCGAAATTTTATAAACACAGTGAAAGATGGCTATAAGGCAATTAAAGAAATTATTTCAATTGCGTTTTTAGCAAATTGAGTGATCTATATTAAAAGATATCGGGTGTGCGAAATCTAATAAGTCTGCAAATGCGGAGCCCGAAGGCCCATGTAAAAGGAGTACAAAAATGAAAACATTAAAAAAGAGCTTGCCGGATATCAGTGAATTATCTATTGAGGAAAAAGTTGCCCAGATGTTCATTATTGATTTTCCGGGGCATGAAATAAATGATAGAACCCGCCGTCATTTCAGGGATATATCCTGGGGCGGTGTTATTCTTTTTGCAAAAAATATTGAATCAAGAAAGCAGACTGAAAATTTAAACCAATCCCTGATGAAACTGAACGACAAACTCCCTATGATGATCTCCCTTGATCAGGAAGGTGGAATTGTAAACAGGGCGGATTTTCCAGATATGAATCTCCTGCCGGGAAATATGGCACTGGGAGCCGGCGGCGATATTGATATGGTGGAAAAAATGTATAGAATAAGCGGGCAGGAGCTCAAAGAGTTAGGCTTTCACATGGATTACGCTCCCGTTGCCGATGTGAATTCGAATCCTGACAACCCCCTTATCGGCGTTCGATCATTCGGAGACGATCCCATTGACGTGGGAGAAATGACATCTGCGGCCGTCAGGGGAATGCAATCGGCGGGACTGAGCGCATGTGCCAAGCATTTTCCGGGACATGGGGACACAATTCTTGACTCTCACCTCGAACTTCCCCGGATTGACGCACCTATAGAAAGAATTGAAAAAGTCGAGCTGCACCCGTTCAAAAAGGCCATTGATGCAGGGGTGGAAGCAATTATGACCGCACATATCATCTTTGGCGCATTTGACACAGACGATCCCGTCCCGGCTACATTATCATATAAAATACTTACAGAACTGCTCAGAAAAAAGATGGGCTTCAACGGCTTGATAGTCACAGACTCCATGAGAATGAAAGCAATTGCGGATAACTATTCACCCGTCGAATCCGCCGTGATGACCGTGAAGGCGGGAGCTGATATAATATTGATGCTGGGACATTTTGAAACCCAGGTGGAGGGATACGATGCGGTATTGGAAAGCGTGAGGACGGGGGAAATAAGTGAAGAGAGAATTGATGAATCGGTAGAAAGAATACTTGATTTTAAAAAGAGGTATATAGTGAATCCAACTCCGGCATCACTAATTCCGACACAGGAGAGAATTGACTTTACACGCAAGGCAACACAAAAAGGTATCACGATAATTAATGGAAACGAAAAAATCCCCGTTGATTTATCAGGGAAAAAGGTATTGGTATTTTCTCCCGACAGACTTTTTAGAACACTACTGGAAGAATCGGACACCGGGGCTTCTGTATTTCCGTATATCAAGAAAATAAATAATAATGCCAAAAGGTTTGTCTATAATCTTGAGGATCCGGAAGCAATCGTTTCTGAAAAATCATTTGAGTATAACCCTGACATTGTTGTGTTTGAGCTTTTCTCAAGGGGGAGAATGCCTGCCGACACAGCAGAGAAATGGACGCAGATAATAAAGAGATTACATGAAAAGGGAGTTTTCGTTATATTGATTTCTCTCCTGAGCCCTTATGGATTACCCAAAAACGCCGACATAACAATGACAGGATATAACTATTCAACATTGAACATGGAGATGGCTGCATCCCGGTTACTCGGAGAATGATTGTCACCCGGCCAAAAGGTATTTTTCAACGCAGAGATCGCAGAGGACGCAGAGGATAATCAAAGAAAAAAACATTGACATCTCTAAAAAAGAGGCAGGAAACGGGAAACCGGATTCGTTCTCCGTTTTCCTTATTTCCTGATTTCCTGATTTCCTTAGAGGTAATAACTCCTGATTTCCTCATTCCTTATTTTCCCGCCAACCTTGAGAACCATACACAAAGACCGTAAAGAACAAGCATCGGGACCGCAACAACAACTTGCGAGAAGGGATCGGGAGGAGTGGCGAATGCGGCCACAATAAACGTGATCACTACGGCATATTTCCAACCGGACATTAATTGCCTGGATGTGAGTACTCCCGCCATCGTAAGGAAAAAGAGAAGGATGGGAACCTGAAATACAAGCCCGCCCAGAAGCGTCATTGAAACAAGGTAATTCACATATTCTCCCAGTGACAACTGCGGTTTCGCGATTCCCTCCGCCATGCGTATGAGGAAAAACTCAAGCGTAATGGGGACAAGAACCCACATGAAGAACAAAACGCCCAGGTAGAAAAGAATTATAGAAGCGGGGACGAAGCGCATTACCCATTTTTTATGTTGTTGATACGCGGGAATTATGAACAGGACAACCTGATATATTACAATGGGGATTGCAAAGAGAAGCCCGACGACAACGGCAAGTTTCAACCTGGCAAAGAACGCTTCCGGCGGGCGAATTAGTATGAGTTCGATATCTTTCAATTGGGGGAAGCTTTTTATGTAAGTTATGATAGAAGGCGTCAAAAACCATCCGGCAAAGGTCCCCACAGCCCAGGCTACAATCGAGATGATTATTCTGCGCCGTAATTCAGCCATGTGATCGACAAGGTCCATCCGGGGATCGAATTCATCCTCCAAAATGGAATCTTCTATTATGTTTTTATTTGTGTTTTCATTATCTGTTTTCATATTTGTTAGATATTATATCATTTCTATGATATTAAAACCAGTGAATATTGCAAACTGCGGGTAGAAAATCAGGGTATTGAAAATGTTTTTTGAGGCTGAGAGTGCAGAGAAAATCAAATCGAAATTTCCTTACCGGGAAGCCACTGAAGTGGCTGAACAAGTAAGGGGAGGGTGGGATTCCTTTGTTCCCCCAGGTGAACCTGGGGGTTAATCTCATGACATGAGCCGGGATTGATCTCATAGCAGGATTGGTCTCATAGTATGAACGGGGAGGCAATCTCATTGATATCTCTGTGTCCTCTGTGTCCTCTGTGGTGAAAAAAATTAAAAACTCCGTGTCCTCCGTGGCTCTGTGGTGAATGGGAAACGGGAAACGAGAAAAGGGAAACGGGAAAAAAAGGGAACAACGGGATTTTTATGTTTTTCGATACTCTCATGTGAGAGGTGAGAAGTGGGAGCCGACCTCTGATTTCCGTTCTCCACCCTCCGTAATCCGTCCTGTTTTTTCCTCATTTCCTTATTTCCTTAGAGGTAAAATCCTTATTTCCTCATCTTCCCGCATTCCTCATTGATACTTCACCACGCTCACTCTGAACTTCATATCATCAACATCCACAATTAGAAAATTATAATATCCCCCGTTCCAGGGAAATAGATGTAATTTTGCACCGCCGCCGCCCGACACATAATATTGCACACCATCCCTTACTTCCTTCTGGAAACCATGAACATGGCCGGAAAACACCGACCGGACTTTGTGCCTTTTCATCACAGACAGGAACCTTTTCTTCTGGCCCTTATAGGCAAGCGTATATTCATCAAACCTCTTTATGGGTGAAAACGGGGGCACATGCATGAAAACAAAACAATTTGAGTGTTTTTTTAACTCACCCTCAAGCCATCTCCACTGATTTTTGCGCAGGTACCAGCGGGAAGAGTCGAGCATTGTGAAGTGGAATTTTCCCACATCAAAAGAATAATCAGCGGGGGAGACATCCCACAGGAACCTGCTCCTTCCACCGTCTGTTATATCGTGATTGCCCGGAATGTGATATATGGGAATGGGGAAACCTGAAATCGTCTTTAAATATTCGCTGTATTCCCGGGATGTTCCCCGCTCCACAAGGTCTCCCATTACTATGATAAATAGCGGTTTTTTCTTCTTTATTTCCGCCAGCATTCCTGAAAATATTTTCATATTGCCCTGAGGATCACCAACAAGGGCGAATGTGAATTTTTCCGGATTGTTTGATTTATAGGATATAGTAAATCGGGCAGATTTCCCCGCGGGAATGTTGACCTCAAGCATCGCATAGTTCTCAACGGCATACAATATCCTCACATTTTTCCCTTTGCCCGATTTTATATATGCAAAGGATGGGTTTATGTTGATGATTTTAAGGCGAATCTTACTCTTTGCTCTTCCTCTGTTCTTGATATAAAACTCCGCCGTCGGCTGAATAAGCTTTGATACGATAATATCAGGTTTCATTTTCTGGATTATCGCTCCATCGACGCGACAATATATTCCGCCGTGAGATTTATC
Organism: Vulcanimicrobiota bacterium; assembly: GCA_021107945.1. Lineage (GTDB taxonomy): Bacteria > Vulcanimicrobiota > JAJTBE01 > JAJTBE01 > JAJTBE01 > JAIORV01. The sequence continues at coordinate 29,837 of JAIORV010000049.1, read as the reverse complement.
CTCGGAGAAAGGATGTGCTATACTGGCGGATGTGATAATCAGGATTAATATTATAAGGAGTCTTCTCATGGATAAAAAAAACTTCTTCCGGTATGATTTTGACTATTCACCGCAAAGACCACAAAGGGAAGTTGGAAGTTGGATGTTAGAGGTTGGAAGTTAGATCCAATTTCCAACCTCTTATTTCTAACCTCAATCTTGATATCCTCTTTAAGATCCCTGACCATGAAAAAGTTTAAAGCAGACTCAGGGTGTATTGAACCGGTTATGTATCATAAAAAAAATCCCATATATCGAGACATGGAATCGATTTATTGGTCGAGAGTCGGGATCCGGACTCTGGCTTCCGGCCTCCGTTTTCCGCAATTTATTTATCGGGACGGGGACGTCCCTCCTACAAACTTCCTTATAGCCAATCTTTTCTATTCATAACGGTTCGTAGTTTTCGAAGGGCATCTTCTTCTTTCTGTCTGATTCTTTCCTTGCTTATGCCGAAACGGTCGCTTATTTCCTGTAATGTCCTTGTTGTTCCATCAATTAACCCAAACCTGAGGCAGAGAATCTTCTTTTCTCGTTCGTTTAATACGTCAAACAGGTCGCCCAGCTCTTCCATCAATATGTCAGGCTTCTTGGCGTCTTCGATCGGTACAAAATCCCCCACCGTTGTATCTTCTTCTCCCAGTGGTGCTTCAAGGGAAACCGGGTCCTGTGCTACGTTCAGAATGTTCTTGATCCGGTATTCCATCTTTTTTTCCATTTCTTTTACCTTGGCATCAACGAGCGGATGATCAAGGGGAATCTGTCTTTTCAGTTTGCGAACGACTTTCTTGCATGCTTTTTCTCGTGATACAGGCAGGAGTACCAGGGCGGTTTCTTCTATTGTTGGCGGCCTGTTGTGTTTTTGCAGGAACCTTAGTGAGTACTTCAGGAATCGTTGGAATATATCAGAGATATGTACAGGTAACCTTATAGTTCTTCCGTTGTTTGCTATTCCGCGAATAACCGATTGTCTGATCCACCACGTGGCATAAGTGGCGAAGCGGCATCCTCTTTCAGGGTCAAATTTCTCAACCGCTTCTATTAGCCCCAGGTTTCCTTCCTGGATCAAATCTTGTAGTGTCAGTCCCAATCCCAGAAACTTCTTTGCAATACTGATAACCAATCGCAGGTTTGATTCAATTAAAGCTTTTCTCGATTCCTCGTCGTCATGCTCTCTTACTCTGTAAGAAAGTGCAATTTCCTCATCAGCGGTCAGGAGGGGAATTTTACTTACTTCCGTGAGATATGCAGAAAGGCTGTTGAAATCCGGCTGGAGAATTGATGAGGTTCTTTCTTTTCTTCGATTCTTAATACGTCCGGAAATTTCATTAATGAGAACTTCCGTCATTCTTCGAGTTGTTCTGTCATCTAATGGTATTTCTTTTTGCATGGTTAGTGTTTTCATATCTCAAAATCTCTCCAGATACAGAAGTATACTTTCCCACTGCTTACTATCTTACTACTTTGTCGTCAAGTTTACATCCACTAAAAAGATGAAATTGAGGGGTAAACTAGTCAACCAGAGGATGAAATTTTTACAACTAAAGTAATTAAACTTTTTCCAGAATAGATTATTTTTTTGCTCCCCCCTTCGTCCCCCCTCAAAGAGCTGATCTTTATATACATCTTTAATTATTTGTGATTTTCTTGATAAACCGCAAAGAAGCAAAGAGTGCAAAGATTCCCGCAAAGCCGACTCTCCGGATAATATTTTTTTTATGGGGAGCATAAAAAACATGAGGTGTAAACGAGGTACATTGTTTACAATCGAAAACACGACCGTTGGTCCATAATCCCTTGAACCCTCTGTGGTCTCTGTGGCAAAAAAAAGATAAGACCAAGACTGGGGGGGGATCTATCCGTCATCCGTTTTCATTCTTTCCTTATCGGGAAGCCGCTAAAGCGGCTAATGCAGTAACGGTGGTGGGTTGCCTTTGTTCCCCCGGATAAATCCGGGGGTTAATCTCATGGAGGTTTAAAAACCTCCGCTACCAAGATTCAAATCTTTATATACATCTTTAGGTGTAAACGAGGTACATCATTTGCAATCAGAAATACGATCGTTGGTCTATCAACCCCCTGAACCCTCTGTGGTCTTTGCGGTTTAAAAAAATGTCATCAAAGATTAGCCTCAAAGAAGGGGGAATTACCTTTGAATCGGATAGAATAATTATCGGAAATATACTACTATTATATTTAGTGCAAATTAATGTAACCATTCAACTTTTTTCTTATCTTGGCGACCTCTGTGATGAATGGTGGTAAATTGACCTGTATATGTTAGTTTAAAGGATTTTACACATAGAAAAACAAAACTTAAATCTATCATACCCGGAATAATGGCAAATAAACTTCAGGAGAAGACAATGCAGGTAGAAGACAGGGTAATAGACTTTAAGAAAAAAATAGACTTGATAAGCGTTGAAATAGGGAAGGTAATCGTAGGTCAGAAAGAAGTCGTCCGGGATACACTTGTGGCTCTGGTTGCAGGGGGGCATATCCTGTTGGAGGGAGTCCCGGGACTCGGAAAAACATTACTTATAAGAACCCTCGGCGAGGTGCTCAACTTAAGTTTTTCCAGGATTCAGTTCACACCGGATCTTATGCCGGCGGATATCACCGGTACAAATCTCGTTATAGAGAGAGAGCCCGGCAGGAGGGTGTTTGAATTTCAGAAAGGTCCTGTTTTTGCCAACCTGGTTCTCGCCGATGAGATAAACCGCGCCACACCCAAGACGCAGTCCGCGCTGTTGGAAGCGATGCAGGAGCATACCGTAACAGCCGCCGGGACAAGGTACAAACTGCCGCAGCCATTCATGGTGCTTGCAACACAGAATCCCATTGAAATGGAGGGCACATATCCCCTACCCGAGGCGCAGGTGGACAGGTTCTTTTTCAAGACAACAGTTGAATTTCCCAAAATGGAAGAATTGAATTTAATACTGGACAGAACCACAGGGATCGAGCTTCCTCCGGTAGAGATAGTAATTGACGGCAATGATATTCTCGAGCTGAGGAAACTGGCAAGAGAAGTGCTGGTAGCTACACCGGTCAGAGATTATGTCTCCAGAATTGTCATTTCCACCCATCCCGATTCCGAGAATGCAATTGAATCCACAAGAAAATACATCAGGTATGGCTCAAGTCCCAGGGGAGCCCAGGCACTGGTAATCGCGGCAAAGGTCAATGCAATAATGGACGGCAGGTTCAACGTGGGGTTTGATGATGTTGTAAAAAGTCTGAAGTCTGCGCTCAGGCATAGATTGATACTGAATTTTGAAGCTCAGGCCGAGGGCATTCCCGTGGAAAATATCCTGGACGACCTGATAAAGGAGGTCCCTCATGAATCTGAAAAGAACTCGTGATTTACTGATATTTACTGCCGTCATTCTGCTTTTTTCGTATCTGTCTATAAATTCCGTAAATGCTGACAATCTCAAACATCCCCTCAGAGTCGATGCACGCATATCAACGGGAAAATACATTAAAATCAACGGCTCACTGCCTGTAACCATAGACGTTACCAATATGGGGGAGAATTTTGTCGGCAAGCTTCAGCTTATGATCGAAAGGGGAATTCGAAGCAGGTCTGTTGTTTATTATCGGGACATAAATATACCGAAAAACGGGAGTAAAAGGTATTATTTATATATGCCCCGGAATCTATATTACTATGTTCAGCCAAAAATCAGTATAACAAGAAATAATGAATATAGGGATTTTACAAAGTTACAGTTTACCAGGATGCAAAATAATGACCGCCTTGTGATGATTCTGAATAAGGAAAGAGGCGGATTAGCGTATCTCATGGGGTTCAAGGGAGTCCTGTCACACAACGCCTCCTTCTATGCGACATATCCTGAGCCTGACAAATTGCCCGTTATGTGGAAGGGGTATGACAATGTGGATTTTATTTTGATAAACAATCTTCCATCGCTCAACCTTGGCAGGAAGCATGAAAAGGCCATGCTTGAATATATTGCAACCGGCGGAACCCTGATTTTTTCTTCCAATCTCGATCCAAACGAGTTTAACGGCTCCATTTTTAAAGACCATATTCCGATCAAGTCCACGGGAAGTCTTGCTATCGATAATGCGCCGGGTGCGACTTTCATCAAAAGTGAAGTTGTAGTAATGGGGGGGAAAGTTGACGGAGAAGTAATTGTAAAACATGGCGAGATTCCACTTCTTATAAAAAAAAGGTACGGCCTGGGATGGATATATTTCCTCACGGCTGATCTCTCAACGAGACCCTTTAATCAGGATTATGAGCAGGATATTATCTGGAAAGCAATATATGATGACAGGGAAGGAGCAAAAACAGCTAATTTAACAATTGACAACCAGAGGATACTCTCGAACCTTCCCGAGCTTGCATCTCCGCCCCTGGGAGCCATTTTTTGGGCGCTCCTTGTGTATATCATCCTGATCGGACCGGTCAATTACTTTTACCTCAAGAAAAAAGACAAATTGATGTACCTTTTTTTAACAGTGCCACTGATATCTATCTTATTCTCAACCGGGATCTTCTTACTGGGGTATTCGACAAAAGGCTCAAAGATAATTTTTAGAAAATTCAGCATTATATATCTCCCCAACAAGCAGTCGGCGGGACTTAACGATACTATTATTTCACTTTTTTCACCCTCAAAGACATCCTATGACATTTCACTTCTTGACCCGACGGCGACAGGTTGGGAAATGGGAAATAGGTATGATCTTCCAAGAACTCTGACCAGGGAAAACGAAGTGTTTACCCTTGAAGATCTCAGGGTTGATATGTGGAGTATGAGACAGTTCAAGGCGGTCAAAAGTCAGAAATTCAAGGGACCTTTGGAAATGGATGTCAAAACGGAGGATAATTTTTTCAAGGGAGTTATTCATAATAGGACAGGGAAAATTTTAAATAAATGTGTTCTCTATTACAGGGGTAATATATCACCTTCCTTTGATCTTCCCACGGGGTCAAAAGATATTTCATTTCCGGCGGCAAAGCAAAAGCTCGCTTCACATTCTCTTGCAAGATACCTGATCGATTCATATAACCTGAAAAAGGGTTCGAACAAAAAGGATCCGATGAAAAACGCCAGGATTAATGCAATAAATGCGATTTGCGACATTATGCTCAGGTCATCAGGCAATAAGGTGATTTTGCTGGGCTGGAGCAACGACGACACGCTAAAAACTAAACTAAACAAGAAAGGGGCAAAGGTTTACAATGTCAATCTCTTTTTTGTGAGATAAGGAAAATGGAATGCAGGAAGATGGGGAAATGAGGAGGTTTATCTCTAAGGAAATGAGGAAATGAGGAAAATGGATAACGGAACGTAGGAGGGGTTTCCCTGAAACAAGTTCAGGGCAGTCCTAACCCCGATAAGACGGATGCCGAAACTGTAGGAGGGACGTCCCCGTCCCGATAAACGTATTACAGAGGAGGGAAAAGGAGGTTTTTAAACCTCCCATGAGAATAACCCCCGGATTTATCCGGGGGAAGAAGGAAGCACACACAACCCCTACTACTTCAGACGCTTCAGCGTCTTCCCGAGATGGGGGACGAATGAGAGGCTATCGAATAAGTGATTTTTTTAACGCAGAACCCTACGGTGAATAATTGCCTGGAAGGATGATAATATGGCTTTCAAAGCGGACAAGGTGGTCGGCCCAAAAGAAGACACCGATGAAGAAAAGAAAATCGAGACCACCGACATTGAAATAACAAGAGACTCTCCGAACGTTGCTGTCGATAGCGGGGGTAAAACTCCGGTTGTCGATGTCAGGGGATTATGCAAGAAGTTCAAAAATGTAAAAGCCATTGACAATCTGTCTTTCACGGTCGAGGAGGGCGATGCCTTCGGGTTTATCGGACCCAACGGCGCCGGCAAGACGACAACGATCAGGATATTGGCGACTCTCCTTGAGCCGACCAGCGGAGAGGTATATATTGATGGAATACCCGTTCTTGACGATCCCGAGAGAGTCAGGGAAGCTATAGGTTATATGCCTGATTATTTCGGTGTCTATGACGGAATGAAGGTCTGGGAATATATGGATTTTTTCGCCTCCGCATACCATACAAAACCCTCACAAAGAAAGGCTCTTATCTCGGATGTGCTTGAGATAACGGATCTCACGGGAAAAAGAGACACATTCATCGAGACGCTTTCCAAGGGAATGAAACAGAGGCTGTGTGTTGCGAAGACATTACTGAACGATCCCAGGGTACTGATACTTGATGAGCCCGCTGCAGGGCTGGATCCCAGAGCGAGGATTGAGTTGAAGGAATTGCTCAGGGAGCTTACCCGGATGAAAAAGACCATCTTTATCTCGTCTCATATACTTCCGGAGTTGTCGGACCTATGCAATAAGATTGGCATAATTGAAGCGGGGAAATTACTTGCCTGTGGATCAATGGATGATTTTACTGAAAATTTATGGGATACGTCTGCCCTCAGAACGGTGAAAATCCGCGCTCTGGCGGGTGATGACAAGCTATTGAAAGCGTTGGAGGCATACGACAGGGTTCACCATGCCCGGCGCGAGAATTCGGGTTTCGTTGTCGATTTCAGCGGGGGACTTGAAGATTTGAATCACTTCCTGGAATACCTTGTGGCAGAGAAATTAAAAGTGATAGAATTTGCCGAGAAGGGAACCGACCTTGAAGATGTATTCATGAAAATCACCAGGGGAGAGGTTGTGTGATGAGCCGGGTTGCGACCTGTATCAATATTTTAAGGAGAACACTTTTCCAAAATCCGCTTCTCACCAAGGAATTGAGAATCGGGCTCAGGGAAAATAAAGTATTTATCATCCAGACAATCTATCTTTTAATTCTGGGTGTTGTTACTTGCTTTTTCCTTATTGATATAACAAGTCGCTCTTCCCAATATATTTACACGGAAGCGGGCAAGGACTTCTTCAGGGCTCTCTGTATTCTTCAGTTCTTTCTTGTCATCTTGATTTCACCTTCATTTACTTCAGGATCTATTTCATCCGAAAGAGAAAAGAAGACATTCGATATGTTGCTGGTTACAAACCTAAGCACGGGTGAAATACTTATCGGGAAACTTGCCTATGCCGTGTTATACTTGATTCTCCTCCTCGCCACATCCCTACCCCTTGTTGCCCTTGTTTTCTTCATGGGCGGTGTGAGCCCGTGGGAGGTACTTGTCTATTATTCGATTATTCTCGGTAGTGGAATTCTCGTATGCCTGTTGTCCCTGTTCTTCTCGTCCAGGTCGAAAAGTTCATCGCTTGCAACATTTATGAGCTATGGAGCATTGATACTTACGGGAATCATACTCTTTGTACTACAGGGTTACTTCGACCTTTATTATCACTGGGAAAACAATGACCTGTTCACAAACATGACATTTGCATCCAGGATATCCTGGACAATTCTTCTTATTACGAATGTCATCTGGGCAGCTCTCTTTTTGTATTATAAGATAGCAAATTATATCAGGCCCCAGGCAAAAAATATTTTAGCACTCCACAGGATCTTCATTTTTGGATTTATTATTAATACTATATGCCTCCTGGGGATATTTATCGGGGTAAGGACAGGATATTCCTCTCAAGGTTATGACGACTATTTTCCAGTGATTTTCATAATTTTCTTTTTATCGGGAATCTTCTTTATGGGTTGTTTTATTGAAAGAAATGCATTTTTATCAAAAAAGGAAGAAGCGGTTTTTAACAAATCCATCACTTCACACCCATATGCCATGCCATTCTTTTTTATGGGAACGGGTATTGTAATGGGACTGTTTCTGACACTGGATGCTTTATTTATCAATATCCATAACGCAGGAAACGCTGTTTTCCAGATATGGGCCAGCATGTTCCTCTTTGTTCTGTATTTATGGATTATGATTTTTATTACAAAAATACTATTTATGATTTTCAAAGAGAAAGCGCGCCCGGCTTTTATATACTTATTAGTTTTTTTACTGATGAACTTGATTCCCGCAGTATCCTGGATTATAGCAGATATTGCCGGAATGTCGGACCTGCCCATTTATTCCCTTGCATACTCACATCCTTTATTGAGCATTGCTTCTATATGGGATCCGGCCGGGAAGTTGGGTATGGTTGCAATCACAAAATCGATTAAAATGCCCACATTCATTGTAAGTCTATTGTTTTATTCCGGTGTTTTTGTATTATTAAAAATAATTCTTTCAGCTTTAACGAGGAAGAAAGGTAAATCATTGATAAAGCCACAGGAATTAAAGGAGAAACCCACGTAGAACAGGACTAACGCAATTGTCATTCTGAGCGGATCACGAAAGACTTGCTTTACTCCAATGACTTTCTCAAAGACGGGATTCTCTTGTATTCGAGGATTAACACAGCGAAGAATCCCTTGAATAATTGCCTGCAGGAGATCATTTGTCGTGGGTAGAGATCCTTCGCTGTGGAAGACATCGGAGGCAAGTAAAACCCGTTCTTGCCAAGGTTTATTCAAGAAAGAGAAAGATCGTATTCCGCTCAGGATGACAGTTTCATGCATTTCTTTCTTGAAAATGCGTAAGGGATATTATCGGGATGAGGACATCCCTCCTACAAAAAACTCTGTGGTTTTTGTGGTCTTTGCGGTGAATAGATAAAAGATATAAGAGGAGCTTAAATGTCCAAAACAATGAACGGATTATTAAAACTCAAGGAAGGTCTTTTAAACAACCCTCTTTTAATAAAAGAATTGCGTATAGGTCTTCGCGAGAAGAGAGTCTTTATAATCCAGACAATATATATGCTGATCCTGGGTGTAGTGGCATTTATTATTTTGTTCAGCACCTTCAAGGATTATCATTCTTATCAATCCTATGATTATCGGGAAGCCGGCAGAAATTTCTTCAAAGTATTATGTATAGTGCAATGGTGTTTGATTATACTGGTGTCGCCTTCCCTGACCAGCACGGCGATTTCTTCCGAAAGAGAAAGAAAGACATATGACATGCTTATGGTCACCCTGCTGGACTCCACTGAGATAATCCTGGGCAAAATAGCATATGCAGGCTCGTATATTTTCCTTCTCCTGGCGTCTTCACTTCCTCTTGTCGCTCTCGTGTTTTTCATGGGAGGAGTCAGTCCCATTGAGGTTTTTGTCAACTATATGGCTCTTTTTGCCTGGGGTTTGATTATGTCGGCAATGGCGCTTTTCTTCTCATCGAGGGAACAACGCTCATCGGTCGCTACTAGGCATAGTTACGGGATGTTGATACTCCTGGGTATTATTGTTGGAATACCATATATGGCCTACTTTGTTAAAAGCGGGCAATTTGTGGGATATAGTTTCAAGTTTCCCGAGATTATCGCCTGGATTTCCGCCTATATTAATGTGATATGGATCTTTCTTTTTCTTTTTTACAAGACAGCAAATTACATCAGGCCCAGAGCAAAAAATATCCTTGCCATTCACAGACTGTTCATTTTTGCCTTCCTGATAAGTGTTATCGGCGGGGTGGCAGGATTTTTCGCCGTATCCGGAATGAGTTGGAAACTGGGAGTCTTCGGTAAATTTGATAATGTGATCCTTGCGAGCAACTGGATTTTCTTCACTATTGCTTCAGTTTTTCTCCTGGGATGTTTCACGGAGCAGAGCAGTTTTGTCTCAAAAAAAGAACAGGCGATATTCAGAAAATCCCTTACTTCCAATAAATACTTCTTCCCCCTGTTCTTTACATTTGCAGGATGCCTTACAGCGGCGCCGTTATTCCTCTTCATGCAAGACTGGGTCATACATATACATTCTTTATCTGGATGTTTTTCCTTATAACAGGTGAGCTACATTACATCTTCAACAGGAGAATCAGACCCATATTCATTTTCTACCCCCTGTTGATTGTGGTTAATCTCATCCCCCTTGTGTTTTGGCTTATTTCAATGGCGACAAGCGGCGGTAAAAAGACGCTGGGTCTGCTATCGGGAATTTTTGTCCAACCTGTGTTTGTTTTGCTCTCTATATGGAAACCGGATGGTGAATTCGGTTTGGTTCAGATTTTCGGGGGTCTCAAGATCCCAACATTCTTCCTGGGAGTTATTTTCTATACGAGTATTTTCGTTTTCCTCAAAATTGTATCTCTTCTCCTGAAGGTTGGAAGAGATGCGAATAAAGAGCATTGATTTTTTAACTCAAAGATTTTTTTACCACAGAGAACACAGAGGTCACAGAGTTTTTGATTTAAGATTCTTCGCGAACTTCGTGTCTTCGTGGTCAGAAAATCCGACTTCCGTAATCCATTTTCCCTATTTCCTGATTTCCTTAGCGGTGAAAATTCCTCATTCATTCCCTCATCTTCCCGCATTCCTCATTCCTCATTCAAATGTGAACTTGCATTCCACACTATAAAGAGTCCTGCTTACTTTTGAAGTGGATGAATATATTTTCAAAATCCTGCCGCCATTCGTAAATTCAGCAAAATTCTTTCTTGGATTGATTGTTATGCCCGATGTAAAAAGCCCCACTACTGTCTTCCCCGGTTGGACATCCCTGAATGACAGCGTTCCCTGTCCCAAGTTCTCTCTGCCGTTTCCGACGAAATAACAGGTTACGATGAAGTTGTCCGCTTTTGCATCGCCTATGTTCCTGAAACGCACTTTGGAGCGAAGTCTTCTGGTTGAGGAGAAAAAGAGAGTATATGACTCGACCTTTATAATAGGCTTGCCGTCCTTTTTTGAGATGTTTTCTTTTGATTTTTCATTCTTTTTTGAGCTTTCATGCGTTCCCTTATCTCCCGCATTGTTTCCGGTTTCCGATTTGTTCTGACCGTCAGGCGCACCTGACTTTTCTATTGTCGGAGTGTCGGTTTTGATCGAATATCTGTGTGACCCGGGCAAATGGGCGAAATAGACCAGTCGGTATTTATATGAATCAGATGGCTCCGGTTTTTCGCAGGACTCAAACACCGACAGATACGACCTGGATTCATAGACCTCCATTACCCTTGTATATCCAATGTGTCGTTCACCGCTGAAAAGGAAGAATACGTCGCCTGATTTTACCTTGTCAAAACGAGACAGGTTGCTGATGAGTCTGGATGGAGTTTCCATTCCCAAAACCTTTCCGCCGGGCCTGCCTGTTTTTGGAATCGATTCCTTTGTTATCTCAATTTTTTTTGTTTTTAATTCGATTATTTTCTCCCCGCCTTCTCTATCGAGGAGAACCTTGAGCGTTGATCCCACCGGTTTTCTCATCATCTCGCAAAAATTGTCCATAGTGATATTGACGGTCGTTTTTCCGTCAATTGCCTTTATAATGTCGTCTTTTTGAATCTTTCCCTGTGCAGGCGATTCCTTAAAAATTCCTTTTACAATATATCCTTTGGACACAGGCTCCGCGACCACGCCTATGCCTTCAAAGCTTCCCATTGCCTCGAATTGCTTTTCAGCTGCGTATGATGTGCCGGTGATAAAAAAGATGATAATACAAATAAAAAGCAAGTAACATGGGATTTTATATCTGGAATGTTCCAAAATTTTCCACCTCACATAAGGGAAATGGGAAAGGGGACGTGGGAAACGGGATCCGGCCTCCGATCTCTAACTTCCGAATTCTGTCATCCGTTCTCCGTAATCCAGCATTCGCCATCCGTCCTCTATTTTCCTTATTTCCTCATTTCCTTAGAGCCAAAATTCCTTATTTCCTCAACTTCCTGCATTCCTTATTCCGTTTTACAACATCCGGTATCCGTTATCCATTTATCGGGACGGGGACGTCCCTCCTACAGATCTGACCTCCGACATCCGTCATCCATTCTCCGAACCCCTCTGTGGTCTCTGTGTCCTCTGTGGTGAAAAAACACGTACATCCTGCACGACACGTTTATCGGGACGGGGACGTCCCTCCTACAGATCCGACCAACGGTCTCCGTTATCATTTATTGTCTTCGTGTTCTCCGTGGCTCTGTGGTGAATAATTCTATCTTATTTTCTGCATAACTCTTTTGAATGTTTTTGCGTCGTTTGCAGGATTGTTTGCTCCGGGAATCTTCACGTCGGGATTAAGTCCCCTCTTTCGCAAGGATTTCCCTTTTGCGGTGAGCATGAATCCCACGGTAAGCTTCAGTGTTGCGCCGCCATTGAGCTTGATGTATTCGGCAACAGATGTATGCCCCTGTGTGGGAAGTCCGAATATTCGGCTTCCTTTCACCTCCCTGAGAGTACCCGATATAACCTCGGCAGATCCCGTAGTATAGTTGTTCACGACAATCACAGAAGGCGGCATATAGTTTTTCTCGAAGTTGGATGTGATTTTTCTATTGTTTTTCCTGTACTTTATATACATTACCGGTTTTTTCCGGGCGATAAATAGTCCGCCAAAATTTATCACGGCGTTTATCGCTCCTCCGCTGTTATCCTTGAGATCCAGGATCCATTTTTTTACTCCCTTTTTCTTGAATGTATTAAGAGCGCCATAAACAAGAGTGGGAACATCCATTGAAAAATAAACCACTTTGATATACCCGATATTGTTTTTATCGATACCTGCATGGACAGGGACTATTTTTACTTTTTCCCGCTTTATGATTTTTGCAAATTTTTTGTTACCTCGAAGTATCACGACCTTGACATTGTTACCGATTTTACCGATAAGTCTGCGTCTTGCAGTGTCAAGATCAATTCCTCTTGTTGATTTGTTATTAATAGAAAGAAATACGTCTCCGGGTTTCAATCCGGCTTTTTTGCCGGGACCGCCCACAAAAGGATGAATCAACACAATCTTCCCGTTCCTCTTCTCTATGAGGATCCCCAATCCGCCATATCCCTGGGGAATCTCATCCCGCCTGGGATCTTTCGATTCGGATGGGAGGATGAGATCGCACTCAGTATCATCAAGTCCTTTTACCATACCCCTTGCACAGGCATAATAGGATAGATCCCTGTTCACTTTCTTGCCATATTTTTTCCTGAACTTTGTGAGAATACTTCCGTCGGCGGGCATGGAGTCGATGCCGGAGGGATTTATTCCATAAGCCTTTAAAAGGGACTTCAATTCTCCTTTGGCACCGGAGAATATGGTTTTATCCCCTACCGGTGTGGGGTATCTCTGCTTTATACTCCAATATATCTGCTCAATAAACTTTTTGGAGGGCTTGAAACCGAGTTTCTTTTTTCCCTTTATGAATGGCGTGTAATGGTTGGCATGCGCCGTACCGGTGGTTATTAGAATTAGTAACAGGAGCGTTAGTGATGATACTATATGAATAATGTACGACTTTTTCCGCATATTAATTACACCGCTTTCAATGCTTTTTATAGTTATTAATAACATTTTCTTCACCGCAAAGACCACAAAGTTTTAAATGATTTTCTTTGCGCCTGCTCCGGCGAAGGCCAGGGTCATTCAATAATAGTAGTATTTTATATGTGATTATTCAGATCCCTTTTCCCTCTAAGATAAATCAAAACTCAACCCAGCTTTTCCTCATAATCCAGATTTCGCGTCAGGTGGACATATGCCGACTCGAACCCGGGCTTCAACACTTTGATCTCACTGATTCCATAATCCATATCGTGAACCGCCGGCACAATGTCATTCAGCGTCTCCTGGCAATTTTTCGAGCGTATAACAAAAACCCCGCTCTCACAGCTTACATCCAGAACATCAGGAATTGATTTCAATCTATCATAAATCTCCGTCCCCGATGATTCCAGCGTAAGGTAAATCATACCGCCGGAAAGCCTGGCGACAAGCTCTTCCACATTGCCCTCGGCTATTATTCGCCCTCCCCGGATTATCAAAACATACTGAAGGAGAGTTTCCAGCTTTTTGAGAAACGTGCCTGCATAAAGTATTGTACAGTTGTTCTTTTTCTTTATTTCACTGATGCAATCCAGAATGAATATACTGTTTTGAAAATCGAGATCCTTCACGGGCTCATCAAGCAGTAATAATTGAGGAGCATGAAGTATTGAGCATGCAAGGTTGAGCCTTCGCTTTATTGCGGTTGAAAGATTTTTCGCCTTCTCTTCCCTTTTGGCGCTGAGTTGAAGGAGCTTCATAACCCCGTTTATACTGCCGGACAACTTCCCCCCGGAAAGTCCGTATATGCCACCGAAAAATTCAAGGTTGTCAATTACCGATAGTTCCGGGTAAAAAGAAATTTCCGAGGGAACATAGCCTATAATATTTCTGTTTTTCTTTCCCTTGCCTTCCAATATTTTACCGTCTATCCTGATTTCCCCGGAATACTCCGTATCAAGCCCCGAGATAATATTCAGAACCGTCGTTTTACCCGCTCCCACCGGACCCAATAAGCCTACGATTTTACCACCGGGCAATTTGAATGTAACCCCGGAAATTACATCATGCCCGTTTACTTCTTTTGTAAGATCAGTTACTTCAAGCGTTGCCGACAATATTTTCACCTTTTCATTTTTTTTTATTTTATAGCATGTAAAACTACATGTCCATAGAAATTATGTTAACATTTTACAGTTAATTAACAAAGGAATATAAAAGGCTCGATAAGAAATATACAACATTATCACCCAAAAAGGAGACTTAAATGGAAAAACAAAGAACACTTCTTTTAATCAAACCTGATTCAGTTCACAGGGGATTAATAGGAAGAATTATTAATCGTTTCGAAGAGAAAGGCTTCAACATCTCCGCAATGAAGCTTATATGGATGAAAAGAGAGCAAGCGGAGGATCTTTACTCTCCCCATGTGGGAAAATCATTTTACGAACCGACTGTTGAGTATATGACATCCTCTCCAATCGTGGCGGTAGTTGTCGGGGGATTTGACGCCATAAATCAGGTTCGAAAAATGAACGGCGCAACAAGGCCAAACGAAGCTGACCCGGGTTCAATTCGCGGTGATTTCGGGCAGAGAGTGGATAACAACTGTGTTCATGGATCTGATTCCCTGGAAAGCGCATTAAGAGAGATCCCGATTTTCTTCAAGGATGAAGAGATTCTTGATTATGAAAGATGCATATATAGATGGTTGTAAGGATAACCGACGTCAGAGGTCTGAAACGGGAGTATTAACATTTTTCAATTTTTGTTTATAACGACTCCTAATTATCAAAATAATTCAGGGAGGGTAATATTGTGAATAAGAGATTCAGGGTATTATTAAGTTTTGTAGTCATCTTCATCTGGCTTGTCGCCATTATGGCAGGATGCGGCGGCGGCGGCGGTAGTAGTGACGGTGGAGGAGATGTTACTCCAACACCCACTTCCTCTGGGTGGACATCACAGGTTACCGGGACGACACAGGATTTGAATGATGTTTTTTTTGCAAGCGAAAACACAGGATGGACCGTGGGGAACGAGGGGACTATCCTGAAGACTACGGATGCCGGATCCAGTTGGGCGTCTCAAACATCAGGGACATCAAATAACCTGAATGGAGTTTGTTTCACAGATATTAATACAGGTATCGTGGTGGGAGATTCGGGATCTATTCTCACCACCACTGACGGCGGAGCAACCTGGTCTGAGGGAGAAGGCAGCTCCCGCCAGGTCTCTCTAAACCTGCACAGCGTCTTTGCTGTCGGGTCTAAAATGTGGACGGTTGGAGACAGCGGAGCTATACTTTATTCTGCAGATTCCGGAGGCACATGGTCTTCTCAAACATCAGGCGTAACAACGACTTTGTATGATGTATGTTTTGTAGGCTCAAACACCGGATGGATTGTCGGAGGAAGCGGCGTTGCATTATACACCGCCGACGGCGGGACAACCTGGAGCCAGCAGAGCCCGGGAGTCAACGGGGATCTTTATAGTGTTTCTTTTGTCGATTCATTGACCGGATGGGCTTCAGGCGCGGGTGGCGCGATTATACATACTTCCGACGGCGGGACAACCTGGACTGCACAGGTTTCAGGAATTCAAAGTAATCTTTATGGAATTCACTTTGTAGATTCCCTGAACGGATGGGCAGTTGGAGACAGCGGCGTTATTCTACATACCACCACTGGAAAGGGGAATTGGGCAACTCAGGCTTCAGGTACAAACAGAATCCTCAGAGGCGTTCACTTTTACAATAAAAATAGCGGGTACATTTCAGGGGCAGGAGGAATAATTCTGACCACCACAACAGGCGGAGAGCCCTCACCCACACCATCTCCCACAACATCACCCACATACACACCGACACCAACACCCACTATATCCCCCACACCTTCTCCCACATCTTCCCCTTCACCCAGTCCGACATATTCACCAGGACCCAACCCCCCAACTCCACCACAGGAATTTTTCGGCTTTATTGCCGCTCAGCAATTCCAGACGGGAGACTTCCCTAACAGCGTGACGACAGCCGATTTTAACGGCGACGGCAAACCTGACTTTGCAACATCCAATATAGGCTCTGACAATGTGTCCGTACTTCTTGGAAATGGTGATGGCACATTCGAGGCGGCGGTAAATTATGCCGCAGGAGACCAGCCCTATTGCTTAGCGGCAGCCGATTTTAATGGTGATGGCGACCCTGACATTGCAGTCGCCAATCAATCTTCTAACAATGTTTCTGTGCTTCTTGGAAACGGCGACGGCACATTTCAAGTTGCAGTAAATTATGCCGCGGGGACCTGGCCGGGGAGCGTGGTGACAGGCGATTTTAACGGCGACGGCGACCTTGACCTTGCAGTCGCAAATATTTTCTCTGACAATATATCTGTGCTTCTTGGAAATGGTGACGGCACATTTGCGGCAGCAGTAAATTATGCAACGGGAGACGCGCCTTATAGCATAGTGTCAGCCGATTTTAATGGTGACGGTGACCCTGACATTGCAACAGCTAACAGGAACGCTGGCAATATGTCCGTGCTTCTTGGAAACGGCGACGGCACATTTGTGGCGGCGGTAAATTATGCCACAGGAGACCAGCCCTATTGTTTAGTGTCAGCCGATTTTAACGGTGACGGCGACCTTGACATTGCATCCGCAAATTATTTCTCTGACAACATTTCTGTGCTTCTTGGAAACGGTGACGGCACATTTGTGGCAGCGGTAAATTATGCCGCGGGAGATAAGCCTATGGGAATTACGGTAAGCGATTTTAACGGCGATGGCGACACAGACATTGTAGTCGCTAATTATGATGATGACAATATGTCCGTTTTGCTTGGAAACGGCGACGGTACATTCCAGGCGGCTGTAAATTATTCCTCGGGAAACGGGCCTCGAGGCTTGGCGGCATTTGATTATAATGGCGATGACAAACCTGATATTGCGGCAGCTAATGCTCTCAACGACAATGTTTCTGTGTTTCTTGGAAACGGTGACGGCACATTTGAGGTGGCGGTAAATTATGCCGCAGGAGACGAGGATTATAGCGTGGTGACAGGCGATTTTAACGGCGACGGCGATCTGGACATTGCAAACGCAAATAATGGCACTGACAATATATCCGTGCTTCTTGGAAACGGCGACGGCACATTTGTGGCAGCGGTAAATTATGCTGTGGGAGATGGGCCTATTGCAGTTACGACAGGCGATTTTAACGGAGACGGCGACCTTGACATTGTAGTCGGCAATGCTATTGATGACAATGTTTCTGTGCTTCTTGGAAATGGCGACGGCACATTCGCGGCAGCGGTAAATTATGCAGCGGGAGACGGGCCTTACGGTATAACGACAGGAGATTTTAACGGCGACGGCGATCTTGATATTGCATGCGCTAACTTTAACACTAGCAATGTTTCTATACTTCTTGGAAACGGCGATGGCACATTTGTGGCAGCGGTAAATTACGCCTCAGCAGGCTGGACTGATAGTGTAGTGACAGCCGATTTCAACGGCGACGGCGACCTTGACATTGCAACCGCTAATTATAACGCTAACAATGCTTCTGTGCTTCTTGGAAATGGAGACGGGACATTTGTGGCGGCGGTAAATTATGCAGCGGGAAACCAGCCTTCTGGCATGGCGACAGGCGATTTTAACGGTGACGGCGACCCTGACCTTGCAATCGCTAATGAAGGCTCTGACAATGTTTCTGTGCTTCTTGGAAACGGTGACGGCACATTCCAGGCGGCGGTAAATTATGACACGGCAGACATGTCTATTAGTGTGGCTATAAGCGATTTTGACGGTGACGGTAAACTTGACATTGTTACAGCTAATCTCAACTCTTACAATGTTTCTGTGCTTTTTGGAAACGGTGACGGAACATTCCAGGCGGCGGAAAATTATTCAACAGGAAACGGGTCTTACGGCATAACGACAGGCGATTTCAACGGCGACACCAAACCTGACATTGCAAACACGATTTCTGGCGTTGACAGTATTTCCATCATCCTGGCGCGGTGATTTTTGCCGGTTTTGGGATGTAATGGTCTTTGCTGGAAGAAGTATCGATTTCTTCCCGTTGACACCATGGGTAGCATTTTTTCAAACAAGGTAGGCAAAGAAATCCTCGCCGGACGGGGAATCTCACAGGAAAGATTTTTCATGCCGGCGGGAATTTCTGTATTATGATCAATCTCGGCATGCTGGAATTACTCCCATTTCTTACGGCATCAACAACTTTCGCAACCACCTTTGATAGGAAAAAAAATGAAAATCGGATATATGCCAAGTATATACAGCGAGGATATTCTACCGGAAATAGCATTTGCCAAGAAGCATTTTGATTATATAGAGATAACCTTTAAGAGAGACCTGTCAATATATTCAAAAAAATACATTTCAAGCATGAATGACATCCTCAGGGGTTTCAAGGTAATGGGGCATGTCCACTGGGGATATGATTTTTCCCAGGGGAAGCCTCAAAATATCTACAAAGCGCAAAAAACTATCGGTATGTATAAAAAAATCGGAGCACGCAAATCCACTGTTCATCCCTCGGCCGGTAATGGAGGGTCTATAGAAAGAATAAGGACAAACAACATAAAAAGTCTGGGGGAGATTGCCGGTTTTTGTGAAGAAAACGGTGTTCAAATGCTTGTGGAGAACCTTCAAACATTTCCTTATAACAGGGCAGTTAATCTTAAAGACCTTATTGAAAAAATTCCCTCGATCATGATAACTCTTGATGTGGGTCATGCAAATATAACTTCGGATTCCGAGTTTGTTAATTTCCTCAATATTATCGGCGATAAGATCGGGCATATTCATCTTCATGACAATATCGGAGAATACGATCATTTATTTTTTCAGGATACAAAAAAGCTTGCAAAGATAATCAAGCTAATTAAGAAGAGCGGGTATAACGACACAATAACAATAGAGTCTTTCAGGATTATGGGTAAAGAGAAACCAATAGAATTGGGGGATGAGGAGAGGAAGGATCTTATTATAAGACAATTGGGGGAAATAAGAGATTTATTATGAGTTATCTTGATTTAATAATTATTCATCCAGCCCATTCTTCCACGAATTTCTCCCTCTGACTCCATGGCGCAGGTATTACTCCATAAGATTTCGAAGCCCTTAACAATTCTGCGCTAATTCTTTCTTCATCATTAAGAACGGCATAACATCTTGTATCTTTAGATCTTGTTTCTCTTACATCACTCCAACCGAAATCAAGTAAAAATATTTTTTGCTTATCGGGTTTGTTTATTGCGCTTAGTATTCTTTCAGGTTTTTTTGCAGAAGCCGGAATTACAAAATTGAATTTTTGATCGTACCCGCTTTTGCCAGCAAATTTCACATCTTTTATATATCTTATATTTTTCTCTAAAAAAAATGTTTCAACATCTTCTAAAAAGAATTGAGCAATGGACGGGGAGGCAAGAGCAAATAGATCATCAACAGATAACATCGCTTGTAAAAGATTATGCTTCATACGGGGAAAATTCTTTTTATTTGATTCAACAAAAAGTTCCTCGCCTTTAAGTCTGACTCCGAATCCGTTGATTATTGTATTCAACAAATTCTTGCGGCGAGGAGTGTTGAATTCCATGCCGGAAAGGCGCAAATCATTGATTGTATAGCTATAATCCGTCAAATAAAAACTGTTATCGGAATTTCCAGGTTCTATGTAAATTTGCAATAGATCATTATGCCTGTCAAGAAATGGAGTTGTAATTTCATAGACATCGTTAATCTTTTGTATCTTCAAGCCTTCTTTAAGCCATTTTACATATTGATTTATCAAGTCCTGGCATTCCTGTAAGTTCATAATGGTAATCCCTCCTGAACTATGGGATAATCTGTTATATTGCAATACCTGAAAAAATCTTCCATGGTTTTATATATATCATTTAAATCTGGAAATACATTGGTATCCAACGGATATGCCCATTTGTCCATATAACCTTCTTTGTAAATATGAATATGTGGGCATTGAAGATATGTATTATCCGGATTTTTATGGGTTCTCCCGTCAATGTCAAGGCGAATCAAGGGAATTGTTACCCTATATCTTTCCTGGAATGTGCAACCTGTTACCCTGAAATACTTGCGGCTTATGTCAACGAGAAAATTTTCCTTTTTCTGCCTGCCTGAAAATTCTAAATTTAGAAATTGTCCGTGCGTTGGAAAATAAATAATTCCTGGTTGTCCCGAATATACTTTCTCCATTTCTATCAGCCGCTTGGCTTCTGTCGATGTAATCAAGCTATTATCACCCTTATGAAAATTAGTTGTTTATGCCTCCGTATATAATATCCCCCCGAATTTTTGTCTTATTATATCATCATATTTATCCGCAAGGATTGCAATTGTGGAAAGAGCGGTGAGAAGTTCCTCTTTGCTCATTTCTTCGCCCAGCAGAACATGCTCAAACCATACGGCAAGGTTATCTTCGTCATACGAGAAATGTCCCAACAAAAGCTTCAAGTTTTCCGTTACAAGGAATTTAAAAAGGGCGGCACTTTCCATTACATCCAGGTTTGTTATGGAAAAAATCTTAACTATTGTTTTCCCGTCGGTCCATTCCCGGGGGCAAACAAATACACGAACCGATTCATAGAATATTGAGAAATCCCCCTCTTTATCCTGAACATATTGCCCCAGTCCGTCTTCAAGGTAGCCTATTAATTTATCTCTTAATATATCTAGCTTTGGAGTCACTTTTTCCATGAATACACCCCCTATGGAGAATATTGGATAAAACTATCCAATTATCATATCTTTAAAAATACGAGTTCCAACTCAATTTCCCTGTTAATATTTTTTATTATTGGGAGTTTCCCCAAAAAAATCGAGGGGACTCTCCCGGACATTAGAAATTGATGAAATCATAAGATTAGAGGAATTATATGTCTTTTCACGAAAATCCAATATTCGCGAAAAAGAACCGGTAATCAAGTAAAATGTATTTATAATTATTATACCCAAATCTTCAAAAACAAGGTATTTATTGCAAGGTATTTATCAATGAAAATAAAGTATTACGTAATTGCGGTTATATTTGTCTTTCTGTCGTTTTTTTCTTTTCGACATGCAGAAGAGCCTGGAAAATACAATATTAATTCTAACAGGAAATATTGGATTAGTAAATACGCGTGGGCTGAAAGTAATAACGGCAAAGATTCTTCCGTTCCTTATCAACACAAGCAGATGACGGAGGAAAAATTCAATAAAAAGAACAAAAAAACAGTTAGTCCTGTGAAGAAAAAGTCCACCAAGAAGTCTGTTGAGTCCAGGAAGAAGAAGCCAACTTCCAAGCCCACTCAAAAAATTAAAACAAAACCGGGGGCTGCAAACTTCATCCTCGATAAAACTGACAATGAAGTCTATAATGACCCCATCTTTGACAGTGTTGATATCGATAAAATACTGGTAAAGCCTGATGAATTTAAAAAGGAAGACCTGATAAAACCCCCGAGGCCGACGGAGCTTGTTCCCAATGAAATCCTTACAATCGGGCGAAGTGTCCGGATTGCAATTGCCCGGAACGCCCAACTGCGCCAGGGGAAAGAGAAAATCAAGCAGGCGGTTGCGCAATACAAGCAATTAAAAGCCGCCAAGAATCCAACCTTGCAGCTTGATGCCGCCGCTATCAAACAGGGACCGACTCAGGAGATTACACTTCCTTTTCCTTTTGACACAAAAATTATTTTTCAAAGAGACTATATGTATTATGGGCAGGCTTCCCTGCGATATCTTATAACGACATTCGGGAATATTGAAAACCAGATTTCAGCTTCGTTTGTAAATATCCGGATTACACAGGAAAATTATGAATCTGAAGAAATGCAGGTCACATATAATGTCAGGGCGTCGTTTTATAATATGTTAAAAGCCATTGCAATGGTTGGAGTAAGGAAAGATAATGTTAACTCGACACAGGATCACCTTGAAAACGCCAACAGTCTGTATAAAAACGGAATTGTTTCCAAGATGGACGTTGTCAGGGGCGAGTATATGGTATCGACTGCAAGGCAGAGCCTGATATCCGCCAAGAAAATGGTTATACTGTCAAGATCTTCATTCTTATATCTACTGGAATATGATGATAAAATCCAGTTCAGGGTCACTCCCGACAAGATGAAGATTCCCGCCAAACTATATAAGCTTGATGAACTTCAAAAAATTGGAATGGAAAACCGTCATGAAATATTGGCAATGAATGCAAACATATCCGCAAGCAAGGCGCTGTTGCGAGCCGCCAAGGCTCAGACCAATCCTGTTGTGAGCCTTTCAAGTAAGTACACAAAGCAGACCAGCTCGTCAGTGACCAATGATCACTCCTGGGATGTGGGACTTTCATTATCAATTCCAATTTTTGACGGAGGAGCGAAAAGCGGCAAGATAAAGGAATCGGAATCTGTAGTCAGAACCGCCGAGATTGCCCTGGATAATCTGAAACGGCAGATCAAGCTCGAAATAGAGCAAGCTTTCCTTGATCTCAGGGAATCCAGGATTAATTATTATACCTCCATAAAAAATGTTCAACAGGCAAGTGTAAGCTATCACATGGCAAAAGTGAGATACGCAAACGGCTTGTCATTGTCGGTCGAGATGGAAGACGCCCTGAGAACTCTGAATCAGGCAAGACAGGATCTGGTTACCGCAAAATACGATAATTTCACTTACCTTGCGGCCTTGGAAAAAGCAACGGGAAAGGATTTGGAAGATAATAATTAATTCTGAATTCGTCAATTAAAAAATACCGGAGGGGTAAAAAGTGCCAGGTACCAAAAGCAGGCTTATAATAATTTCAATCTGCCTTATAGCATTTCTTTGCTTTGCATCGGGATGCGAAAAGGAAAAACCCAAACCCACGGAAGAGTATAAGGTCTCCGTTCAGACAATACAACCAAATTTCAGGTATTTCCAGGAGACTCTTACTTTCCCGGGCACTACTGACGCGCCGCTGATTACAAAAATAGCATTTATGGCGTCAGGCAATATCGAGCAAATGTATTTTGATGTGGGTCAGCCCGTTTCAAAAGGAGCCTTGATGGCCAGACTCGATCAAAAGCAATATGTTGCCAATCTCAGGACTGCACAATCACAGGTTGGTTATGCACAGGCAAACCTTGATCGCACTCTTGTGGGTAGCCGCGAGGAAGAAAAAGAGATTGCAAAAGCGAATATGCTCCAGGCAGAAGCGAATCTGGAGCATGCACAACTTGAAATGAATAGATATGAGAAGGTATATAAAGAAGACGCCCTTCCAAAACAGCAATATGATTCTGTGGTGAATCAACATAAGGTTGCCGTGCAACAATATAAGGCGGCTAAAGACCAGTATAATATGAAAAAAAGAGGTCCCATCAAGGAAGACATCCAAATTTCACGATCAAATGTCGGAGTTGCGCAAAGCAACGCCGAGACGGCAAGAGTTCAGCTTTCGTACACCCTTCTTCGTTCACCGGTGAACGGGATAGTGTCAAGAAAATTAGTTGACATAGGAGCATTGGTGAGTTCTCAGAATCCCATTTATGAAATCCAGTCTGCCAAAGCCAATGATGTGATTATCTATGTCCCCACAAAGCACATTGATGAGATTAATATAGGCGATATCGCGGAAGTTTCTTTTACAAACAAACCGGACAAAACAGTAAAAGCGAAAGTAAGGGAAATTCAGCCGATATCGGATGAAGCATCCAGATCTTTCCGCATAAAACTCAGATTACTTGAATATCCTGACCTCAAAGATTTTGTCGGAAATATCGGCAAAGCGACCTTCCATCTCGGAAAAAAACACAGGGGAGCTTTTGTTCCCATCGCTTGCCTGGTGAAAAAGATGGATGATAAGGGCTTCTTTATCTTCATTATAGACGATAAAGATATTGCTCACAAAGTACACATCAAAGTATTGAAGATTCAGGACGAATCAGCGATGATCTCGGGCAATATTTCCGATAAATCGAGAATTTCCCTGTCGGGACAGGAATACCTCAAAGATGGAGATAAATGCAGGATTGTCAAGTCCCTTGGAGCGCAGAAATTTGTCTCACCGGATAAAGAGCCTTACCCGATAAAGCCTGATAATGAATTATGAGGAAGGATGGGGTTTTCTAAGAAAATTAGGAAATAAGGAAAACAATAATTATTCCCATTCAGATCCAGCAATCATAATCCAATGCGTTAATTCCATATAAAATAAAACTCTGCGGACTCCGCGTCCTCTGCGTTAAATCATTCACCCTCAATCCTGAAAAAGAGGTAACTCCCAGAATCCCGGGTATGAAATTCCGGCGATGCTTGCGCCCTTTATTTTGGTTTCTCCTTTGGCAGAAAGTGCCGCCACGGCAAATGTCATAGCGATCCTGTGGTCTTTCCTGGATTCCAGCATCGCTCCCTTGAAATCCTGCTCCCCATCTATGATGAACCCATCCTCCCTCTCTTCGATTTCTATTCCCATACACCGGATGTTTTCCACGACTGCTGATATTCTATCGGTCTCTTTAACTCTCAACTCGCCGGCGCCGGATATTATTGTCCTGCCTTTTGCTTTTGCACCGATTATTGCCAGGAGAGGGATTTCATCGATTAAGGTCGGGATTTCGTCGGCACCTATTTTTATGCCATTCAATGGACCAAATTGAACTTCAATTTCACCGTATGGTTCGTTTAAAAGAGTGGTGTCTTTTTTTGTTACCCTGATATTGGCTCCCATTTTTTTTAGTACATTCACAAATCCCATTCTTGTGGGATTCAAACCCACATTTCTTATGGAGATTTTGGATTCAGGCAGAAGCAGTGCTGAGGCAATGAGATAGGATGCGGAGGATATATCGCCGGGAACCCACGTTTCAAAAGGAGCAAGTTTGCTTTTTTCTTCAAGAATAATTCTTCTGCCTTCATGTTTTATTGATGCGCCAAGTGCTTTTAGCATACGTTCTGTATGATCTCTACTGACAACAGGCTCTTCTATTATTGTAGTCCCCTCCGATGAAAGTCCGGCCAGAAGAATGCATGATTTTAGTTGCGCTGAAGGAATCGGCAGGCAATATTCAATGCCTTTCAGCTTTTTTCCGATAATTGTCAAAGGGGGATACTTGTTTTCGTTTCTACCGTAAATCTCCGCTCCCATCATTTTCAGCGGCTTGATAATTCTTCCCATAGGCCTGAATCTGAGAGAATCATCTCCTGTAATAATGCTAAGAAAGTTTGTAGAGGCAAGTATTCCTGAAATAAGGCGCATTGTCGTTCCTGAATTTCCGGCATCGAGAATTTCCGGGGGCTTACAAAGTCCTTTTAATCCCCTGCCATGAATAATTATCTCACCGGCGTTTTCTCTATCATTGTCTTTCCCGACTTTATCTTTTCTGCGGCATTCTATTGTGACTCCCAGTTTCCTGAAACATTCGATCGTGGAGATACAATCATTTGAAAACAGGAAATTCCTGATAAGACTTCTTCCATTTGACAATGCAGCAAGGATGATAACCCTATGTGATATTGATTTATCGGATGGTACGATAAAGTTCCCTTTTATCGTCTTTATAGGAATAATTTTTCTCATAAATTTTCCTCCCGGGACTTGTCCTGGAATAATATTTGTTTGAGCTCCCTTTTATTTTACCCTCTTTTATCTCTTTTTTCCAGAATAATTAAAAATTCATAGATATTCACCGCAAAGACCACAAAGACCACAAAGACCACAAAGACCACAAAGAATTAAAAAAAGGTCTTTGCGTTCTTTGCTTCTTTGCGGTTTTATTAAGATTTCAATAAAAACGACATTACTTATTGAAAACAGCTTGTATTTGAGATACCAATGTTTTGAGGAGGAAACACCCTTGTTATGGGGAATATATTAATACTTTTTTAGTGGAGACATTTGACTATGGGATTTCTTCAACAACTTCTTCTTGCAGGAACTCTGGCTATGTGTTCGGGGCTTCGGGCTCTTGTGCCTCTTTTGGCTATTTGCTGGGCGGCCCGGAGTGGCTTGCTCGGGGCAAAATTCTTAAATCCCGATCTCTATCCCTATCTTGCCAAGAATGATACGGTATTCTTTGTTATAGTAATATTTACCGTTATTGAAGTGCTCGGAGACAAGGTCCCCTCGGCAAGCAGTTTTCTCGACGGACTTCACCTTGTATTAAGGCCGATCGCTGGAGTTATTGCCTGCCTTGCGGTTCTCAATCATCCGGATCCGATTGTGAACTATATAATTGCGCTGGGATTCGGAGCGGGCATAACTCTTCCCGTTCAAAGCTTCCGGGCAAGCTGCAAGATACTATCAGACGCCATAAGCTATGGAAATTACAACCTGTATCTCAGCATCACAGAGGATGTACTCTCTCTGGGAGGTGTCGTCCTTGGGATAGTTAGCCCGATGATTGCCCTGCCGGTTTGTATTATACTTGTGTATTTCAGTCTGAATGCATTCAGGAAGTGGAAATTCAAGGTTCTTTCGGGAGAAGAGGAAGAAGAATTGACCCCGGAGAGAATGAGGGATGACGCCGAGGTACTTGAAATAAGGCGTCTCAAGAGACTTAAAAAGCGTGGGAAGTAAATGAGCTCTTTGCTATATTGTGTGGGTAAATATTTGAAGGACTAAAATTAACCGCAAAGAAGCAAATGGCCCCGGCCTTCGCCAGGGCATGTGCAAAAGACTTTTTTTAAACCATAAAAATGCATTTGGAGTCTTGTAATTGCTGTGTTGTAGCTTTTTACCGGGGGAAAAGTCCATTTCTCGCCGGTATAAAATTATATCGGAGAATGCCTGAAGTTTGGTGCACTTGATTAGCGGTAAACCCTTGTATATAATAAATTCTCTTCGCCCTCCGCGCCTGCACTGCCTGCCTTGAGTTCATTTCAGGGAATTTACCTGCCCTGAACTTGTTTCAGGGTTTCAGGGTTTCAGCGATCTCTGCGGTGAATTTAAAATCATTATCTGGATTTAATTCTTATTATTCCATTCTAAAGGATTGATGTGCAATCCGTGCAAATATAAGCAATTGATTCAAGAAAAAATCGGGGGTTAACATCTTGCCGGGTTATATGGAACCTTTTAAGAATGAAAAAGATACTGTTGAGTTTACCATTGTTGACCGACGAGAAGAAATTCTTTTAAAAAAGTTAAAGAGATTTCAGGATAAATCAAACAATCTGGAGAAAACTAACATGAAATTGCTCCAGAAGGTACAGAGCCTGAAACTCCAGACAAAAGACCTGGATCAAAAAGTATTCGACCTCTTCACCATATCCCAGGCGGGAAAAGTATTCACTTCCACTCCGGATCCCCGGAGACTTTCTCAAATTTTGCTAGCCATGATAGCGGAGCGGCTTCCCATACAGAAATGCGCGCTTCTACTTCATGATAAGAAACACGGCGCTTTTGTGATCTCACATCAGATTGGACTGGATGAAGACACTGTCAGAGGTATTCATTACAAGTATAAAGAGGGACTTTTCTGGCAACTGCTGGGTAGCGGAATTCCCATATCGGTCGTCGATATTGAAGGGAACCTGAGGTTTGAAACTATTTTCAAGGAGAACAAGCTGGAATTGCTTGAATCTTCCACGTGGATCCCTCTGAAAGCAAAAGACAGGCTCATAGGCATTATAACACTTGATCAAAAGAGTATAAACCATACACATCTTGAATATCTGAGTCTTCTGGCGGATCAGGCCGCAGCATCATTTGAAACAGCGTTTCTTTACCAGGAAATCGGTGTGTCACAAAAAGAACTCGACAGACAAATGCATAACCTGAAAATTCTCTATGACATAGGACAAGCGTTGAATTTCATTGATGATCTTACCAAGCTGCTTGTAATGATTATTGATCAGGCTATTGATATTGTAAAAGCTTCAAAAGGCTCCCTGATGCTCCTTGAAAGAGATGAACTTGCCGTGAAGGTGGTAAGAGGTATTGACAAGATCACCGAAGAGAAGATATTGAACGGTGAGATCCAATGCACAAGGATACGACTCGGCGAGGGAATAGCGGGGCGGGTTGCGCAAACAGGAGATCCGCTTCTTATTCAAGACACGTCAACCGACTCCCGGTTTCTTGCTTCAAAACGCTCGAATGTTGATAATATCATATGCATACCACTTAAAGTCTATGATGAAACAATCGGGGTAATAAATATAAGCAATAAAAAGAATGGGACTTTCACCAAGGAAGACCTGGGCATTATAGAAACACTTGCAGATCAAGCGGCGGTTGCCATTAACAATGCCAGACTTTACGAGATGGCGGTTACCGACAGCTTGACAAAATTATTCATTCGCCGTCATTTCATGCAGAGAATGAACGAGGAATTTCGCCGCGCAAGAAGGTACGGACGCGAAATGTCCCTGATGATGATTGATCTTGACCACTTTAAAAAACTAAATGACACTTACGGCCATCAGGCCGGCGATAAGTTTCTTGTTGAAGTGTCAAAGATTTTTAAACGCGCCACAAGGGCAACAGATGTCTGTGGAAGATATGGTGGAGAGGAATTCTGCATTTTACTTCCAGAAACTTCAACAACAGGAGCTTTGATAATTGCAAGAAGACTCTGCAAAGAAGTGGCGAACGAGGAAGTCAGGTTCAGGAAATTCCTATTAAATGTTACTGTCAGCATCGGAATTGCAACATTCCCCAGGGACGCAAGAGATCCCCAGGAATTAATCAGGAAGGCCGACCTTGCCCTGTATCGTTCTAAAGAAGAAGGAAGAAACAAGGTCACACCATTCTCATTACCACCGGAAGCACAGGAATCTGAAATGGAAAAAATTATGGAAGAAATTCCGGAAATTCATACTATATTACAAGATGAGATTGGCTGATCTGTTTTATTCGTATCTATTCAGGAATAAAACATGGCAGGAACGGATTTTACATTCCTCCGATGTGTCCCACAGCGAAGGATCTCCTCAAAGACGATCCCCAGAGGTTGTCATCCTGAGCGGAATACGAGCGATTTACTTCAACAAATGAAGCCCTGGCAGGAACGAATTTTGCATATCTCCGATGTATTCCACAGCGAAGGATCTCCTCTCCCGGGTTCTTCCTCGAATCAATTCTTCCTCAAATTGAGACTTGCTCCCTCCATGCCATTGGGTTGAGATTCTTCGCTGTGTAAAAACGCGAACATAAATTGAGTTCCGTCTTGAAAAAGTCGTCGGAATCAAGTATTTCATTCGTGATCCGCTCAGAATGACAATTGCAAGGATTATCTTTAATAATGAATCACACGCCATGTTGTCATCCTGAGCGGAATACGAGCGCTTTACTTTAACAAATGAAGCCTTGGCAAGAATGGATTTTGCATATCTCCGATTTATTCCACAGCGAAGGATCTCTTCCCCCGGGTTCTTCTCACAACAATCATTCTTATTAATATTTGCTCCTCCATACTACGGGGGTTGAGATTCTGGTTTATTCTTGTCAAGTATTTTTTTAAAAAACAACAACATCTTATCAGTATTGAGTAACGGATCCGACCACCAATCCCGGGTGTATGGCTTTGCCCAACTCTGGTAATTTGAG
>JAIORV010000120.1 GCA_021107945.1 Vulcanimicrobiota bacterium | reverse complement strand
TCAGGAGATTCAATCGTTTTCAGGGCAATCCGGCGTCCCTGAGAAGTATGATAGCACCGTTCCGTAAAATGATGACAAACTAAATTACGCGGAGTATACCAGGTAACTTAAAACGTGGTTTAATATATTAGCGGGTTTCCTCCTAGTTAAGCCGCTGAAGCGGCTTAGGGGGAGGCAGCTTTACATCAAGCCGCTTCAGCGGCTTAAAGCTGAGAACTTTCTTTCAAGAAGGTTCCCACAAAGCAATATGACTAGCATTTTAGGTTAAACTATTTGTGGAATGCATTTTCTCTGCAACGAGACGCCTCAGGCACCGGGTATCTTTAAACGTAGTCTAATATATTGGCGGGTTTAAAAACCCGCGCTACGTGAAGAAACAACATATTGGCGGGTTTAAAAACCCGCGCTACGTTACTGAGTTTTTTGGGTTAGAGCATAGCAACGAGGCGTTCGTTTTTGCTCTTGCAATTACATCATTCAAATTGTTCTTTATTTTTTTCGAAACGATTTCTCTGTTCTCAATAAGGTCATCCACGATATCATTTAATCTTTCAATTCTGTCGGACTTCAGATCAACCGCATATTCAGGCAAGCCGACCTGTTTGAATAACTCCTCCGTCTTGAATTCATACCCCAATCCCACACATGGAACCCCTGCGCACATTGCAAGAATAATCGTATGCATTCTCATGCCCACGAACAGATCGAAATTCTCCATTATTTTCTTCAATTTCCGGGGGTCATAAGCATCCGATGTAACGGTAATATTATCCCTCGCCTCACGGGGAAGATCCTTTATAACGCCCGCGGCAAACTTCGAGTCGTCAATGAAATACTCGGGTCTTCCCTGGCATGTGGAAATAAATACAATATGAGTGTTATATTTATCGACAAGATGAGTGCATATCTCCTTTACTGCGGAGATATAAAGGGAAACTTTCCTCTGCCTCTCCATCTCGTCCGGTATATCCCCGAACTCCCACCTGCGAATCGAGATCCCCACAAGCAACTTTCCGGGAAATTCCTTTTTTATTGATGAAACGGGGGTTTTACCCGGATCAACGGATGGAAGAAGATGAGCTTCATCGGCTGTTATATGGGTGTTTTCATTCTTTATATTCAACCGGTTTCTAAGAATATCATACGATTTTTCATCTCTGAGAATGACAAGCGATGCATTTTCCAGTATCCACCTTGCCTGCAATTTTGATATATATCTCCAGAAAGGACCCACCGACTGTGCATAGATAACCGTTTTGCATCCGTATAGCCTGGCGAGAATAAAACCCACAGTCCTTTTATATAGAGGGTAATAATCGTTTAAAAACCCGCCTCCGCAGCTTATAACAACATTATTATCTCTGAACGACCCGGTTATTTCCCTTTCCATATCGGTAAGAAGAAGGGAAACCCGGATTTTCAGGAATCTCTCCATAGCTGCATAAAGGAGAAGTCTGGAGTACTTCAGGCGGAGGAAGATTTTTTCGAATAGATTTCTTCCTTTCTCCCTCTCCTCAAGAGCGGGAATAAAATCTACTTCCGGGTAATATCTCCTGCAAGCTTCATGCTTTTTTGCCTGAACTTTTATATCGACATCTTCGCCAAACTCCCGCTTTATCGACTCGATCATAGACAACAAAATAGCGGCATCTCCGCCATTCAATGCGACCGAATTCGTGATTAGGAATTTATCTTTCATGGTAACTTCTCACCTATATAATAAAAACAGAAATTTTCACCTCTAAGGAAATGAGGAAATAAGGAAAAAATCATATTATTTCTTGTGTCCTCCGTGTCTTCGTGGTTAATTATAATCTCTCATTCCTTCTCCGCCAACATTGTATATCCGGCGCAATCTTTCCTGTATTTTACAAATATCCTGTCCAAAATATCCGCCATAACCTGGTCAACATAGAAGAAAGGAGTCCATATAAACCTCAGCCTGTGGGGGGTGTGATGTCGGATAAAATAATTCAGCCTGACTGTCCATATTGTCCAGAATCCACCCGATGGTTCAATCGAAATGATATCAAATCCCGCTTTTTGGGCAAGGAATCTCAATCCATGAGGCGTGAACCTGTAATAATCCCGTGGCTCCTCGTGAAGACCAAATTGAAACGGTGAAGCGGTAATCAATTTCCCACCGGATTTCAACACTCTGAAAGCTTCTTTGAAAAATTCAATCGGTTCAGGCAGGTGTTCGATAACCTGGAACGAGACGACTGTATCGAAGCTCAAGTCGGGAAACGGGAGAATCTCGGCATTTCCCACCACATCCACTTTCGACTTTCCATATGTTGCATTCTCGCAATCCAATCCGATATATTCATCGGCATGAGGTTCAATCATAAAAGAGTATGGCTTCACGCCACATCCCACATCCAGAACCCTTCCGCCGATATTCTCCGATATTGCCTCCAGGTTCCTTATGTAATAATGTTTTGTAAGCCAGTTATGTGGTTGTGAGAGTATGTTTTTCTTGTATGGCATGTCGGTTTTATATTTTATGAAGCAGACAGTTTTATCCTGCCCTTGATTGCCGGAGGATTATGTTGTTATTATTGTAAATCCGGCTATTCACCGCAGAGTTCTCTGTGGTGAAAAAACAGAGGGCTGAACAGTAATGACTTTAAAAACACGACATAGCCAAAAACAACATCATTAAAATTCACATATTGTGAAATATATTACATACTTTTCAAAAAATATTTTTTTCTTTGACAACCCTATACTTTTATAAATCATGCGTGATAGTAATAGTAAGAAGTCATAACTATTTGTGAGGTGTTTAACATGGATGGAATTGGTGAGGTTCCAGAACTTAAACAGGACATGATAAAAGGTATTGATAACAGGTTTGCAATGGCCAGGTCCAAGCTCAAGGGACTTGGCAAGGAGCAAAGGAAGAAGGTAAAATCCCACCATTATAAAAGCCTGAAAAGTGGTCGTAAAAAATCAGTTGAAGGCATGACAAAAGCTGTAGGGGCAAACAGAGGTGGACGAAACGTTATCAAAGGCTCTCCCCATGCCAAACAGGCTCTTGGCGGGAATCTTCAGAATCAGACAGGTACGGACGGCGCAAAGCTCATGAACCAGATGTCCATGTCCGGCAATATGATGGCCATGTCCGGCATGATGGGCAAAGGAGGAATGGGAGCCACTCTCCTCGGAGGCTCACCCAATTATCAAGGCGTTAATGATGTTAGCCAATTGATGGATATGATGGGTTCACAGCGTTCTCAACAAGGGAAGATCGCCCAGGCTCTCGGTCAGACAAACCGTCAGGGCATGCAACAGATGAAAATGAATAAGATGAACCAACTTGGAATGACGAAGTTTGGTAAAATGGAAAAAGCTTTTGGTATCAAGGAGAAGCTCTCTGGGGTTAAAAAGGTGATGTTCAAGGGTATTTCGAAAGCATTGAAAGTTGCGGCGAAGGCACTCAACCTTGCGGCGAAAGCACTCAATATGGCGGCAAAGGCAATTGAGGCGGCGGCAAACGCAGTGCAGGGAATACCGTTTGTGGGTCCTGCAATTGCGGCGGCTTTGAGAGCGGTTGCCAAGGTGCTGAGAATGATAGCCAAAATGCTCAAGAATATGGGCAAGATGCTCCAGAATAAGTCAAAGCAGATGGATATGAAGTCAAAACAAATGGGGCAACAGCAGAAGCTCAATAAGAATAAGAAAACAAGAGCAAAAGCACAGAAATTGGCCAGTAAACAGAAACTCCAGAAAGGCATGCGCACCATGGAGAGAATCCAGAGGGAGCGTTCCAAACTCATGGAAGGTCTCGGAAAAAATTACGAGCACCAATCAGCAATTCGGGGAAGACTTTCAGAACTTGGCAAGAAAGTTAATTTGGGCAAAAATCCGCTTCAGAGAATGTCCGACCCGTTTGCCAAGACGCGTGCGGGGCAACAACAAGGGCAAGCATCCCAACAGCAAAAAGCCATGACTGCGGGAATACTGGGAGCGGGAATACTTGGAGCCGGAATGGCCGCAACACAGTCCTCGGCGATGCCACAGGCAATGCCTATGCCCTCAATGGGAGCTTCAATGCCGATGGTGATGCCGACAATGGGTGGTGGAATGTCCATGGGCGGAGGCTTTGGTGGAGGCATGTCAACAGGAGGCGGCTTCGGTGGTGGAATGTCCGCGGGAGGCGGTGGCGGTATGTCAATGTCCGCAGGAGGCGGCGGAGGAGGAATTGGATCTGCTCCTGTAATGTCCGCCGCACCTACAATGTCCGCCGCGCCCGTTATGCCTGCGATGCCTGTGATGCCCGCGATGCCTGCAATGCCCACACCCAATGCACCCCCACCGCCGGTAGAAGCAAATGCCGCGCCGGCACAGGACAACGCACTGCCGGGTCTTGGAAACGCACATCCGAGAAGGATAAATGCAGTACACGGCAATGCGAACGCACATCGGGGAAAGGGAAGCGCGCACCCGGGAAAAGCGAATGCAATACCCGGCAAAGCGAATCAGCCTTCGGAAAAAGCAGGACGGGAAGACAAGAAGGATGATAAGAGGAAAGTAACCGATCCCAAAAAAGGGCAGGATGCAAAGAAACAACAGGATGCCAGGAAGAAGGAAGAAGCAAAGAAAAAGGATGAGGCCAAGAAGAAGGAAGAGGCCAATAAGAAGGAAGAAGCTAAGAAGAAGGAAGAGGCCAAAAAGAAGGAAGAGGCTAAGAAGAAGGAAGAGGCCAAGAAGAAAGAAGAAGCTAAGGAAAAAAAGAAGAACGACAAGAAGAAGGAATTACAAAAGCGTCGTCAGTCAAAGAAAGCGTCCGACGGAAAGGCTGGAGAAGGCAAGGGCACAGAGCAAGGACAGGGTTCCAATAAGCAGAAATATTATGAGCAGGAATTGGAAAGACTGTCACAGTCCATTCTTGGCGACAAGCAGAAAATCCGGGAAGTCGGCGGAGACGACGCGGTCAAAAAAGCGGCG
This sequence comes from Vulcanimicrobiota bacterium, assembly GCA_021107945.1. Classification (GTDB taxonomy): domain Bacteria; phylum Vulcanimicrobiota; class JAJTBE01; order JAJTBE01; family JAJTBE01; genus JAIORV01. The sequence goes on along the minus strand of JAIORV010000120.1, from coordinate 41,922 downwards.
ACGGGAGAGAAACTCACCAACAAGGGTAACACAAGACCCCGAACCGCCAACGCGGTTCCCGGAAGAGCAAACGCGGTACCGGGGATGGCAAACGCAATGCCAAAAGTCGGTAATGCAATACCAAAAGTCGGTAACGCAATGCCAAAGGCCGGTAACGCAATGCCAAAAACAGGAAATGTGAAACCAGGTCAGGATAACGAATCATTGGCAAACAGGTACCGGGCGGATCAGAGATCGTTGTCCGTTCTCTACCAGCAGGCGGTGCAGGAGAAAGTTCAAATAGGCGCGAATGTGGATCAGAATGTTCACAGGGCGCTTGAAGATTCCCCCAACAAACCCTCTGTCAGGGCAAAGATTGCGAGCAATGACAGCGAGGCTGGATCTGTCGATGGAGGCAAGTTTGACCAGAACAGTTTCAACCAGCTTGGCCGTGATAACAAAATGCAAAAAGGCATGAGCAAAGAAGGGCAGCTTTCCGCTCAGGAACAAAAAGAAGCCCAGTCGTTTGGAATTGATACCAACATGGATGCCGGCGATGCCGGCGACGATACCGGTGGCGGAGTCGGAGATGTGGAATTCGGCGGCGTTGGTGACAACATGATGGCAGATAATATGGACAATATGGACATGTCATCGGATATATCAATATAATTTCGAATCAAGAGAAGCAATAACTATAATATAAAAAATCGCTCTCCTTTATGGGGGGCGATTTGCTACTCATTAAGCTGTTTATAGTTATTAATGACATTTTTTTCATCGCAAAGACCACAAAGGTAAAAATATTTTTTTTGCGCCTGCCTTGGCGAAGGCCAGGGTTCTTTGCAGGTTTGCGGTTTTATTAAAATTCTAACAGGAGTTACGCATTCTTTAGGCAGAATGGCTTGAATTCGTCATCCTGAACTTGTTTCAGGATCTATTAATCAAACGGTGTCGTTGTTATTGGATTCCGAAACAAGTTCGGAATGACAGTTTCAGGCATTTCTTTTCTTCCAGACCTGCGAGGTGAGGGTATCAAAAAACCTCAAAATCACAGTATTTTCCTTTTTTCCCTTTTCCCGTTTCATTTTTCCCTCTTCTAACATCTTTGTCGGAGTAACCAATATTTTTTCTCCGCTTATACTCTGCGGACTCTGCGATCTCTTCATTAAAAACCACTTTCAGGTTATTTTGAGAATAAATGTCAATTTCAAAAAGGATTTCTTAATACCTCAGATAATAAAACAACATAACAGAAGTTTAACAAATATTATACTCCGCACTTTAATGTCTATCTCGTTTAAATCTCTGTGAACTCTGAAACAAATTCACCGCAGGCTTCTGCGGTGAATATTAACATAAATTTTATAAGGTAGATAAAATGTCATTCATTAAACAAAAAAAGAAAAGTGAAGAGCAAATCAAAAATATTATATTAATCGGCAATCCGAACGTGGGAAAAAGCGTCATTTTTGGAATTCTCACGGGACAATATGTTGTGGTTTCAAACTACCCCGGGACAACGGTGGAGATATCAAGAGGAAACGCCGGATTCCACGGCAATAAATACCAAGTGATTGACACGCCGGGTATTGCCAACCTCCTGCCCATGTCAACGGACGAGGTTGTAACCCGTGATATTCTCTTCGAGGAGAAGGACAGTGTCATTATTCAGGTAGCGGATTCAAAGAACCTTGCCCGAACTCTCCTTATCACGCTTCAACTTGCAGAGATGAAGATCCCTTTTATCCTCGTGATGAATATGATGGACGAGGCCCGGGAAAGGCGAATAAATATTGATTTCAAGAAGCTGTCGAAAATGCTCGGGACACAGGTTTTTCCGACCGTGGCAATATCAAGAACAGGAACCGACAAAATCCTTCCCGCTATTGAAAAAGCTGATGTCTCGACTTATGAATTCAAATATGATCCCTTCATCGAAGACGCGGTAAAAAAAATCGAGGGCTACCTTCCCGATTTTCCCATTTCGAAACGCTCGGTTGCGATCATGCTCCTGTCCGAGGATATGTCGTTAAACAAATGGCTTGATGAAAAGTTAACGCCGCAAGGCAGGGAAGAGATACAGGGGATAATAAGAGATACAAGAAAAAGATACCCGGATCCCCTGGAAATTGTTATTAACAAGGAAAGACTTCAAAATACCGACCGGTTAATAAAAGAAGTTGCAGTTATTGAGAAAGCTCCCCGAAAGGGATTCATGTACAATGCGGGCAGGATATGTATGCATCCTGTATGGGGAGTGCCTATCTTGATCGCAGTGCTTACTTTAATGTACTTTTTCGTAGGAAAATTTGCGGCCGGCACAGTTGTCGATTTCTTTATGGGAACGGTATTCGGGAACGCTGTCGAGGGTACCGGAATAATCAATCCTTTCATAGCAAGGGTACTGGAATCAATAATACCGATAAAATTTGTTCAGGATTTACTTGTGGGCGAATATGGACTCATATCCGTGGGGATAACTTATGCCATCGCAATTGTCCTGCCCATTGTGGCCGCCTTTTTCTTTTTCTTTGGAATCCTCGAGGACTCGGGCTACCTTCCCCGTCTTGCAATAATAGCAAACCGCGTATGCAAATGGGCGGGGTTGAACGGCAAAGCGGTGCTTCCCCTGATACTGGGACTGGGATGCGGAGCTATGGCTACAATATCCGCAAGGATACTTGATTCGCCAAAAGAGAGAATGCTCGTGATTCTTCTGCTTGCCCTGGGGGTGCCATGCTCCGCTCAACTGGGCTTAATAATGGGGATGCTTGCAGGGTTGAAATCATACGCCTTTTTCATATGGCTCTTTATTGTCCTGGGATCGATGATACTGGTGGGATTTATCGCCAACAAGCTGATTCCCGGGGAGACATCCGATTTTATCCTCGAAATTCCGCCTCTGAGGTTTCCAAGCTTGAAGAATATCGCCGTCAAGACACTTGCCCGGATTGAATGGTATCTCAGGGAAGCTGTCCCCATTTTCCTCCTGGCGACGTTATTCCTGTTTTTTATTGATAAAGTGGGTATTCTCCAGATTATCCGCGATATGGCGGCTCCCGTTATGGCGAAAATCCTCTCACTTCCCCCGGAAGTCACAGATTCGTTCATGATGGGATTTCTTCGAAGAGATTACGGAGCGGCGGGATTGCTGGAAATGGCAAGGAAAGGAATGTTGAGCAACAACCAGATTCTTGTCAGCATGGTAACAATTACTCTTTTCCTCCCCTGTGTCGCTCAGATGTTTGTTATTATCAAGGAGAAAGGACTGAAGACCGCCGTAGCTGTGGCGGCCTTTGTCTTCACTTTCGCGTTTATTGTGGGCGGACTCCTTAACTTTGCATTAAATGCCCTGGGAGTGGTTTTATAATGTCGGAAGGTTACTATTCACCGCAGAGATCGCAGAGGAAGGAAAAGAGTAGATCTTTGAGATAATTTAGTTTTCATACTTGAAAATTGGCATTCAGAATTTAATGAATGGCAGACAATGCTTCTAATCCTCTGCGCCGCACTGAATTTGTTTCAGTGATCTCAGCGTACCCTGAAAAGATTCCCTGAAATGAATTCAGGGCAGGCTTTTGCAATAAAAAACAATGGGATTGAACAGTTATGACAGATGAAATGAAATGCCCCCTGTGCGGGTACAAATTCAACATGGAAGATGCCACGTGCTACTGCAGTGACACAAAGCTATGTAGTGGATGCTCAAAGTTTTGCTGCCCGAATTGTGGTTATAAAATCACGGGAGAGTCGAAAATAATCAAGTGGTTTAAAGATGTTTTTTCCGGGAAAAGTAATTCCGATTCGTAAATATTCAGACCTCCCACTGTAGGAGAGGCTTCCAGCCTCGATTTTCGTGGCAAGATGCCACCCCTACAAACAGTTCGATTTCATACCATTTCCAGACTGGTCGGGAGACCGGCTTCCACCCAAATCAAGAGGTGTACTATCAAACGACAAACAGGAGGATACCCTTAAAGGACAATCACATACATATCTGGAAATTTTCATTATAATAACGATTATCAACACTCTTTACAATGAAAGGAAACGGTGAAGGAATGATCGACAAAGACGAGCGGGATCAAAGCCTGGAAAGCCCACTTTGTGATATATGCAAGCACCATGCTGTTGAAATAGACACCGAGATTGATGAGCTTCTGGAAACAATATGGGTACTCAGGGAAAAGGGTAAGGTTACGGAAAATCATTACAGAGAATCCGGAGCGGGGAATGTAATTCTTGATAATCTCGACAGGCTGAAAAAAATGAATCTGATATATTTAAAGGAAGGTCATGTCACTTTCACGGATGGCGGGGAGAAACACGCTCGCGACCTGATAAGAAGACATCGCCTCACTGAAAGAATGTTGACGGATCTCTTTGATATTCCCCGGGGGAGAATCGAGGCACCGTCATGTCAGTTTGAGCATATCCTGAGCGAGGAGGTCACGGATTCTATATGCTCATTCCTGGGGCATCCATCCACATGCCCCCACGGAAGGCCCATACCGCCGGGGGAATGCTGTAAAAAACTGACAAAAACAATAACGCCTCTTGTAATTCCCCTGGTGGATCTTATGCCGGGGGAAAAGGGAAGAATTGTATTCATTGCCACAAAGGACAGAAGACGCCTTAGAAGACTCTCATCCCTGGGAATTAACCCGGAGGGAATTGTCACGGTAAATCAGAAACTGCCCACAGTCGTGATTCATGTGGACGAAACCGAGATAGCAATGGATCATGCCCTGGTTTCCGAGATATATGTGAAGAGGATAACGGATAACGGATAACGGATGGCAGATTTGTTTTTTCACCGCAAAGACCACAAAGGAATAAAAGAAAAAAGAAATTGGAAAATGGATCCATTATCCTTATTCCTATTTCCCCCTTCCCCTTTCTATTTCCCGTTTCCCCTTTCCCCTTTCCCTTTTCCCGTCAGTCATACATGTATCGCCCATCCCTCGATTCCCCTCATAAGCTCCATATTTACCTCGGAGAGCGTCGGGTGAGCATGGATCATCTCTGCGATATCACGGGGCAGAAGCTTGGCTGATTTCGCCAGGAGAAGCTCGTGGATAATCTCCGTAGCTTCCGCTCCCACAACCGATGCGCCGAGAATCTCGTGAGTATCGGGATTCACAAGAACCTTCGCCAGTCCTGCGGGTTTTTCGATTGCCACTGATTTCCCCGCTCCCCTGTATGGAAACACGAATTTCTCATATTTTACTTCCGTTTCCTGGAGTTTTGACTCTGTGGGACCGAAGCTTCCCACTTGTGGCTCACAATAAACCGCTCCGGGGATGGTATCGGGGTCAATTCTTGACTCCGGTTTCAACCCCGCCATATACTCCACCGCAATCTCTCCCTCTTTCGAAGCGACATGCGCAAGCTGGGATGATTCGATGACATCGCCGACGGCAAATATTTCCGGCACCACTGTTTTGTAATAGTCCCCCACAGGGATGAATCCTCTATCCGTCTTTATCCCCACGTTTTCCAGTCCCAGGTTTTCGCTATTGGGAGTGCGTCCCACGGCGACAAGAATTTTCTCAACCTCTACTATTTTTTGTTTTCCGTCTTTTGCCTCCAGAACAACCTCGATCACATCATCCTTTTTCTCCATGGATGAAGCTTTCGTCCCCGTGTATATCTTTATCTTTCTCTTCCTGAACTCCCTGTTTAGAACGGCTGCGGTTTCGGCATCCTCAAGGGGGAGAATCTGATCCAACATCTCCACCAGGTGAATCTTCACGCCGAATGCGTTAAATATATGGGCGAACTCCACGCCGATAGCCCCCGCGCCCAGGATGAGCATTGTTTCTGGAAGTTCCTGCATCATCAGCGCGCCTGTCGATGAAAGCACTGTATCCTCGTCGATGGGAAAGGACGGGATCTCTCTCGCCCTGGATCCCGTGGCGACAATGATATTCTTTCCCGTGATTTTCTTTTCACCGTTCACAATAATCTCGTGATTTCTTACAATTTTGGCTTCACCCTTGATAAATTCAATATTGTTCTTATTTAAGAGATATGTTATCCCCCTGGAAAGTGTCTCGGAGGTTTTTCTCGATTTCTTGTAAACTTTGCAGTAATCGAATCCGCTCACATCAACCTTTAGCCCCATTTTTTCGAGCCCGTGGATAGACCCGTAGGTTTCCGCCTGATGTATGAGTGACTTTGAGGGAATACATCCCCAGTTCAAGCATACTCCTCCGGGTTTGTCCTTTTCAACAACCGCTGTTTTCAATCCGAGTTGGGACGCCCTTATTGCCGCCACATACCCCCCGGTTCCCGATCCTATTATGAGAAGATCAAAATCGAATATTTGTTCCATGAAAATCGCTCCTTTAGAGGTGGTTGTTTCTGAATGTTTCTTGGATGATATTCCGACAATTTCCTTCCTCACAATATGGAAGTGGGAAATGGGAAATGGGAATCGAGAGGCGGGAAACCGGCTTCCAGCCTTCTTTTTCATCATTTCCTTATTTCCTTAGAGGTATTAACCCTCATTTCTTTAACTTCCTTTTTCCTTCTCCGTCATTCTATTCCTCAATTGACCGCATGCCGCGTCAATACTCGTCCCTCGCTCATTCCTGAATATGACCTTGTGGCCGAATTTCTCTACTTCTTTTGCAAATTGATAACAGCGATTTCTTGCGGGTCTTTTATATGGGCTCTCCTTCACGGGATTCAACGGTATGAGGTTGATCATTGCATGTATCCCCCGCAGGAGTTTTCCCAGCATCTTTGCCTGGTCCAGGGAGTCGTTCAATCCATCGATTAACATATATTCGAAAGTAATACGCCTTCCTGTAACTTTCTGGTAATACTTGCTTGCATCAATGATGCTTTCTACGGGGTACTTTCTATTTGCCGGTATAATCTTGCTTCTCGTCTCGTTGTCGGGCGCGTGGAGGGACACGGCAAAACGGATGCTTAGCTTCTCGTCGGCAAGTTTTTTCATCATGCGGGGAATTCCAACCGTGGATACCGCTATATGCCTCATCCCTATTGCGATACCGTCTCCGTGGTTTATGAGGCCGATTGCCTTTACCACATTTTTGAAATTTGCAAGTGGTTCACCGATCCCCATGACAACAACATTTGTCACCCTCTCCGCCGTGTCGTTCATGGAGCTTTGAACCTGCATGACCTGATCGACTATCTCGCTCACGGTAAGGCTCCTGACAAGCCCGTTTTTACCGGATGCACAAAATGTACAGCCCTGGGCGCATCCAACCTGACTTGATATACAGACGGTACATCTGCCGAACCCTAAATGTTCCTCATATCGCATGAGTACCGACTCTATTAAATTGCCGTCAGCAAGTTGAAAGAGGAATTTCTCTGTATTCTTATCATCCGCCGTCACTCTGTCAACAAGCTTGATTACCGATACATGGCTGGTTTCTCGAAGTTTTTTCTTCAGCTCCTTGCCGATATCAGTCATCTTATCAAAATCGGACTCTCCCCTGTGGTATATCCACTTGAAGAGTTGTCTGCCACGGAAGGCGGACTCACCGATTGATTTTGCGAACTCATCGAGTTCTTCCTGAGTTTTTCCTTTTAAATTTATCATTTCCATTTATATCACCGGCTTCATTATTATCATGGGGTGAATTATATCATAATGAAGCGATGGTGACAATGCTTCGGATAAGGAAATGAGAAATAATACCTCTAAGGAAATGAGGAAATGAGGAGAACGCAGGGGATGCCGGGAGTATTTACCACGAAGCCACCATAAAATAAATTCAGAGCAGGCTCCGAATACGAAGAATATGAATAATTGTTGTGAGGAGAACCCGGGAGAGGAGATCCTTCGCTGATTTATACATCGGAAGTAAGTAAAATACATTCTTACCGGGATTGATCGAATAAAGTAAGATGATCTTTTTCCGCTCAGAGCCTGTCCTTGAACCCTTCGCTCCGCTCGAGGGCAGGCTCCGTGAAGGAATGACAGCGTGGGCGGCTCTTTTGCGGGAGATCCTTCGCTCCGATCGAGGGAAAGCTTCGTGAAAAAATGACATGGCGGTGGGATCTGAATAGTAATAAATATTTTTGACAGGAAACATGTGCACCCAATTTAATTTGCACAAAAAAAAAGAGTCGGATGGGGGGCATCCGACTTTTTACTATGAGTATAATAGGGGGATGGGTTGGGGATTAGTCTCTAAAACTTTCCATTTATAATAAATTTTTCACAAACCTGTATTCTAAATTTTCACTGCCTTTTAATTTTATGCTTATTTATTCTCCGTCCAATTAAGTTTTCCTTCAAGACTTCCTGTTTTCATCTTATCTATTACTCTTATTTACAAATATTTGAAAATACACTTTTTATTTTTTTATTTTTTTTGAGAAATTTTTTCACTAATATCCTCGAAAATTGAATAGACTACGGGAATCACAAGTAGAGTAAGTGCTGTTGAGGCAAAGAGCCCTCCTATTACACCCGTAGCAAGAGGTTGAAACATTTCTGATCCGGGTCTTGGAAAAGCCGCCAGCGGGATCATGGCAAATATTGTGGTAAATGCAGTCATCATAATGGGGCGAAGTCTCAATGGAGCTGCCTCCATAATCGCCTCCCTCGTGGACATTCCCGCCCTCTTCCTGGACAGAATATAATCAAGTAAGACAATAGCATTGGATACCACGATTCCCACCAACATGATAATTCCCAGCAAGGCAAACATTGTCATTGTCTGCCCGGTTATATAGAGCGCACCAAACACTCCTATCAACTCCAGGGGCACTGCCACCATGATGGTGAAGGGGTGGATAAACGATTCAAATTGAACCGCAAGGAAAACATATACAAATATGATTGCAAGGAATAACACCTGGAACATCTCACCGAATATTTCCTGCCTTTTCTGCTCCTCCCCGGCAAGAATCCAGTTGTACCCCGTGGGAAATTTTTCTTCCTTGATAATGGGTATAACGTCTCCGATAACCTGGGACAGAGCCCTGTCTCCACTGATATCCGCCTGAACAGATACATATCGGGACCTGTCTCTTCTGGTGATACTGCTGGGACCGAAGCTGGGTGTAATCTTTGCGATTTCTTTCAGGGGAACCTGTTTCCCGGCGGGAGTAACAATCTTCAGGCTTCCAAGCTTGTCTATGCTGTTTCTCTGTTTTTCCGGAAGTTGAACGAAAATATCATATTCGTTCCCCTCCTCACGGAAAGTGCTGACCCTATCCTCAGATAAAAGTATTCGCAGAATCCGTGCAATTTCCGCCGAGCCCATTCCCAGGTCGGCAACTTTCTTCCTGTCAATACGAATCTTATACTCCGGCGCGCCGGGACGGAAATTGAGATCAATATTTTTAAGCCCTTCTACTTTTTCCAGCTTATTCATGATATTTGTTGCAAGCTCAGAAAGCTTGTCAAGGTTGTTCCCTCTTATGAGAATTTCCACGGGCTTTTTACCGGATATGGAGAATAATTCTTCAACCTTGATCTTCGCTCCCGGGTAATTTTTGAATTTAGCGGTAACAATATCCTGGACTTCATACACGGAACGGGTTCTTTCTTCTGCATCCACAAGTGATACCGTGAAACCGCCCAACCGGGGACTTTCAACGGAGAACGTGCTTCCCGCTCCCTGGCTGCCCGACGGACCCTGTCCTATGTTTGTAACGGTTGAATTATTTTCTTGACTGAATTCTCTCAGGATATATTTTTGAACATCATCAACAACTTTTTCCGTTCTGCTCAGAGAACTTCCAACGGGTGTTTCAACGCTTACATTAAAGTCACCCCTGTCCCATTTGCCCTGGAGAGCGGTTTTTATTCGAGAACCCATCACAAGACTTATAACAAATAATACAATTGCAACTATCACCACAATTGCCCGATGACTGATACACCACTTAAGCACACCTTTGTAAATACTGAGCAATAGACCAAAAAATTTATCCCAACCCCGCCTGAAAAGGTTCCAGAATCCCTTGCGATTTTCATCTGATTTCACTTCCGCCTTTAGAAAGAGGGATGACATCATCGGCACGACTGAAACTGCCGCAATGAATGAGCAGAAGATTGCAAAACAGAATGTCTTTGCAAGGGGTGTAAAAATCTGTCCCGCCAAACCGGTTATGAGGAACATGGGAACAAATACGATAATAGTCGTGGAGGCGGCTCCGAAGACGGCGCCTCCCACTTCCTGTGCTCCTTCAATAGCCGCAGTCACAGGTTCCTTGCCCATCTCCAGGTGCCTGTATATATTTTCCAATACAACAATAGAAGCATCCACAATGTTTCCGATTGCCAGGATAAATCCCACAAGTGTCATCATATTAATAGTAAGATTGTTAAAGTACATCAACAGGAATGTAGCGATGACTGAGAATGGGATGGACAACCCGATAACCAGGGTGGAGCGAACCGAACCCAGGAATATTAATATGATGATAATTGCAAGAATCGCTCCCTGAATACCTGTTTCTTCAAGGTTTCTTATGGCTTTTTTAATAAATGTCGATTGATCATAGGCAACTTTCAGGATAAAGCCTTCGGGGAGATTCTTGTTAATTTTCTTTACTATTTTTTTTACATCTTCTGCAATGACGACAATGTTTGCATCCCTGTTTTTCTTCACTACGATTGTCACGGATTGCTTACCGTTATACCGTGAGATTTTTCGAACTTCCTTGTGACTGTCTTTAATAACTGCAACATCTTTCAGGAAGATAGACTTTCCATTAACCATGCCAACCAGGATGTCTTTGAAATCTTCGGGCGATTTCAACTCACCCATGGAACGAACACCGAATTCGAGATTGCTTGCGGTTATTCTTCCCAGAGGAGTATTCGCATTCTCTTTCGCCACTGCGCTTACAACCTTGTTGACCGGGATAGATAACGCCGACAGTTTATCCCTGTCAACCTTGACCAGGATCGCCCTTTCCATTCCGCCGGATACTTTAACGGAGGAAACACCGCCAATTTTTTCAAGCTCCTTCTTGACTTCATTATCCGCAAGTGACCTGAGTCTTCTCATGTCGCCTGTTTTGGATGTCATTGCAAGCTGCACTACAGGCCTGTCTGCAGGGTCGGCTTTCCCAATCACGGGATCCTCGGCTTCCTCGGGAAGATCCTTCTTGGCGCGATCCAGCTTCTCGCGAACATCCGCCGCCGCCGTATTCATATTTGTTCCATAATGAAACCGCACGACTACAATCGAAAGATTCTGGGAAGACGATGATTCAATCTCTTCAATGTTACTTATGCTTCCGACAGCTTCTTCTATGGGAATTGTAATCTGATCTTCCACTTCCTCGGGACCTGCGCCCTTATAGGTTGTTGTGACGGATATAACCGGTATGTCAATCTGTGGAAAAGCCTCGATATTTAAACGGGAAACAAAAACAAATGCAATAGCTATAATAGCTAAAATTATCACAGCTACTGATGTTGGGCGTTTTACCGATGAACTGAATATATTCACTGCAGATCACTCTTTTTTTTCATTTCCTCAGGCTCAATTGAAGGAGGCGGCTCGCTCTTTTCGTCCGCTTTCTCTTTCCCGGCCGAAGCCCGGGGTGATTTTTTTTCTTCATCATCATACCCTGATACTTCGACAGGATCGCCGTCTTTCAACATCTCCTGCCCGGTTGTTATTACCTCTTCATCAGGTTTTATTTTACCGGAAATCAGGGCATTCTCCTCGCTTATATAGTCAACTTCAACCTTTTTCCTCTTCAGGGTCTTCTCCGGCGTGACGATTGAAAGATAATATTCACCTTCTATTTGCATGAGCCAGTGCCGCGGGACTACTATCCCTTTCATCTTTGCTGTGCCGAATTTCGCAGTTGCGGACATTCCGTTTTTGAGAACGCCTTTCTTATTGGGAATTGCAATCTTGACGCGGAAAGTCCTTGACCCGGGATCCGCGGATGGGATAATTGTCTTAATTTTTCCTATAAAAGGCTTGCTTGATACGGAATCCACAAAAATCTCACCCTTTTCGCCCTCTCTCAAGCCAAACACTTCTGATTCGGGCACATCGGCTTCAACATGCAAAATTGAATTGTCGGTTATTAAAATTGCCGATTTTTTATCTCCCGGTGCAAGGAGTTGTCCCGGCTCGGTATTTCTCCATGTCACAACACCGTTGATAGGAGAACGAATTCTTGTATAGCTTAATAAAGTCTCGATATAGTCAATATTAGCTCCGGCCTGGCCTGCGCCTGCTACCGCAACGGCAATGCTGTCCCTTTTGACCGCTTGCAGATTCGTGTTTGCCCTTGCAAGATTGTAGCTTTCTCTTGCCTGTCTTAGTCTGCTCTGGGCCGCCTCTACCTGGCTTTTTGCCACATTAAAACTTGTTTTCGCCTTGTCAAGGGATTGCTTCGAAACCGCTCCTCTGTCATACAGATTTTTAGTCCTGCCATAATCAAGCTTTATATTCTGGAAATTGTACTTTGCCTGTTCAACAACTTCACTCGCCTGGTCAATGCCCTGCTTTGCGAAGTCAACCTGTGTGTTTGTTGTGGCTGTGGTGAGTCCATAATTTGACCTTGCCTGTGCAGTCTGTGCCCCGGCCATCTGGAGCGCCGCCTCAGCTTGTTCCAATTGCGCCATCATCTCTTTATCTTCGAGCTTTATCAATAGCTGCCCCTTGCTGACCTTGTCCCCTTCTTCAACATAGACGGCCTCAACTCTCCCGGCTATTTTGGAAATCAAACTCACCTCGTTTTTGGATATTAAAGTCCCGGTGAACGTGATCTCCTTATCGATTTTTCCTTCTTTTAGCCTGGAAAGTCTTATCAGGTTCTTTTTCTTTTCGATTTTAACCTCTTCTTTTTTCTGACATCCACAGCAAAAAACAAAAGCAAATATAATTAAAATAAATGCCGGAATTGTATTAGCTTTATATTTCTTCATCCACCATTCTCTCCTTAATGATAACTTTAAAACAGGTCTTCAGCGGGTTTAAAAACCCGCGCTACGTGAGGGATCATTCCTTCCAGGTATTAGCGGTAACTTTTTCAAGATTGGCAAGTTCAATTAAATATTCGTATGCCACATTATTATAATTAATTCTGGTTTCATTCAACAACCTTCTTGCATTGTTAAGCTCCAGGCTTGTGGATATTCCGTTTTCATATCTCGCAAGGGCTATGTTGTAACCAATTCGTGCAGTCTCAAGGTCCTGTCTCGCCGCATCCAGTTTCGACTCAAGCTCCCAAATTGTCAACACAACATTTTTCACTTCCAATTCGATGAGTCTTGTTGTCTTGTCCAGGGTTTCCTTAAGCTCTTTTATGGAAGCTTTTGCCTGCTCAATCTTTGCATAAGATTCACCGCCGTCTGATAACGGTATGCTTAGAACAAGCATTGATGTTACTGTTGTCGGCTCAGTGGACAGGCCGCTGATTGTCTTATTTTCAATTGTGGATTGAAATGATAGAGTGGGATTGCGTCCGCACTGTGCGCTCAGGAGAATCTTTTGTGCCGCCTTCAAACTTATATCCAGGGATTTTATCTCATACCTGTTCTTGTGGGCCAATTCCTGCGCTTTCTTCAAGTCAACCTTTATAGGCCGATAATCATACTTCTTATTCAACTTTACAGGCAGGTTAATATCAAGTTTGAGTGACTCCAGCAAAGCTGAAATGGCAATCTTGTGACTTTTCTCCGCTGATGTGAGCGCCTGTCTTGAACGTGAAAGGTAGAGCTTATTCTGAACTATCTCAAACAGGGGGACTATCCCGGCATCATACATATCATTTGTAATCTTTAACTGTTGTCTCACAATGTCCAGGTTTTCACGGGTAATTCTCGTCCTACCCGCAGTTCGAAGAACATTAAAATAATTCTTTTTTACGGTGAAAAGAACATCCTGACGGGTTTTCAGATAGTTCTCCTCGGCTGAAAGAATATTGAGGGCGGAGGCGGCAATCAGGTTTTCCAGATTCCCGAATGTGGTGATGACTTTCTCAAGAATTGCTTTTCCGGAAAAATTATTCTCATCGCCCAATTTAATTGTAGTTTTTCCCACATTGACTTTCGATACAGGATCCATCCTCATGTATCCTCCCTGGAGGTCGAATTTCATATTATATGAGCTTTTTGTCTCATTATACTGCCCGCGGGCGTAATCAACTTTTGCCCTTGCGATCTTTATGTCAGGATGACTTTCAAGAGCAAGCTTGACACATTTATCAAGGTTTAATTTTAAAGGAACACAGGTTTCTTCCGGATTTACTTTGAAATTTACATTCCTGACAGGCTGTTTTTCCTCGACCTCCTTTTTCAAGGGGGTCTTCCCGCAACCTTGCTTTTTAGATTTTTTTGCTTTTTTGCCTTTTGTACTGGCTTTTGTTGTTTGCTTGCTTGATTTTTTTATCTTTTTTATCTTTGTGGGAGCGTTCTTAATCTCACCGGCAAATGTCGGCATTGTTGTAAGCATGATAATAACAAGTATAATTGATAATGCTGTTGGAAACTTAAATAACTTCTTCATCTGTTACTCTCCCGCCCAATATGCCGTTTTCGATTAGATCAAGCACATACTTCAATATTTCATCATCAGATAATTCATTTTGCATCTGACAGGGCATCTTAAATAAAATATTGAGCATGCCTACTATCGCTTGCGCCATAAACTTACAATCCATTTTTTTGAATATCCCCTTTTTCACTCCTTCTTCAAGAACGGAAACAAGAGGCTGTCGTTGTTGCTCAAAGGCTTCTTCAAGGGGTACGGGAAACTCGGGACCAAGTCCCAGATATGAATATAAAAACATCCTTGCCGTGTGTCTTCCTTCTACAAATGAATATGCGTAAGCGCCGACAGCTTTTCTTAACCTCTCCAGACATCCTTCCGCCGATTCGATTTCCTTCCGAATCCTTAATCCGGTGCTTTCGAACATGTCTGTCAGAATGCTCAGGTACAGGTTCTGCTTGGTGGTGAAGTAATAAAACAACATTGACTTGTTTACTCCTGCGCTTCCGGCTATATCCTGCACAGATGTTCCATGATAACCTTTCTCGGAAAAAAGCAATCTTGCAGATTTAATTATTTTTTCCTTTACTCCCGGCTCCTTACTCTCTAAATCACGAGACATTGTAGAATCACTTTCCTTCATGCAATTAACCATTCGGTTTAACCGATTGGTCAAATTACATAATTAACACATTATTCCCTGAATCCTTTTTTTTATATAAAAATAATTGTATTTGTTCAGGCCTGTCACTGCAAAAGAAGGGGGGCGGCGACCTGTTTTTGGCAAGGAGCGGGTATATGTTGTGCCTCCTTCCGTTTCCTTAAATATCCCATTTTTTCGAGACCCTCACCTCTAAGCAATTTCTACAAAATAATTCGGGTGCACATGTTTCCTGTCAAAATATTTATTACTATTCAGATCCCACCACCATGTCATTCTTTCACAAAGCTTGCCTCCGATGTATAAATCAGCGAAGGATCTCCTCTCCCGGGTTCTCCTCACAACAATCATTCTTATTAATACTTGCTCCTCCATGCCACGGGGGTTGAGATTCTTCGCTGTGTTAATCCTCGTAGATCAAGGTAATCCCGTCTTTGAGAAAATCATAGAAGTAAAGTTATTCTCTCGTGATCCGCTCAGAATGACATACTCAAGTCTTTCTTGATTCGCTCAGAAGGACAAGAAGCCTTGGGAGACTGAATAATTACGCTTGAACCTTTGACAAAAAGTAAATGCACCCAAATAATTTCTTGGTATTTGGGCGGCGGGACGCCACCCCCACAATTATTTATAATCTCGGTAGCTGCGGCGTCTCGCCGCAGATCAAAAAGGACAATACTTATTAGAAATAGCCTAATCTCCAACTTCCATTTTCTATATTCTATCTTCCATTTTCTTTTTTCATCAACACGGGCAAACACCAGGATAATACCAGGAAGATAAAAGTGGCGACTGTGACCAATGCCCCTATCTTCACGCTGTCAGGCTTGAAATACACTTCGACTTCTCTTTCTCCCCGTTTCAACGGAATTGCTCTGAATGTATAATTTGCCCTGAAAACTTTTCGCTGTTCGCCGTCCACTTTCGCTTTCCACCCCGGGTAATATATCTCGGACAGGAAAAGCCAACAGTTACGGGTGGGATTGACCCTGATCTTCATTCTGTCGGGCGAGTATTCGACAAACTGAACTCCTCTGTCACTGGATGATGTGGCTGAAGCCTCTTTGGCGGCTGTCTCGAATCCTTTCAATTGCGGTTTTTCGTGCAATAGAATTTTCTTGCTGTAATCAAATCCGGGAGACCTCAGTATTTCCAGGGTCTTCATTTTATCCCGGACAACCCGGTATTCCGGGACAACAAATGCCCTTGGCCCACTTTCGGCGACAGGTATAGCTTCGCCTGCAAGGTTCCCCTTGATGTCGGCTGTCCTGAAATTGATTGTAAGATTAAGAAGCTCGATCATCTTGTTGTCAATTTTTCTCATCCCGAAGATGTTGCCGTTTCTTGCCAGTGAGCGCTTTAGCTTGTTATCGATGGGGATCTCAAAATCGCTGTATATGAGAAAATCAAGATAACGGGAGAGAGCAAGGGGATTATACCCGATAATATTGGACAGGTTCTTCGTTGAAGGCAGGTTTAATGTATCCTTGAATTTCAAGGGCGGATAGTAATGAACTCTTTCAGGTGGAAATTTGTTCTGAAGATGTGCGAAAAGAGCGGTTTTTTTCTCGTAATAATTGCCCGGCGCGGTGGGTTTCCAGGTAAATCCGAATGAGAATGCGGAGACAACGAGAATGGCAATAGCGGTGAATCTCACGGCGTTCCCTTTCAATGCTCCATATATACTAAGAAGTACAAGGAAGATTCCGGCGAATCCTGTTGTTACAAAGAAAACGAGCCCCGCCTTTGAGGGAATATGTGGAATTCTGAGCAATAACAACGACAAAACAACGGTAATAATTGTCATTATGGAGACAATGCTAAAAGTGACAGTTTTCATCTTCTTATTAACGCTTGCATAAACATCGGGCAATTGATCTATTGCAAGAGTAATAAAGTATGTCATGGATAGAAGCGGGAAAAGCAGAAATCGTATTGGAGCGCGGAATGATTTGAAGAACGGTAAGAATTTGTAGAAAAACAGATAGATTGGAGTATTATTACCCAGTGCGAATAGAAATCCCAGAATACCTATAAATACAAATATCCGGAGTCTTCTCTTTTCCCTCAATGGTGAAATGAATATCCCGATTAATGTCAATATGAGGGGAAATATTCCCACATAAAAGCACTCTTCCCAATAAAACGTGTTTCCCGAAAAACTTTTTGTAACGAGGGGATGTCCCATATAATCGGGAACTACAAAGAGAAGCGTGTCTTTTAAAGTGAGGGAGCCTTTGGTTGCGTCGGTGAAGTTTATCGATTCGCTACGGAAAGTATTCCTGTAAAATTCAAAAGTAGGTGCAACCTGAATTGACGCTAACAATATGGATATAATCACCGCCAGGACGAAAAGCCCAACCAGGCGAATTTGGTTTTTTTGGAAGAGATCCCGCACGCTCAATTGCCCAGCGAAATAGACGAATACGATGATATAGAGGAATAGGGACATTTGCGGCGCACCTGCGAGGATATGAATTCCCAGCACCAATCCCAATAAAGATGCCGACAAAAGGTTGATTTTCCTTGTAAGGTTGTGCGTGAGTAGAAGCGCAAGGGGAATTAAGGCATACCCAGCAATCATGTTGAGGTGAATTGTATGAAGTATCATGAACCCCGAAAATGCATAAAATATTGCCCCTGCAAGGCATGCGAAACGCTCGAAATCAAGTTTTCGAAGGAATAGAAATGCAAAAAAGCCTGCCAGAAAATAGTGGAGCAGGATGTAATATACAATTCCCCTTGCGGGATTAATAAGGAAATATATCCAGTTCGGCGGATAAAAAAGGGCGGTTTGAATATCGGCAAGATAAGGAGTGCCGGAGAAGATAAACGGGTTCCACAAAAAAATCCTGCCCGCTTCCGTCATTCTGTGCTGAAAATGCCGCATGGGGAAATATTGTGACTCGATATCGTCAAGGAAAAACACCCTGCCTGTAAAAACGGGATCCCGAAAGAAAAACAGAAGAAGGATAACAAAAGCAACAAGGCAAATGATTTCTTTCGTATTTTTCTTTATTTTAATTTCCCCCCTGGATTTAAGCTTGAATTTTTTCTTCTCAACGCTGAGTTCGCAGAAGACGCAGAGAAAACATATAGGTTAATTTTAATTTTATATGCATAAATCCTTTTCCTCATAATCATATTAACTTTTTCGTCTTGATTATGGGTTGTATTTAAATTATACTTAGGGTGGTACGGAGAATGGATAACGGAGGCCAGAGGACGGAGAACGGAGGAAGAATCCCATTTCTCTTTTCCTCTTTCCCCTTTCCCTTTTCATGTCATGGAGGTTCAAAACATAAATGAAAATACTTCTCGCCAGTCCTGCATTATCGATGGAAGAACAGAAAAATCCGGTTGTATCAAATCTCTTCTCAAATGCCATGCCGCTTGGAATATGTTATCTCGCCGCAGTTCTTATCCGGGAGGGAATTGATGTTGAGCTTGTTGACGGAGCGGCGGAGAGGTTAACGCAAAAAGATATAATAGACAAGGTCAAAAACGGGAATTTCGATGTCCTGGGCATATCGACCACGACGGTTTCATATCACAGAGCCATTGAGCTTGCAAGAATGGCGAAGAAGGAATTCGGCAAGTCGATTCCTGTTCTTCTGGGAGGAGCACATATCAGCGCGGTGCCGAATCAGGCGATGGTTGAGGAAGCTTTTGACATAGGTGTGTATGGGGAAGCCGAGGAAACAATTATCGAGCTTTTGAGGGCGATGGACAGGGGAGAAGATCTCTCGAAAGTGAAGGGTATTTATTACCGTAAAGACAGCGAGCTTATTTTTACAGGCGCACGACCGCCTATTGAAAACCTTGATACGATACCGTTTCCTGCAAGACATCTTCTAAAGGCAGATAACTATTCTTCCCTTCCCACCGATGTGAAGAGAATGCCAAAATTCAGCATACTTGCGAACAGAGGGTGTCCGTTCCACTGCATTTTCTGCGATTCCGCCGTTGTAGGAAAAAAATACCGTTCACCCTCGCCAAAATACCTTGTGGATGAAATGGAACATCTTGTAAAAGAATTCGGGGCAAAAGAAATTTTCTTCGTGGGAACCACATTCACCGTAAGCAAGGAGAAAACTCTGCAATTTCTGGACGAGCTTGAAAGCAGGAACCTGGATTTATATTGGACATGCTCGACAAGGGTGGATGTTGTTGACAGACCCCTCCTGGAAAGGATGAAACACGCAGGATGCTGGTCAATCCGTTTCGGCATAGAAAGCGGCAATCAGAAAGTTCTCGATTTTATAAAAAAAGAAATTACGAAAGAGCAGGTGAGAAAAGCTATTACCACCTGCGAAGAGTTGGGGATTCACACGAAGGGATTTTTTATGATAGGTCATCTCATCGACACCCCGCAGACCATAAGGGATTCCATCGATTTCGCAAAGAGCCTGCCGTTGACGGATATAACCGTTCAGATAAACACGCCGCTTCCAAACACGGAGCAGTTTCACCTTGCCGATAAGTATGGAACTTTAGATGCTAAAGATTATCTAAAATTTTCGTTTTTCGATCCCGTTTTTGTCCCCAAAGGCATGAGCGAGGAGCAGCTTATTGAATTGCATCGCAAATTTTACCACGAATTTTACTGGCGCCCTAAAATACTATGGCGGCAATTCAAGAAGGTTATGAATTTCAATACATTCAAAAACTATATTAAATGCCTCGACCTGATAATCTATCTTACTTTAAAGAGAAAGTGAAACAGGGCGAACGAACAGGGCGAACGGCGAACGAACCTGTTTATTAACCGCAAAGACCACAGAGACCACAAAGTTATTCGGAGAATGGATAATGCAGGCCAAATCTGTAGGAGGGACGTCCTCGTCCCGATATATGGATAGTGCAGAATGTCCGTGTTTTTTTACCACAGAGGACACAGAGAGTAATGGCGAACGACGAACGCAAGGAGAATTATCGGGATGAGACATCCCTCCTACAGTGAAAAAGAATTAATCTTTTTTTCCTCTGCGAACTCTGCGATCTCTGCGGTGAAAAATAATACCCCGCTCATTCCAAATTAAAATCGGTCAGCTCTGCAACTCTCTCTTTAATCTTGTCGGTTGCGCTCTTGTCATTCCAGTCGAACTCCATTGGCTCTCCCACCTTGACGATCATTTTCTTTCTGAAAGAATGCTTTCTTCCATATGAAATCCCCACAGGGACAAACTTTATTTTTATCCCGGATTTTTTCTGAAATCGCTGAAACATTCTTATAAGCCCCGATTTGAAATCGCCCATCCGATTTTTTACGACTTTTCCCTCGGGATATACCACAATACAATCGCCTTTTTCAAGCATTTTTCTCATTTCCTTGAATGAGGAAATCATACGGGCGGGATTGTCCCGGTTTATGGGAATCATCCCCAGGCTCCTCAGAACCCACGAAGAAAAAGGATTGATAATCTTGCCAATATGAAAGAGCAGTGATCCGGGGAAATCGCCGAAGATGTTCTCCATAAGCTCATACTTTCCCATATATGTCGCCGCCCGGGGAATAATACCTCCCGCCGCGATAATATCAACCCAGGATTGATGTTTCATAATTATTGCCGCGGGACCTTCCATGGGGATGTTATCGACATTTTTCAACTGAAAGTCATAGGCGAGACAAAGGAATGGTTTTAAGAGAAGAGTTCTCACGATATTCAGTAATGTCTTGTTCTTTTTATATTTCATTATATTATTATTCACCGCAGCAGGCACAGAGGACGCAGAGATATAAGTAAAAGTAACTATTTTGACAATGTTACATTATCCTCATATGCCTGTAACGGAAAATTTCACAGGAGCTCTACCCTGGGGTTCTCCTTCAGAATAATCCTCATTCCATATAATAATTGTCATCTTAATTGGCAGACCTGAAGGCCTATGCTACAAGTCTTTCGTCAATCCTGGATAATGATAAAGAGAAATTTCGCAGAGTATAATCGAGACTTGCTCCCTGTACATCACCGGGGTTGAGATTCTTCGCTAAAGGATAATGGACAAAAGAAAGGAGAAAATGGGAGCGCGATTCGCTATCCTTCTTCCTCTTTCCATCTTCCTTATTCCTTTAGTGAGAAAGTCATCGGAGTCAAGTAATTCATTCTTGATCCGCTCAGAATGACAATTTGCACTTCTTTTTTCAATATGCCGGCAGCGGAAAGTCTTAGCTCTCCCTTCTCCTATTCCGGGGGATCTGAACTAATCTGTTTCTTCTTTCCGGGCTTTATTCTCGCCTTCATCTTCACCTCTTTGTAAAGCTTGCTTTTTTTAATGCTGTATGTGATCTTATTGCCATGCTCATCGAAAATGCCATCTTTTAAATAGTCATAATCCTTCGTTTTATCCAGCATAAATGAGTTGAACGAAATTCTCTTGCCGTCATTGCCCCTTATTGTGCATCTTTCCGATGAAGTTCCTGTAAGTTTAACTTTGATGTCCTTGATATCATCCCATGGAATAAAAGTGGACCCTAATATATTTTTATATTCTATTCCATTTTTCGTTGTTATGATGCTTGTTTTTTTCTTAATATGGGCTATCCCAAACATTGAAGCTACCACAAAGAAAGCAAGTCCTGTTTGAGAAAAAGAGACTTTTTGGACTCTCTTTGTTTCAACGATGTATTTTTCGGGACTCACCTTAGGTTTTATTCTCGAAAGCCTGAAATAAGAAAGCCCCACTACGAAGGCGCACATGCCTATTATTAGCGCGGACATATAGAGGAGCATTTTCCTGTATTGTTTGCTTATTATAAGTCCGTTTTTATATTCAATATCCATTATTTAAGTTATCCAAACCTCCTTCTTGCTGGATGCGGGAGACGAGATGCGGGATGTGAATGGTTGGAATTTACCACGAAGCCACGGAGGACACGGAGTTTTTTTTGATCCTTCGTGCACTTCGTGTCTTCGTGGTGATTTTATATTTCTTCAATAGTCTGACCTCCGTCATCCGACCTCTGACCTCCGCCTTCCGTTTTCTGACTTCCAACCTCCGCCTTCCGACGTATTGCCAATGTGACTTTAATCTTTGAAGACTCTATCTTCATCGTATTAATCCTGAAAGGTAAATTTGCTTCCTGGGGATATTGATCCAATTCCCTGTTAATGCGAGTCAGGATTTTTTCCTTGAAGCTTGTTGTATTTTTTAATTTTCCGAACCTTATATTTACAACATCCATCTTGAAATGATAATGCTCAATCTGAGGTATCCCTATCAATTGAATATTTATATAATTCTTCTTACTATATATAGATGAAATCTTGAGCGTCGCCTGGCTTCCGTCGGTATATATACGCATAAAAAGCTTTTTTCCCGGTCTATTGCTTTTCTCGTATTCCTGGAAGATATAATTTATCTGGTTTTGTGTGAATACAAGGTCAACTTTCTGCTCCTCCGCCGACTCCTCACTCTTTTTAAGTGCATTTTCATACTTGCTTAACTGTATTTCCAGGCTTTCTTTTTCTTCATCATTTAGTTCAACAGACTCAAATGAGAATGGAGTTTTGGACAGAATATCATTCTCAAGAACTTTTCTCCCCCATATAAGAAGAAGCAAGAGAACAACAACAAAACCGACGAAAAAGATAATAACACAATTGAAACAGGCAGGCTTTTTTCCGGAGGACTTACATTTCAACTTTTCAAAATATTCGTCGGGAACCATGGAAGCGATTCTTTCTTTCACTTCCTTTTTCCGCTCTTTTTCAAACGCTACTCCCTCACGGTAAAAGACGACATCTTCTTCCTTCTCTTCTTCTGAGCTTTCGAGCTCCTTTTGCTTCGGTTTATCGTCATCACCGTTGTCGCCTTTAAATATACTATCCATAATAATCTCCTAAATAATCTGCCATTATCTTGACAATGTTACCCGGTAGTCGAGACTCCTGAAACCGTTAAAACAGTTGAGTTTGAGTTATTGAAGACAGTTATTAATATTCTCAGATCCCCCGATTTTCATCGGGAATAATCTCATGAAAAAACTCTGCGTCCTCTGCGTCCTCTGCGGTGAATAATTGCTAATTTAATTTCCTCTTTTTCCAATTTTCCAGGGCAAGCCTGCAGTTTTCAAAAGCTACATTGTCGGGGATCTCGCCGGGAGAAAACCAACCGATTTCGATAACATCGCTTTTCGGCCGGATTTCCCCTCCCAGGGGCTTTGCAAGGTAATGAAAATTCAGGGTGTATATGCCCATATCGCCATATTCGTCAATCTTGATATCAAGAAGCTCAACAACCTCAATTTCCATTCCTGTTTCTTCGAGTAGTTCCCTTTTGGCTCCCTCATCGGGAGCTTCCCCGTTTTCAAGGAATCCGCCGGGTAGATCCCACCAGTCTTTATAAGGCTCAATTCCCCTGCGGGTGAGCATTACCTTTCCATCATTTTCCACAAGAACCGCTGTGCAGGGCTTGGAGTTCCGATATAATACATATCCGCATTTATTACATACAAGCCTTACCTTGTCCTCTCTCTTTTTCATTTCAAGTTGCCCTGCGCATACGGGGCAAAATCGAAATTCGGGCATTTAATCCCTCCTTATGGCATCTTTCAATTCATCAAGATTCAATGTTGCTGTGCCTACTTTTCCCACGACAACTCCTGCCGCATAGTTCGCGATAGCTGCGGCTTCTGCATAGTCCGCGCCGACTGAAAGCGCCAGCGCAACAGTTGCGACGACCGTATCCCCTGCGCCTGTGACATCATAAACCTGCCGTGCCTTTGTGGGGATGTGAGTTATCCTGCCGTCCTGCTCAAATAGCGACATTCCTTTCTCTCCGCGGGTTATGAGCATGTTTGATTCCAGTGATTTCATCAATTTCTTCCCGATTTTTATAAGATCACTTTCATTTTCTTCCTCAATACCGGCGAATTGAGCCGCCTCTTTATGATTTGGCGTTATCAGACTTGCGCCCTTGTAATATTTCATATTCCTGGGCTTGGGGTCAACAATAAGTTTCTTTCCCGCAGGCAGAATAATTCCTCTCAATTCGTTTATCAGCTCTTTTGTAATGAGTCCCTTTGCATAATCGGAAATGACTACGCAATCAATTTGGGGGAGAAGCTCTTTGACATAGTTGATAATTTTCTTTCTGATTTTCGTGTGAACCGGCCGCCTTTCCTCGAAATCAAGTCTGAGAAGCTGTTGACTGTGGCCGATCACTCGAACCTTTTTCGTCGTGGGTCTTTCTCCGGCAATCAGGATGGGGTCTATTTTTCTTAATATAAGTTCTTTTTTTAATATTTCACCGGATTCGTCATCTCCCACTATTCCCAGTATCCTCGCCCGGCCGGAAAGAGAAGCGATGTTGTTGGCGACATTGGCGGCACCACCGGGAGTATAGGTTATCTTTTTTACTTCCACTACCTGGACGGGGGCTTCCGGGGATATCCTGTTTACATCTCCCCAGATATATTTATCAAGCATGACATCGCCGATGGTTAATATATCGGCGTTTTTGAATTTGTTTACTTTTTTTATTTTTTCCTTCATTTCAATTTCCTTTTAAGTTAGTTCTATTAACCACGAAGGCACGAGGAGTATGGAGAGCACCGAGTTATAATTGCGGGTCCGTTCGCCCTTCCTTCGCTCGCCGTTCGCCGTATTGTTGGAGTTGTGGAGTCACACCTGCACATACGTTCGCCGTTCTCAGTTCGCCCCTCTTGGTCTTTTTGGCGAAATAATACATCCGTCATCCGTTTTTCTGATTTTCTCAGCGGTATAATTCCTTAATTCTTATAAAAATCCTATACCATTGCTATCATTACACCCTTATCGGGAAGCCGCTGAAGCGGCTAAGGCAGTAGGGGTTGGTGTATTCCCTTATTCCCCCGGATAAATCCGGGGGTTAATCTCATGGGAGGTTTAAAAACCTCCGCTACCTCGATGGAAGCCAGTAGTCGGAATGGAATTTGGCTTCTATTATCCCTTTATCGGGACGGGAATGTCCTTCCTGTAAGGGAAAGGGGAAACGAGATCCATTATCCATTATCCATCTTCCATCTTCCATTATCCATCATCCATCATCCATTTTCCGTTATCGATTCTTTTCTCCGTGCCCTCCGTGGCTTCGTGGTAAAAAAACAGGTCCGGGTTGTTTATCCGTTCTCCATTTCTTCAAATATACCATAAAAAATCAAAGGAACCAGAATTTCCATTGATCCTCTTAAGAAAATTCTTTTCCCTCCCGATTGAGTGGGACGGTTGAGGACATTTACACGGGGGCGGTAATGATCTATTATATCCAGGTTTACTGCTGTGAATTTTCTCACTTCGTGCCCCAGATTTCTTACAATTGTCAAAGCTTTTAGAAAGACCTCGGGCAAGACTACCGCACTTCCCAGGTTGAAAATTATACCTCCCTCAAGTCGTGACAGGGTATCCGCAATTTTCAAAAAGTCCTGGTATGATGTTTTCCCCAGAGCTTCGCCGCTGCAACCGGGATGCTGATGAATTATGTCTGTGCCAATTGATGTATGAATTGTCAGG
Organism: Vulcanimicrobiota bacterium; assembly: GCA_021107945.1. Lineage (GTDB taxonomy): Bacteria > Vulcanimicrobiota > JAJTBE01 > JAJTBE01 > JAJTBE01 > JAIORV01. Next base: position 16,324 of record JAIORV010000120.1, on the reverse strand, counting down.
GGAACCCCCGATTCACCTGCGGCGTGCAAAATGCTGTATTCCTTGTATGGTGGGGACATTCTTTTTATAAGGTCAATCACAGACTCTCCCATGCCCTTGTTTTCCATCGCTCCCCTGATATATGCCTGGTTCAGGTGGTGTCCAGTTTCATAGGCCATCCCGAATGAGCCGTCCTCGATGGCAGAGGCGACATCCTCACTTGTCTGTCCAATCAGTGAGATTTCGAAATCATGAATCGCAACCGCACCATTCCCGGCAAGGTGTGTTATAATGCCCCTTTTCAGCATCTCGATGATCAAGGGTGAAAGCCCGCATTTTATGGCATGCGCTCCCATCATCAGGATAAACTCTTTTTTTTCCCTGTGGCATTTACATATTGCTTTTATCAAATCTTTTATATCTTTACCGGCAAGAATATCCGGAAATATATCTATAATATTTCGACGAGCTTCTCCTGATTTTATGGGATCGACAAAATCATCGATTTTAACCTTGTTTTTTCTCTCAGATAATGGATAAGTGCTGATTTTTTCTGGGTCTATCATCAATTAACCGTTGCCTCTCATTCCTACTCTTGTTTCTTCCTGATTACCATATCATAAACATGGCTTGCGACATCTTTCATAACCTCAATAATATTCGATTTTAATTCATCAAAGCATTTGATATCCAGGCAATGAATCACGAGTTTCTGACGGGTCAGGACTATTCCTGCATTCGGATAATCCTTTCCTGTAAGCATTGGATCATGATACCATTCGTAAAATCTGTATCCCGACTCCTCCCCCAGGAATGTAATACTGGGAAGCTCCTCAAGTTTTTGGATGGCAAGTTCAAAGTCCTCCACCATGAAATGGGAACAGAGCTTTTTTATCTTGGCTTTTTCCATTTCTTTTTCTCTTTGCTTCTTTTGCCTTATAAATTCATCGGAGCGCTGTAGTGTAAGGCGAAGGTGGTTGAGAAGATAGCCGGCTCCCCTGGGAAAGCCTCTGGGAGATTCGATCTCTTCCCCGTAATACCCCTGAAGATGCCTGTGGAAAAACCCGAGAATATCTTCTGATATTTCCCGCGGGAAGACATAAAAATCACCCGTGGAAAGAAGCTCCTTTCCCAGGTCGATTATACGAAGTCCAAAAACGAGGGGCTTATCCCTCAGTTGATAAATCACAGGCTCCCACAAAAGAATGTCCGTATGTGACAGGAGATCACTCATATACAACTTGTCCCTGCTACACTTTTCGTGAACCACGTAATACAGGGCAAGGTTCGACCTGTTCAGCTTACCTGCCAGATTCAGGATGTCCCCTGATTTATCCTTATTTTCCTCTATCCATAGATCGCATATTGTTTTATCCTTGTGGAGAACTTCGAAACAGAACCACATGAGGAAATTTTTCTTATCTTGATCCTGCCATTTAATTGCCTCGATTCCTTTATGTGGCGGCAGATCCATAAAAAGACGGAGAGATTTTTCATAAGACTGACTGAACCGCTCTTGCTGTGCAAAAGCAAATATTAAACCGAGAAGACTTTTTAATTTTTTCCCTGTCTTTTTACCCATTCTTTTTCCTCCCGGAGGACATCCCCCTTTCAATCTCCCTTTTCGCCTCTCTCTCCTTGATGGTCTTTCTCTTATCATACTGCTGTTTCCCGCGACACACTCCAATCTCCACTTTGATATATGGTCCCGAGAAATAGAGACGCAAGGGTATCAAGGTCAAGCCTTTCTCAATGACTTTTCCGTTCAACCTCTTTATCTGTGCTTTATGAAGGAGCAGTTTTCGTTTTCTGCGGGGCTCGTGGTTAAATATTGATCCCTGCTTAAATTCGGAAATATGGCAACTAATAAGCCAAATTTCATCGTCGTCAATCCGTGCGTAAGCATCTATAAGACTGGCCTTGCCTTCCCTCAAGGATTTCACCTCTGTGCCTGTCAATGCGATGCCGGCTTCTATACGATCCAGGATATGATAATCGTACCGCGCCTTCCTGTTTGTTGTTATTGTTTTTTCTTTTCTTTTTTCCATGTTATCCCTTCATTACTCCCAGGGGTTTTAATTTTGCCACTTTTTTCGCAAGTCCTGCGGAATGTGCAGTATTTACAACATTTGCCACATCTTTGTATGCTTCAGGTGATTCTTCTATCAGTCCCCGTCTTGATGCACCTTTAACAAAAATTCCTCTCTCTTCGAGCTCCGCGGCGACATCTCGTCCCTTATACTTTTTGAGAACCGCTCTCCTGCTCATGATGCGGCCCGCGCCATGGCATGTTGAGGAGAAACTCAGTTTTGCCGAGGAGTCGGTCCCTTTTAACAGATATGAATAACGCCCCATATCACCGGGAATTAAAACAGCTTGCCCGATTTTCCTATGATCTTTCGGAAGTTCTGAAGAACCCGGACCGAACGACCTTGTCGCTCCTTTTCGATGAATACAGAGCATCTTTTTCCTGCCTTCTATCTCGTATTCCTCGAACTTGGCGATATTGTGGGCGACGTCATAAACCTGCCTTATTCCCAGATTGTGAGCAGACTTATTGAATACCTTCTCAAACGACTCACGAACCAGGTGGGTGATCATCTGCCTGTTTGCCCAGGCGTAATTCGCGGCGGCAGCCATTGCAGCGAAGTAGTCTCTGCCCTCGTCCGATTTTATGGGGGCGCATGCAAGCTGGCGATCCGGCAGGATAATCTCATATTTTCGACGGGCATTCCCCATTATTTCAAGGTAATCAGTGGCAACCTGATGCCCCAGTCCGCGCGACCCGGTATGAATCATTATTGTGATCATTCCCTTTTCAATACCGAATGCACTTGCCGCCTCCTCGTCAAATATCTCCCTTACCTCCTGAATCTCGATGAAATGGTTGCCGGAACCAAGAGTGCCAAGCTGTCCCGCTCCTCTTTTTCTTGCTTTCTTGCTCACTTTATCCGGGTCCGCTTCCATAAGCCTGCCCTTTGACTCGGTATGCTCCAGGTCTTCCTTTGTGCCGTAACCGTTGGAAACCGCCCATTTCGCTCCCTTTGCAAGAACTCCTGATAATTCCTTTGTCGGCGAAAGATGGATATTACCGCCTTTTCCCACGCCACAAGGCACATTGCTGTATATCACACGAATCAGGGTGTCAATACGGTTCTTCACATCCTCCCGGGTGAGGTCCGTGCAAAGAAGCCTGACTCCGCAGTTAATATCAAACCCTATTCCACCGGGCGATATAATACCTTTATGATAATCGGTTGCGGCGACACCCCCGACAGGGAATCCATAACCCCAGTGTATGTCGGGCATTGCGAGGGATTGCCCAACGATTCCCGGGAGGAAAGCGACATTTGCCACCTGCTCAACGGCGTTTTCCTGATCAATAATCTCCATCAATTGAGAGTCAGCGAAAATTATGCCGTCAACCCGCATTCCTTCCTTGTACGATTTTGGGAGTCTCCATCTATTCTCATCAATTCTCTCGAGTATCTGAGACCATTTCACCATTATGATTTTCCTTTCGAAATTGCTTTATGTTTTCCCATGAAAATAAAACACCATCGTTCGGTCAGTCGTGGTCAGTCGCTTCCGGCGGTTTTTGAAGCTATAGATGATGAAATAATTAATTCATTACCTATAAGGACTAGCTTGAAGTCGTCTCTTGTTTATTTCCCTAATCATTGATTTTTCCCTGTCAATCGGGAGGTGAGAAATGGGAAACGAGATCCATTATTTTTATGGGGAAGCCGCTGAAGCGGCTGAGGTAGTGGTGTGTGTGTATTCTCTTCTTCCCCCGGATAAATCCGGGGGTTAATCTTATGGGAGTGGGAAGTAGGAAATGGGATCTGGCACCCGTCATCCGTTTATCGGGACTGGAATGTCCCTCATATAGAACCGTTCGCAGTTCGCTGCGTTCTGTTCTCTATTACCCTCTGTGGACTTTGTGTCCTCTGTGGTGGAAACAAATCCGCTATCCGTTTTCCTTTTCCTTATTTCCTCATTTCCTTAGAGGAAAATTCCTCATTTCCTTATCGAGGATGCAACGGAAGCCATAGTCGTCCAATTCGCTCTCAACTGAGCCGCTCCATCTGGAAGTTGTCCTGCTCCTCGTTGGCGGAAGGCTCCATGCGCCGCCTCTTGTGGAGCGCTCGAATCCCTTGTCGGGTCCAGGCGGGTTATTGTATGGAGATTTCTTGTAATAGCTGGCCTTGTACCGGTCACTGCACCACTCGTTTATATTCCCCGCCATATCCATCACTCCGTACGGCGAGGTGTCGGCTTTTATTGATCCCACGGGAAGGCTTCCCCTGCCCGATGTTATTGCGTTCATCTTTGCAATCAGGTCCGGATCTTCAAGCTCACTGTTGTTACACTTGTTGGGGTTCCAATCGTTCCCCCAGGGGTATAGCCTGCCGTCGGCTCCCCGGGCTGCTTTTTCCCATTGCGCCTCTGTGGGAAGCTCTACTTTGGCCCATTTGCAATATTGCATAGCATCGATAAATGTAATATTCATCACGGGGTGATCCAGAAACTCGGGCTTGTCGAACCTGTCCCAGTTGCCCCCGGGCTTGTATCCCGTCTCTTTCATGAATTTCTTGAACTGCCGGTATGTTACCTCGTATTTGTATATATAAAAAGCATCCAGATTGACTTTATGGGCGGGCTTCTCATTTTTATGCGCCTGCTTGTCCGACTTCTGTGCGCCCATAATGAACTCACCTGCCGGCACAAGAAACATAACCGCGCCGTCTTTCGGATTCTCAATTTCCCCTGGCAGGTTTGACGACAGGGAGGGCGATGTGGTTATCGGTGTGGCAGAAGAAATATTGGGACCAGTGGAAGTCAGTTTTGGATGATTGTCCTTTTCCTTCTGCGTACAAGACAAATTAGATATCAGCAATAAAAACAGGGCGAACAGGAATAACGATGATAAGAATGTTATATTTTGCTTATTGATGTTCATATCGGCCTGTTTTTATGAATATATTTTATTTCCTTCAATCGAAACTTTTCAGGATGCTTTTTAAAAACTCGCTTATCTTCTCTTCTATATGTTGCCAGGAATAATTTTCCTCGGTATATTTCCTTCCCGACACACCCATTTCATGCGCTTTTTCCCGGTTGTCAAGAATTTGGATAAGTCCCTCTTGAAATGAATCGTAGTCGGCAAAAGAAAGACCGCCACCGCTTCTGACGGTCTGGTTTCTCGTTACTTCGCATTTACCGCTCACCATAACCGGGGTTTCCATAAGCCAGGCTTCAAGCAGCACCATAGACAAGCTTTCAAACCGTGACGGATTGACAAGCGCCCTTGCGTTTTTAATAAACGAGAACTTCTCATCTTCCGAGACAAAACCCGGCAGCACGATTGCAGGATGCTCTTTCACGATCATCTCTCCCTTGCCAAGTATAACGAGATAAATTTCACGTCCTGTTTCTTCTCTGAACTTCAGGAAATAATCCACCAGAACATCAGCATCCTTGGATGTTGATACTCTGCCCACGAAGATGATATAATCCTTCCCTTTCAATTGAGGGAATTTTTCAAATGCAATTTCCGGGTCAACATTATCGGGCAGATTTATACCGACTCCTGCAATTATTCCCGGTTTTTCTTCTACATCAAAACGCCTGGACAGGAGTTCTTTTTCCTCGATTGTGTTGTATATAAACCCCGACGGGATCCTGAACACATCCTTGAATATGGACAATCTCAGGGGTGGCTCGTCGTGGGCGGCGGGTATCAGCACGACTTTTCCTTCTGCGGCGGGAAGTCCCATGTGTGTGTGTGCATAAAGGTATGTAATAAATAGAAAAATATCGTAATTGTCATAATTTTTCTTTATAAATTCAATCATATCGGGGCAGTAAGGACCCTGGGCATCCATCCAGGCTTTCTCAAGGAATGCCGGGTGGCCTAAATGGAACACGAATTTCGAGAGAAGGTCGAAATAAAACATATTCCTGGGTTTTGAAACATTGAACCGGTGGATGGTCACCCCGTTTATCTCCGATTTTCCCTCCGGGTAATGTGGCTTCCATGTATTATAATCCATCGCCGTTGTGGTGATGATATCGATGTCAAAGTATTTCAAGAGATGCTCGGCAAGCCAGCGGGCAAGCAATTCCGCTCCGCCGTTAACCTCAAGACCATATCTCTGAACAACAAAAGCTATTTTCAATTGTTTTCCTCCCTCATCAATTCACGGTAATAATCTTCAATGCCCCTTACCATTGTTTCGACGGCGAACATTCCCCCAACCTTTTCCCTTGCGTTTTTTCCTATTTCGTCTGCAAGATCCGGATTTTCCCTTAACTTGATTATACCTTCGGCAAGGGCTTCGGGCTCTCTTATCGGCACTAAAATCCCTGTTTTTCCGTCCTGGCATATCTCCCTTGTTCCCCAAATATCCGTTACAACCGGGGGCAATTCCGCATACATCGCCTCGGTCAGGGCACGTCCCAGCCCCTCGTGAATCGAAGGCCGACAGAAGATGTCCATTATCTTCAGCAGATCCGGCACATCATCACGATTGCCAGCTAATATAAATTTATCTTCAAGATTTGCTTCTTTTATTCTTCTCTCTATATCAGGTTTTTCAGGCCCGTCCCCCACTATGACAAAACGGGTGTCCGGGTATTTCTCAAGCACTATGGGGGCAGATTCCACAAGGTATTCATATCCCTTCGCCTTTCGAAAATGTCCCACTGCGCCTACTACAAATTCATCAGGAGATATGCCCAATTCCGCCCGTTTTTCGTCTCCGCCTGCTGCGTTATCGATAGGCTCGAACTCAATAGCGCTGTATATGACACGAATTTTATCGGAACTGCAGACTCCCTTTTTCACAAAATCGTCCTTACAATTTTGTGCCACCGAGACTATGCCGTCGGTAAAGCGGGCGACAAATTTTTCCATAAAAAGGAGGATCGGCGCACTTTTGGGTCTCAGCTCAAAATCAAATGATACTCCATGAATCGTGAAAATTTTCAGGGGAGTTCCGGCAAGCTTCGCGGCGATTCTTCCCAGGATCCCCGCTTTGCTTGAATGCAAGTGAACGATATCAAATTTTTTCTCCCTCATCAATTTCCACATATTATATATCGCCATTAGATCCGACAGTGGGGCGAAACTGTTAGTAAGCCCGTCTATGCGGTGAAATGGGACTTTATTTTTTTTGCAAATCGCGGGAAACTCGTCTCCCTTTCCACAAGCGAGATGTTGCTGGAATTCCGGGGCGGATTCGCTGACGGAAAGCCATGTGTTTCTCTGAGCTCCGCCGAACGGGTGCGAATCTGTAATTATGTGAAGTACGCTTTTCATGTAATCATTTTCCAATTCTATTCATCAGTTTGACTGCAGAGTCAATTACCATATCGTCTGGAATCGCCTCATAGCAGGAAAACCTGGGGCAATCGGCTTTTATGCACTTTTGGCTGCATGGGATTTTATCCAGGCGCACAATTTCATGCTCGCAGTCATAAGGAGCCCATCTTTTTGGGTAATCCTCTTTCAGTCCATAAATCCCCACAACCGGTGTTTTCAGGGCGGCGGCAATGTGCATGGGTCCCGAGTCTGGACATACGAACAACCTGCATCGCTTAATCAATGCGCCCATCTGTTTAATGTCCGTCCTCCCGGCGACACTGAGCGATGGAGCCGGCACATGGCTGCGAATTTCCTCAACAAGATCCTTCTCCGAGGGCGACCCCGTGAATACTACCTTTGCATCAAACCTTTCGGCAAGCCCCCGGGCAAATGATGCGAATTTTTTAACAGGCCACCTTTTGCCGTCAACTGCAAGCCCCTTTGTGGAATGAAAGCCTATGAGAAAATCATCTTCCTTCACTCCTTCTTCTTTCAAAAGCTTGTCTATGAATTCCTTCGCCTTTTCCGGTATATGGAAAAAGATGCTTTTGTCCCTGGGCTCAATCCCCGGCGATCTCACAAAATCAAGCTGATTCTCGACCCAGTGGCTTTCCTCGTCACCCTTGTCCGACCTGCGCGTAACTTTGTGGGTGAACATGAACGAATAGAGAAGCCTGCCTGCCTGGCCGACACGGATGGGAATTCCCGACAGGTACGTCAGATATGCCTCCCTTGCGGTGCTCCAGAGGACAATCGCCATATCGTATTTCCCTTCCAGTATCATCTTCCTCTGCTCGCCGAACCGTTTGAATCCTTCGCACATGTCCGGAGGGATTGGAATAATATTGTCAATCTTCGGGTTTCCCGACACCACATCCACAAATGATTTTTTGACCATGGCGGTTATTTTGGCATGAGGAAATTCCGCCTTCAGACTATGGAAAACAGGCGTTGAAAGGAGAAGATCACCCAGCCCGCCGTGGGTATGGATTATGAGGATGTTGTTTATGTTATGGTTCATTATGTTTTTGGTTTTTTTCGTATTTTATTGTTGGTTTATCTCTGACGATCCAGATGAGATTCTATATCAAGTAATCTAACACTCATATCAGCATCGGATATATGATAAATGATTCGAAAATTGTAAATCTCTTTTGATTGCCATTTACAATAATATTTCCCCTTTTTTAAGTGTTTTATGCCACCGGATTTTATTGAATGATCACGTGGAGATTTCAAAATATTATTTATTGCATTCATTATCTGTTTTTGTATTTTGGGCTGTTGTTTTTCTATATATCGCTTTATTTTTGATTTTATGAGTTGTAACCTGTAAGTCGGCATAAGTCCTCCCAGGTTGTTCCTTCTTCTGGATTTTTTTTATATTCTTCTTCAATTTCATCTATTCTTTTCAATCTTTCTTTATCTTCTTCAAACTCAGCTACATCATACCATTCCTGCCAAAAATCTATAGGTACTTCTCCTCTCTTACCAAGTAATATTTCTATGTAAATTTCTCCCAATTCACGAAGAAATATTATTTTATCCTCCGGGATAAGGTTATTTAATATATAGCTGATTCCCTGTTTTAATTCTTTGATAGACGTTTCTGACACCCCTTAAGGTTCTTTTATTTTATTATAGCATATTTCAAATCCTATATGAGATATGATGATAAATACTTTTTTATTTTCTTGTTTTTTCTTCTGGAAAAAACATAATCCCAACTTTCTGAAAACATAATTTATTATCAGGTAAATCCAGTAATGATGCAGATTTGCGGGCATAAATTGCGGACACCCAACTTATTTCCATAAGGAGCCATACTCCTCCACCTTAATGGAAGAATACTAATCAGGAGTTACGCAAAAGTCATTCCGAACCCTGACCTTCGCCAGGGCAGGCAAGTTCAGGATGACTATTCCAAACCATTCCGTCTTAAAAATGCATAACTCCTATTCTTAGTTACAATCCAGCTTCCACTTTATCCAATCCGAACGCGTGATAGACTACCTTCTCAATATACTTGTAAGGCAGAGTTCCCGCATACAGCATGGCGTCGTGGAATTTTCTCAATGAGAATTTATCGCCTGTCTTTTTCTCCACGTAATCCCTGAGGTCCATTATTTTTTGTTTTCCCACGAGGTAGCTCAACTGGTATCCCGGGGTGAATGTGTAGCGATCAACTTCCATCTTGCAGGATTCACGATCAAAGCCTGCAACCTCTTCGATTAAGTCCATAGCTTCGCTATGCGTCATTTCTCCCCTTGAGAGTTTTACATCAACAATAATCCTCACTGCTCGCCAGGCCATATCCGAATATCTCTCGAACATCGAGGGAAGTTCCGTGCAAAAGCCCATGTTCGCCACGGCTTCCTCGCAATAGTGCGCCCATCCCTCGGCAAACTCGTCTCCCTGGGTGAGCATACGGGAATATGAAGGGTTTTTATTGGCGCAGACCAGTTGGACATGATGCCCCGGGTATCCCTCGTGAACCGATGTGTTCAGGATCGATCCGTAGTTATGTATCTCCAGTCCCGACGGATCACCATTTATTGGTGGAGACATATAGTAGAATCCAATCTGTTTCTCATCAAACTTGCCGGGAGGGTCGTATGCTCCGAATGGAATAAGCTCCCTGAGGAAGCCCGGTGTCTCTACAATATGGAGCTTCTCGTTCTCAGGTAATGTCACATAGCCGCTGTCGATAACAAATTGCCGGGACTCCTCCACGGCCTTTTGTCCTTCTCTGAGGACATCCTCGAATGTGGGCGGATGATTTTCCATCATCATCTTTCTAACCTGTTTCAGGGTCTTGTCGGGAGCAATCTTTTTCGCCACTTCCGCCAATTTTTCTCTGGAATGTTTGAGAGTTTCCTCGCCGAACTTATAAATCTCATCGGTTGTCATATCCAGTTCTCTTAACTCAATGAACTTATCGAAATTTTCGGGACCCATGGCGAAGTCTTTCCTTGCAAACGGAATCTTTTCTGTGACAAGCCACCTCTCGTAGCCGGCAAGCGCCTCTATCGCCGATTCCGAAGCTTTATTCAGTCTTGCTCTTATCTTCTCATCCACACCTTCTTTTTCAGCGGTTTTCTGAATGAGGGTAATGAAGCCTTTAAGTTGAGATGTCTCATTTGCGGCCATTTTCACCCATAACAGAACCGGGTCGGTTATAAGTTCCTTTGATTTTTCGAGGAATTCCGGGGTTTTTTCGAGTCTTGCCGCTATTCTTCTAATACGCTCGTCAAACGGTGCAAATTCTTTTATAAACAAAGTGTGTAGGGCAAGTCCCAATAATTCCTGCGCCTGGGGGTGAGATTTCCATCTGCCATGGGCTTCATCTTCAAAAATCTGTACCGAGAATGTGTTTAATACCGCTCCTCTGTCGATCTTTTTGTCAAACGAAAGTTTTTCAGGGTCAATTGCCCTGATATCTTCGAAAAATTTTTGTCGGGTTGACATGAAATCTTCCATCCATTTTAAATCTCCCTGTGGCATTTCCTCATCATAGTCGTGCACGCCAATCTGTGTGGCGAGTGGAGGAATTGATTTCATGAGATAGTTGAGAAAGTTTTGGGAAAGTTTATCTAATTTTTGATCCATTTATTAAGTTCTCCTCTTTTAATAGAAGTGGGATGCGGGAAGTGGGAAGTGGGAAACGGGATCCGCCCCCCGACTTCTTGCCTACGCAATCCATCTTCAATTTTTTTATACTTTTCGTGCCTTAATGGTACTTTGCAGAAAATGTAAATCCTTGGACATTTCTTTCACTTTCAGATAATTAACTCCTCTATTTTTCAATGTGTCTCAGGGATTTTTCAGGCATTCGTCATGGTTGTCCATATTTCTGAAATAGTAGCAATCACCGGATATTTCGAAAGTAACACCTGGAGGCAGAATTGATTTTTATGATATAATGCCATGGGGGTATTCTTATGCACGATATATTGAAGCCCGGTTACATATTAAAAAACCGATATCGTATCGAGAAGAAAATCGGTGAGGGCGGGTTTTCGATTCTTTACCGCGCAAGGGATATGGGTAATCCCGGCGACCCGGATGACAGGATTAAAAAGCCCCTGATTATAAAGGAATCCAGGGATGTGATAGAGGACTACAGCAAGTTTAACGAGATAAGGTTCACATTCGAGCGGGAGTTTCGCACTCTGCAGGGGTTGAAGCACGAAAAAATAACGAAAGCATACGATCTTTTCGACGAGAACAAGCGAGTTTATTTTGCAAGGGAATACATCGAGGGGACGCTCTTCTCCGATTTGCTGGGACAGCCTCTTCAACACTGGAAGGCGATATTGTTTGGCGAGGAGATCCTGGAGATCCTTATTTACCTTCATAAAAAAGGTGTGGTTTACAGGGATTTGAAACCCTCGAATCTTATGGTGACAAAAGAGGGTAAATTCATTCTTTTTGATTTTGGCACCGCCCGTTTCTATTCACCCGAGAAGAAAGGCGACACAATCGAGCTCGGCACGCCGGGGTATGCGCCTCCGGAGCAGTATAACAGGACTCAGACGGATCAGAGAAGCGATATATATGCTTTCGGGGCGATAATGCACTATATGCTGACCGGTGAGAACCCCGAGGATCACCCTTTCAAATTCAAGCCTCCGGTGGATTTTGACGGCAAGATACCCGAGAGATTGTCGGACATTGTGATGAAGTGCCTGGATCTTGACCCTGACAAGAGGTATAAGGGAGCAGCGGTTGTCCTGGAGACTCTGAGAACGACAAAATTCGACAAGGGTCTGGAGGGTGAGCTTATCGGCGTGTTCGGGGGGAGTATGAAAGTTGTAAGTATGCTGAATCTGTTGGTCACGTATATTATATGGTTTTCCATAATGACCTTTATCAGGACTTTGCCTGGCGCGGAGATTGGTGGGAAAGGTTCAAGAGAAAGTCTTTTCTTTGAATTAGAGAAGATAGCATCAAATAAGATTTTTTTTATTTCTTTAATCATAGTACTTACTTTGTTCATTTACTTGATTCGTAGGTCGGAAAGAAGTGTCCTCGAAATATATGATAACGGTCTTTTATTCAAGCGGGTGTCGTCACCTTACTTTCTCGCAAGATTTTGTCCCAGATATTCATTTGAAAAATTCACGAAAATTATTGCCCGGATTCCACTTTCCACAATCGACAAAGTTATATACGAGATATATAATACCGAATACCTTTTCAAGATATTTATAAAGGACGGCAAGAAAACTGAATATGAAATTCCCATACCGGGAAAGCCCGATAATCTGGTTAATGTATTGAGGGATCTGGGGATTAATGTGGAATAAATCCGTGAAAATCGAGGCTGGAAACCTCTCCTGCAGTGGGAGGTCTGAATGGTTACAAAATATTTATATCTCTGTGTCCTCTAGGGAAAGGGGATGTGGGAAACGAGATCCATTATCCGTTATCCATTTTCCATTATCCTTTTTCCATTATCCTTTTTCCATTATCCTTTTTCCATTATCCTTTTATCGGGACGGGGACGTCCCTCCTACAGATTTAATCATTATCCACGCCGGATCTCACATCGAACACAATGGGTTTGTGGTCTGAAATGCCGCGCAAATAATTATGATAATCATTTTCATCCACAGTGCGAAGGCTTCCATGTACATATTCCTCAATTGCGCCGCCCTTCCCTTCGGAGAGCGCGCCATGATCAATTGTATTTTTATAACGGACATTGGAATATATACCCTTTTCCTTGGCTTCCGATGTGGCATAGTGAACGGTGTTTCCCCTGTCGATAATTCCCAGAGCTTCACTGTCGATGAAGTCGTTGTAATCCCCCACAACTATAACATCCTTGTCCACTTTGGTTTCCAGGTGATTTTTAAGCCATTTGTTTACAATAGCGGCTTGCCTTTCCCTTTTGTCTAAATCATCGCCGTCAAATCCCGATTTAAGGTGCATGACTACGAAATTGAAGTCGAAATTGTCAACCTTCATGTCAACCGAAATCGGCGGTCGGAGACCGGGATTCCCCAGGGTAACATCCTCAAGTTGTTCTATGGAGTTGACATCGTATTTTACCCTATCCTTGTCAAAAAGAACGCCCACCATCTGTTGTCCCGATTTACCCAGGATGTAGCCAAAATCGGGTAGGTATTTCATAACTCTTCGAAGGCCGTCAATCCTGGCAATTTCCTGTATTCCGAGAAGCGATGCGCCTGAATCCTTGATAACCTGTGCAATGTTTTTGTAATCTTCCTCGCTTCTTTTTTTGACTCCGAGCCACTCTATGTTGAATGTGCCTATGGTTGCCTTTTTATCCAGGTCATCCTTTTTCAGGTTCATCCGGGATTCTATCTCTCCCCGGGATTTTGGAGCGGTGGTCTCCATGAATCTGCCGTTTTCGTCCATAACAAGAGAAGTTGGCGCGCTTGACAACTCGGTGATGGAGACAAAATCTTCCTTTATTTCTCCCTGGGACAGTACAGTGGAGGATTCATCGGTTACTATCGCTCTCTCGCTTGAGAGGAACTCCTTCGCAGTTATTGTTTTTTTTAAAAGATGCGCCTTGAAAGGAGAAGATAATTTTCCTTTTTTCTCATCCTCGCTTATACCTACAATATCCCCCAGGGTTTTATTCAAATCATGCCTGGCTTTGCCTGTCTGGGATCTTTTAAAATCCCTCTTCATGCGAGGCTCACGTGCAGAATCAGCCATAAACTCATCTTTTGGCTCAGCTACGACCTGGACATTCTCATTAGTCCACTCTTTCTTTTTCGCAGTTCCTCGATTTTCTCTGAGCTCAGACAGAGTGACTTCTCTTGGTTGATTATTTACCCGTCCTATGTTTTCAACTGACAAACAGTCCACCTTCTCCCAATAAGATAAGACTTTCTCTATTTCAGATTATACCACAAAAAGTTAACATGTTAAGTAAAATCATGCTTCTCAATTGTTACAATATTGTTAACTTATACCAATTCACCACAAAGACCACGGAAGCCGCAGAGGGTATAAGGGAAATATAGACCAATGATCTATATTCCGTTTACACATCATGTTTTCATGCTCCCCATAATAAAATGATATTATCCGGATAGTCGGCAATCATCCTTATCAGTTAAGAATAGTTTGTAAAATTTCTTTGCGAATCTTTGCGCTCTTTGCTTCTTTGCGGTTTGTCAGAAAATCACTATTAATTCAACATTCCACACAAAATCAACATCATTTGCAGGAAAAAATGAGGCTTCAAAAAAGAATAGTCCGGGTACTGGTGGCAAAACAACCATCCTTAATGGCAGTAAAAATAACGAAATATATTCAATTGAGGGGCGCAAAATGAGTGTTATAAATAGTTTTTTAAAGAAAAGAATTGACCAGATGGTTAAGGAATGCGACAGTCCATTGGATGTGTTCGAGCAATTGAAAGAGGTAATGGATTTCGAGAGCGATGAGGATGCAAAAGAATTGATGGATTACCTCATTTCAGTATGGATGGAGACTCCCCGGGAAAATCTATTGGGAAATTCGCCGAGAGACTTTATGGAAAAATCGATTGCCCGGGAAATGGGAGTAGAGCTTGACGAGGATGAGGAGACGCTCATGGAAGAGTTGGCGAATATGGCGGATGAGGATTTTATGTATGCCTTCGAAAGAGCGTCGGAGATCCTGGATAATAAAAATGAATATAGTAAGAAAAAGATCAGTAAAAATAAGTATGACCTGTCTTTATTCCACAATGAGATAGCAAATTTTCCTCTCACACAAGATTTACAGAAATTCCTGAAACACATGTCCGGGGACGGGGACGGGCGTATTCAGATAGACGAATCAGGTTTTCCAAAAAGCGAAGAAAACAAGAAAACCATGAAAAAGCCTGAAACAAATGATATGTATATTAATTTTTTAAATGACATCTCATTCATGGCTCAATTAACGGAGAAAAAGAAAAAAAAGGGTAAAAAGGGTAAAAAAGCCAAGAAAATCACCCTGACCGCCAAAGGACACCAGTTTATAAGCGGGGAAAATCTCGACGAACTATTTCCAAAACTATTAATAAAATGGATTAATTATAAAGATCCCCTGGTTATTTTCTCTAAAGAAATCGGTTCATTTAAGTTTGATTATTCCCATCAAGGGATCCGCCCGGTTTACAGTCTTTTGCAAATCGGCAAAGAATGGATTAATGTCGAGGATGCTTTTATCCCCATGATGGCTTTGGGTAATAATGATGTGGGGATAGTCCTTGAAGAACACGGGGGCGGTGAAAAAGGACTGAGAGAACTGCAGAGAATTTCACACGAATTTGATGATACGGAAATAAGACACTTTCAAAAGTTTGGAATTATCCAAAGGAGAGAGGTAGAGGGATCTTGCGATGAAATAAAACTGACAGAGTTGGGACATTACCTTCTTGATCTTATATTCAACAGGTATCATATTTTATGCCGCCTGAATGCGAAATTAATGTTTGCAAAAATTACTTCCGATTATTTTGATTTCATGCTCTTTGACGGTATGCGCCTGGGATCGGAGTTGGAAGACGATGAGATCTACGATAATTTTTGCAATTTATGCATGGAGCATGAAACGATCCTGGTGGGGTTCATTCGTGGATTTGAAATACTGGAAGAGGACAGTGAAGAAGCGAAGGGATTTGAAGAAATAATTGATGAATATATCCATGGACTTGACAAAAACATGAAAGAACTGAAAAAGCGGTTCGATTATGACAATCGCAGGATGAAAATGTTAAACTCTAATGATGCTTTTTAATTCAACGCAGAGATCGCGGAGGTCGCAGAGAACTTATTATATCGAGGGTTCCTGTTAATTAATCGCATCAATTTTCAGACATTCCCAGATATGTTTTTATACCGGCGATAAAATGCATTTTTAGTTAAAATCATGAATATCCTTTATTATTGCATAATGAAGAATTTATTACAGATATTTTATGTCAACTGTAAAATAGAATTTTATCAGATCTCCTTGCAGGTA
>JAIORV010000111.1 GCA_021107945.1 Vulcanimicrobiota bacterium | reverse complement strand
TGCCGGGCGAACAGACAACACCCGATTTTAATCGGGTGGTTAGAAGCCTATAAAATCTACCTCCCACCTCAATTTAACCGTTTCAACGGTTTTTTGATGATATAAACCACTGAAGTGGTTGGGACGCTGTAGTGGTGGGGTTTACGCTCAATTCACCACAATAAATTGTGGTGTTGTCTTAAACCCCTTATAACGCCTGTTATCACCTTAAGGCACTTGAAATAAATTCTATTACTTCTTAACAAATTCACATGTGCGAAATGTGAGTATTTAATTTGGCTTATCCGGGGTTTTTGTATTTATCCCATTTGACAAATCAAATTGGATGGAGTATAATTTTATCGAATTATTCTGCAAAAGTCCAATAACAACAACATTATTGGCAGTTATAATTATATATTTTGGAAGGATTTATCGGGTATTGAGGGGTTATTATTTAAAAAGGTTTTTGTGTCCAAGATCAGCCTTATACTTGGGGTTCCATTATTGAGAACCCTTTTTGTTTTAAAAAAATATTCCAGAGGTTTACTTAATGGCATACCTTTTCCCACAGGAAATAAGCCATAGAAGTGATCCCGACTATCAGATTTTCTGTCAGCAGGGATGTCTTTCACTGATGGAAACGGTAGCGGATCTCACAGGTCTCTCTCTTGCTCTTTTTTCATCAGAAAAAGAGCAGGTTTCCCCACCTTTTAATTTAAATGAGTTCTGTTACAGTATTTGTTCCGGGAATGCACCGGACTCCATTATTCGAATGTGCTTCGATTTTCACAACAAATTGTTCGAAAAGGCCGTTACCACGCATGAGAAACAGGTTGAAGAATGCCCGTTCAAGTTGAAAGCGTTTGTACTTCCTCTCAAGTCAAAGCAGAATGACACTCTTGTGTATGTGATAGGAGGGCATTCCTTCTCCGGGAATGGCAAGGAACTACCCCGCGAATTAACCAAAGACTTTGATATTCCATATGATGAGATAAATGAAACATATAAAAAGACGTCTATCCTGGATGATCTCACATTCGAACGCGCTATTGAAAAATTATCCGTTCTCTCTGATATATATAATGAAGAAATGCTCAGGGAAGAGCAGGATCTTAAGTTTTCCCGGGTGGTAAACTTTGTATCGGATCTTGCCCGGCATGTTTCTGATAAAATAAGCTTGAAAGAATTGCTTCTCAATATAGTTGACAGGGTTTCGGCGGCCTTCGACGTTGAGAGATGCGCCATTGCCCTTTGGGATGACAGAAGGCAATTTATAAAGACATTTGCCACGAACAGTGAATATGATGACCGGATCTTCTCCGGTGAGATTATCCCCGACAAGGGATCGACGGGTATTGTGGCGCATACGGGGAAAACTTTTTTTTCCTATGACGCAAAGAATGATAAAAGATTGTATCAGGTACAAATTAATGACCTGGATATTAAGTCGCTGTTGTCGGTTCCTCTCAAAGTCGGGGACAGGATAATAGGTTGTATGCATTTGATGGTAAAAAAAGAGAGAAGGATTTTCAGAAAAAAGGAAGTTGAATTCGCAGAAGCTCTGGCATCAGAAATATCACTATTAGTTGAAATTGCGAGACTTTATAATATCAGTCAGAAAAAAGCCCATACCCTTGAACGATCCAGGGAAGAGATGAAATCTTATTTTATCCGCCTGGGGACGGCGCTTTCAACCGGGTTCAACTTAAAACAACTTCTAAAAATCATCGTGGAGCTTTCCATTCACCTGACACATTCCGACGCCGGGAGCATATACCTGATTGAGAATAAGAAATTGACCCGGTACATTGCAATGGGATATGAAGACAGGGAAAAAGATGAGAGGGACGACGACGCCGAGTTTAAAAGGGGAACTCTCGATAGAAGCTTGACTGCATATACATCGGAAGAATATTTACGAAAAAAATTGGCGGCCGGTGAGATCAACTCGTACCTGGGCATCCCTATGGAAAGAAAAGGTGAGGTCAAGGGAATGCTCAATATCCTGGACAGCCGGGAGAGGGAATTCACCCCCGAAGAGGTGGAGATGCTCACAATCTTTGCCGAACACGCCGCTCTTGCCATTGATAATGCAAGACTATTCGAGCATGAGCAGAAAAAAGCGCGTGAAGCTATGGCGCTTTACCAGGCGGCAAAATCCATAAGGGAAAGTGTCAACCTTGACGAAGTCCTGCGACAAAGCACGGAGCAGCTTACACGTGTGGCAGGTGTTGACCGATGCCTGATCATGCTGTTGGATTTTAAAAAACTCGAGCTGCAAGTTGCCGCCGAGAAAGGACTCTCGGAAGATCAAAGAGACCTGTTTTCTTATTACAAGATCCCTATTGATGAGATCGCCGATCATCTCTGGGGAGAATTGATCCAGGGCAAGCCATTGTTACTCTCCGGCGCACCGGACAACTGCCCCGCGCTGGAGCCGTTTTTCATGGTTTTCCCCACAAGCTCATGCATTATGGTGCCTCTTTTCACAAAAGAGCAGCTTACCGGGCTTATATACCTCGATGATTCCAGAATATCCCACTCGTTTACCGAATCACAGATAAGACTCGTAATGACACTTTCCATCCAGATTGCATCGGCGGCTCAAAGAGCCAAACTGGTGGAGCAACTCGAGATGAACCTTGATCAATTAAAAGCACTTCATCAGGTATCCACCGCGGTTACCGGTACATTAAGCCTCCCGAAGGTTTTTGAACTCGTGGTGGATAAGGTCTCTCATCTTATCGATGTGCCTGCCGCTTCAATTCTCACTCTTGACGAGGGCAGGAAAGAATATGTTCTCAGGGCTTCAAGGGGACTTGTGGGGGAGCTTGCAGACCCGGAGTTTCAGAAGCTCATTTCAACAAAAACGGCAAAAAGGAAAAGGTCTCTCACATATTACGTGTCCTCAAAAGTGGAGGGAGAGGATCCCCTTATATATGAAACTCTCTCACATGCTTCCAAGGGCGGATATATATCCGTTCCACTTATTGCAAGAAAAAGGGTGGTGGGAGTTCTTAACTGCTTCTGTATTGAGAATGACAGGTTTGACGGACAGGAGATCAGGCTTCTGAGGAGTTTTGCTAATCAGTCGGCTATCGCCGTTGAAAACGCCAGACTTCACCTTATTATCAAGAACAAGGTAAGAGAATTGGCGACAGTGTTTGAGGTGGGCAAGTCAATCACTTCAACTCTCAACCTGGACAAAGTGCTTGACGGTGTATGCTCCTCTGTAAAGAAAGTTATGAATGCCGATGCGGTTTCCATTATGAACCTGGATGAGCAAAACCAGGTGCTGGAAATAATAAAAACCAACGGACTGGGCAAATATCACCGGGGAGAGACAATCAAGGTGGGAGCCGGGATTGCCGGGATTGCCGCAAAAACAGGAAGACCCATGATACTTCACAATGAGGAAGATACAGATTCACCTTACAAGTTTCCGAGCAGAGTTAAGAGAGACGGACTGAAAACGATCCTTTCTGTGCCGTTAAAGTCCAGGGGAAGAGTTCTCGGGCTTCTTAACATATACAAGAAACCGATATTTCATTTCTCAAACAACGAGATTAACCTTCTTTCAACTCTTGCTAACCAGGCGGCGGTGGCGATTGAAAACGCCAGACTCTACAACGAGCAATATAACATCGCCCAGATTATCCGGCAAAACCTTATGCCACAGAAAGAGATGTCGTATGATGACATTGATGTAGGGAGTATTTACATCCCCTCGGAAATCCTCTCCGGCGACTATTTTGAGGTAATTCCCGTATCAGAAAAAAGGTACGGTCTTGTTATCTCCGACGTGTCGGGCAAGGGGACAGGGGCGGCGATATACAATGCAAGAGCGAAATATATACTGCGCTCATATGCAAAGGCCGATTATTCACCCTCGGAAATACTCACCCTGCTCAACCAGATGATGGAAGAGGAAACCAGCGAAGATAAATTCATCAGCATTTTATATATGGATCTCGATATGGAGGCAGATGAAATGATATGCGCCTCCGCAGGCCATGAGCCGCTTATCATCTGGGATAATCACGAGAAAGAAGCATTGGTCCTCAACGATCAAAGCAATATTCCAATAGGCATTTTTCCAGATACCACTTACAAAGAAAAACTATATAAAATTCACAGGGGGGATATCCTTCTTCTATATACAGACGGCATTACCGAGGCAAGAGCAAGATCGGGCGAATTCTTCGGGACAGACAGGCTTGTCGAGCTCGTCAGCAACAACTTCCACCTGAACGCCCAGGCTCTGGCGAACAAAATCCACACAAACGTCCAGAAATTCACAAGAAGAAAAATAACGGACGATTTCTCGCTGTTGGTTGTGAGGGTTTGATAATTTCACTCATTTTATTTCCATGAAAACATAAATTCTTTTGGATAATATCAAGAAGAGGCATATTCAATGATGAAGATAAATAAAATTGCAATCCCATTTATTCTTATAATCCTTGTAATCCTGTCAGGAAATCCGGTATTTGCTGACGGATGCAGAGTAAAATCAATGTCTGGCAGTACTTTTCACGGGAGAGAAAGAGTAATACCCGCCTCCTCCTCAATCAAGTATCCTACAGAAATGATGAGGGTTTATGAAAGATGTATTGACAGCGAATCATGGCAGGCTTTATACACATATACCTCACCGACCCAACAAGCGATTATTTCTCATAAGAATGGCGAGGAAACACTCATCATCGAAGTTCCTCCGTTGATGGATAAGGAATTTGCCTGGATTGTGCCCATGCCGGCATATCCAAAGGTGGAAAAGGAGGATGAGAAGCTTTTCCCGGAAATATCGAACAGGGCATTCAATAAATTATTCTCCCACTTCGCACTAATCTTCTATGATACCTATTCTGGATTATTGGCCCGTGGGGAAGATAATGCACAAAGAGAAGTTGGGGGAGCACATCCTGTCATTGTGTATGAGAGAAAAGTTGTAGGAGCTTTCGATATTGCAATCCTGTCCGCCGACGACCCGGCTTCTCTCTTGAAATGGCTTAAAGACAACCGGTTCTTCTTTCCGGAAAAAGGAAAGGATGTTGTTAATTTCTACATCAAAAAGAAGTGGTTTTTTGTCGCTATGAAAGTTAATAATTCTGAAGGGGCAGATTCTCTTCATCCGATTAAATTTTCTTTCAAGTCGAATGTCCCGATATATCCGATGAAGATGACATCCATCGAAGAAGGGACTACTCACCTTAATCTCTATGTTTTTTCCGACGGCGAGAAAGGAGCCGAGGGATTATACAGGATATGGCATGGAGACTCTTCGAGCCTGACAGATAAGAAGAAGGGTAAGGGTAAGGAAGCTATAAGGGTGACTCCTGATGTTCCGGAAAAGCTTACAGTGCTTACTCTTCGAATTTCCAATGATAAAATTGAGGATGATATAATTCTGAGAAATACATCCTCAGGAGCTTTTATTATCCCGGTTATCCCAATTATTCGATATGAGAGAGTTATTCTTGGTTTTGCAGGATCTTGGGTTATCCTTACACTTATCCTTGCGCATACATGGATAATTCAAAAAAAACGAATCAACCTTACCTTTATAATTGCGGTCAGCGTGATGGCGGGCATACTCTTTATTATCTTTCTTGTTTTTTCCCCTATCCTGTCAAAACATATCGGGCAGAAACAATTTGAACAATGCCAGAATAATTTTAGGAATATTGGCACAGCTTTAGAAATGTACGCCACAGATAATTCAGGACATTACCCCACATCATTGAAAAAAGTTACCCCCATGTACCTACTCACAATTCCCACATGCCCATATTCCGGAGATGACAGTTATTCAGGCGCATATTTTCAGAACGAGAAGCCCGACAGATACACAATGTTTTGCAAAAACAGGCATGCAAATTTTATTAAGAAAAACAGCCCCCCTGTGGTCTTTCCCCGATGTGGTGAGAAAAGAATTATCCTGGATAATGGCGGGTAATTCGATACCTTTCAAGAATCCCACTCTTAAAACTCTTGAACGGCTGGCGGAAGTATTTGGGTTACGGATGATACTTGATTTTAAACAGGCTTCAAACAGCTAAGGTGGAAGAGTCCTCGAATATTCATAGATAATTTGGAAGGAGCGAGCTTCTACAAGCCCTGATTTTCTCCCATCATCTCTTCCAACGCCTTGTCAAACGGCGGGTATAGCACTCCTTTTTCTGTAATTATCGCCGTTACAAGGTTATGGGGGGTTACATCGAATGCGGGGTTATATACATCGGAATCCAGCGGCGCTGACTGAATGCCCTGGAAATATACAAGCTCCTTGTGATTCCTTTCCTCTATGACAATATCGTTGCCTGATTTTATTGACATATCGATTGTGGAGAACGGCGCGGCGGGGTAAAATGGTATTCCATGGTAATTTGCCAGTACTGCGAGGGAATATGTGCCGATTTTGTTTGCAACATCACCCTCTGCCGTTATCCGATCAGCCCCAACGACAACCATATCAATTTTGCCCTGTTTCATCAGGTACCCTGCCATATTGTCAGCTATGAGCGTGTAGGGTATTTTGTCTTGCTTCAACTCCCAGGCGGTAAGCCTTGATCCCTGGAGAAGCGGTCTTGTTTCATCGACATATACATGTATATTTTTCTTCTGTTTGTGGGCGGATCGGATGACACCGATGGCGGTTCCGTAATCGCCCGTGGCAAGGAATCCTGCGTTGCAATGGGTGAGGATGTTCCATCCCTCTTTCACAAGCTCCGCTCCGTGGTCGCCGACGGACATACACATTTCCTTGTTTTCCCGGTCAATTTTCAGAGCTTCGGCCTCAAGCTTATTTCTCAAGCTTTCTATATCGCCCTCGTGTTCGTTAACGATTTCCATCATTCTATCAAGCGCCCAGAAAAGGTTAACGGCAGTGGGTCGTGTACCGGCGATGTAATCCCTCACGCTTGAGAGCTCTTTTTTAAGATCATCCAGACATTTGGCTTCCGACAGAATTGAGGCCAGCGCCATTCCCATCCCGGCGGCAATTCCCAGAGCCGGTGCGCCTCTGACGGAAAGTCTTTTTATGGCCTCGCCCAGTGTTTTGACATCGTTACATTCAATCCATTCAAGAAGTCCGGGTAGTTTAGTCTGATCAATTATCTCAATGTGATTACCCTTCCATTTTATACATTTCATTTTACAAACATTGCCTTTCAGTTATTACATGTAACCATTCACCGCAGAGTACGCGGAGTGCGCAGAGTTTTAAGTGAATTTAATGCTTTTAACATTTATTGATACAGAAATTCTCATTTTTCATCCTTTTCTCCTGCCGGCCTGGGATAATTGCAATTATAATCCTCAAATAATCTAGGCCTGTATTGAACCGCTCCTGAATACTTGATCTCCTTGCCCTTTGTGCAGGGTATAAGCTCCGGCGGAGCTGTTTCGAGCATTATTGGATGTGGAATTTCATAGCTTTTCTTTTGCGGACCGATACATGCTCCGCTTGTTCCCATTTTATCAGTATCCAGAATATAGATTTCCCGGTTTTTTCTTTCGATCAATATGTGCCTGAAGTTGATATCATCCCAGTCATATGTATATTTCAGTTTTTGGTTCGCTTTCAATTTAATCGAGTGATTCCTTAAATTGGGAATCATCGGCGGATATTTATCGTAAAATCTTGGAAGAGGTCCGTAATAACCCTCCTTACCCTCCCACATTCCAATCGGCGTAATTCTCATATCCTCGCCGCTCTTATTGACAATATTAAAACTGGCTTTGAATGCCAGTCCCATCGGATTGTATGCAATCAGAAGAAACAGTATCATGAATAGCCCCAGCAAGACTCCAAAAACAGGCAAAGCAACGCAAGTCACAACAAGGATTATTGCCTTCTTTAATCTTTTTTTTTCTTTCTTCTGACAACCCGTTTCCGGCTCTTGTCCATATGTCATTTTATTATGCACTTTCACATTATTTGAGCTATTTTTACAAAATAATTTCTTGTTATTTGGGCGGTGGGACGCCACCCCCATCATTTTGACAATGTGGGTGGCTGCGGCGTCTTGCCGCAGAAAAAACGGACTTCATTAATTAACTCAATATGATAGCTACCTGGGGAGAAACCTTATTTGAAAAAGTGTTTCATCCACGTCCCCTGATTGCGAAGCGAGTTTCCTTCTTGTTAAGCCGCTGAAGCGGCTTAAGGGGAGATAGCTTTACCACAAGCCGCTTCAGCGGCTTAAAGCTGAGAGCTTTCCTTAAATAAGGTTCCCACAAAGAAATATAAATAGAAATAGCTTAAATTACCAGCTATCCCTGATCTCCAATTCATTACCGGCCGAATCCATCCCGCGAAGATAACGGTTCACCGCTATTGCCGCTTTTCCGCCTTCGCCTGTAGCTACACATATCTGCTTCTCGGGAATATCTGTCACATCTCCGGCGGCGAAGAATCCTTTTAAAGATGCGGCGTTGTCTCTGCCCACGGGGATCTCGCCTTGTTGATTGAGGTCGATTAACTCTTTTACCGGTTTTGTGTTCGGGGTCAGTCCAATCTCAAGGAAAACGCCGTCAACCATAATGTCCATCATATCGGAAAAATCGGATTTGACCATTCTGAGTCCTCTCAGGCGATCCGTCCCGGTGAAGCTGACAATATTCCAGGGAGTATAAACCTTCACCTTGTCAATCATCTTCAACTGCTTGAAAAGTGTCGGGTCTCCT
Organism: Vulcanimicrobiota bacterium; assembly: GCA_021107945.1. Lineage (GTDB taxonomy): Bacteria > Vulcanimicrobiota > JAJTBE01 > JAJTBE01 > JAJTBE01 > JAIORV01. The sequence continues at coordinate 38,218 of JAIORV010000111.1, read as the reverse complement.
GTAAGCTCATCCCTGCGGTGGATTATATAGACTTTGTTTGCATATGGCATGAGATCCCTTGCCGCCGTGAGGGCGGAATTTCCACCGCCCACAACCGCTACTGTCTTATCCTTGAAAAGCGGGGCATCACATGTGGCGCAAAAGGCTATCCCCCTGCCGATAAACTGATCTTCTCCGGGTACGCCCAACCTCTTGTATTCCTTGCCTGCGCAATATATGATCGATTTCCCCCGGAATGTCTTGCCCTTTTCCATGTTAACAAGGAAGTTTTTGCCGTCCTTCCGGATTCTCTCTACAAATTCGCCCAGGTACATCGCAATGGGATACTCCTCGGCATGCTTTTTGAACCTCTCTATCATCTCTCTGCCGTCAATTCCGGGAAATCCCAGGTAGTTCTCTACGCTTGCGGTGTAATATATCTGCCCGCCGATCATTTTGGATACAAGTAAAACATCCAGCGCTTTCCTTGCGGCATAGACGGCGGCGCACAGAGCGGCGGGGCCTCCTCCGACGATTATCGTTTCGTATGTATGTCCCGGATCCGCCTTTCTCACTTTTCTGCCGGGTTCCTCCTCCCGGATTGACTCCCGGAGACTGGAGAATTCATCGGGGTTGACCGCTTTCAAAATTTCAACGGACATCATCTCTGCGGGAACCGCTCCCTCGATGAAAGAGGTTTCGTTTATGACAATCCGTGGCACGCCCTGAACATCATATTTCTGCGCCACAGTAGGAAATCCCGATACCTCGACCATATCCGCCCTGATATTCTCATTCTCAAGTGCGAACCGGTGCGCCGTATGAACAGCCTTCGGACAATAAGGACATGTGAGCGTGACGAGAACCTGCAAATGGACAGGATCCCTGATGCTCCGAATAAGTTTTATAAGATCGGGGTGAAGACCGGATTTGCCCACGGACACCATCATTATTGTCTCTACCAGTGTTGTGAACTCATACCCGGCGGTTATGCCATAGAACCTGATTCCATGATCCTTCCCGGCAATAATAGCGGTTGCCGGGATCTTATCGATCCTGTATTCCTGGGCTTTTTTATGATCTTTTACAAAATTATATACTTTCAGATTCACATTTTTTGATATTTCTGCAATCTCATCCAGCACCTGATGTTGTTGCAAACACATGGGACATTCAGGCTCCTGTGTAAAAAAAACAATGTCCACCGAATGGGGTAACGGATCGAATATCTCCTTTAATTCTTTCACAGTTTTTTTATCGATAATTTTTGACATGGCATCCTCCTTGAGATTCAGGCGATTTCAGGCATAGCGGGGATAGAGCCCGGCGGCATGTGATATTATTCCAGGGAAAGACGGGATCAACCTTCATTTGAATAATTTCCCACCCTCCTGCTTATGCGGGCTGACTAAAAAGCTCCCCAAACATATACCGTGCAAAGTGATCGTATTCTACTCAAGATAATATTAAAAAGGATGAAGGGTTTACCTTCTTTCACCTTTCCTCCGGCGAGGATAACTGAACCACCGACTTTCACCTACCGTAAGGGGTCTTAATAAATACAAAAAATATGTTATAATTATTTCTCCGGCATAAATTGAAAACAAACGGAATTCCATTCGGTTAAAAATTTGTTACAGAGGTGAAGGCTTATGAAGCGAAGTTCTATGGTTCTAAAAACTCAAAAGGAAAGTATAACTTCCGGGAGAATTTCAAGAGTTTTAATCGCGGTTTCTATCCTCATTATCTCTCTTGCATTTATTATCCCCGGGTGCACAAGCAGCAAAAACTCAACCGATAGTGTCATATCACCCACACCGACTCAGACTCCCACATCCTCTACAGGCATTGTCATAGTTTCTCATGATGTCGAAAATGATCTACCTCAAAACATTGATTCCATTCACTATTCGTTTTCAGACAAGAATAACATCTTAATATTCGGACCATATGTTTTCACAAGAAGCAATTCGCATGTTCTTGAGAATGTGCCGATTGATGCGAAGTTCATGATTATCGATTATTATACCAGCTCCGGCGCCACAGGTGCAGGGGCCAGAAGCAACACGCAACAGGGCAGCACCACAATTCCCGTTTCCGTATCAGATGGTGATGACACCAACGTCCAGGTTGACGGCGATCCCACCGGACCCGTTCATTTCGCCCAAAGCGGAAGTCAGTGGCTTCTCATGGTGGACGGCACAAACACAACAGTGAAGGGAATTACCGGTGATTACGGCGGTTCCGACCCGGACGAATTTACCTATTCATACCTGACGGATAATCTCCCGGCAAGCGGCGCAAACGCAATAAGGCTTTACGGCGGGGCAAGTGTTTCGGAGCAGGTCAGGGATGTGAAAGCCGCCCTATCTCTGGCAAGTGCGCATTCTACCGACAGCAATAAAATTATGGTTCTTGTAGGCTTCAAATTCCAGGGACTCGCAGACCCTGTTGGCGACGGCAAGCAGGCTTTTGACCAGATTATAGCGGACAGTAATGCCGATCATATCCTGGGATTCTGTGCCGGCAATGAGGCCGTTGACGCCGGCAACCCCGACGCAGACATGAACAAGAAAATCAACGAATTTGCTGTATATATCAAGGGAAAGAGCAGTCTCCCCGTAATGACGGCTATTGTGAATCCCACCCCTCATGCATTGGATGTTTATAAACAGAGCATGCCGGATCTTGATTGGATTGGAGTCAATTCATTCTATGGGAAATTTGACAACACCCACCAGGGCGGAGGATTCCTCAACACCCTGGGACCGACAATGGCAAAATGGGGCAAGCCCTGGATTGTCTCAGAGTATTATTCTTATGATCTCCCCTCCCCGGGTTCAATGCCCAGTCAGACAATTAACGGATATGAATATTTCCTCGAGCTAAACTCGACAGCAAACGCTCAAAACTATAAAGATTGCTGGAATAACTATATCGTTCCATATTCACAATATGACTGTGTTGGAGGAATGGCGTTAAACTGGATGCCTCCTCATAACAGCCAGGTCCCGGGATTCTGGAAAGATATGTTTGTATATCGCGGAAAATTCGAGATGTATGTGAACTGGTATCAGAAATATGGAGTTGACAGACTGGAATGCGTTGATGCGGTGACGGAGAATTATGGCGGAACCACACCTTCAAACAGTTGCCCGCAAATTGAAACACCTTCCGACAGCGATCCCCAGGGAATTGATTGTGATTTCAAAGTAACACTCTCATCCGCAGGCAAGGTTGTCAATCCCGGAGACCAGCTCACAGCGTCAATTACTGCAAGCGATCCGGATAGTGACAACCTGACATTTGATTGGTTTCTTATGGGAGGAGTCATTCAAACCCCCACCGGGGGAGGTATAACACAGGGTCCCAGCATAAATACATACAAAGCCTGGGGAGTCAGCGAGCCTCCCAATGCCGTTATAACAAGCAGCCTGATAGGCAACGGCGATACAACTGATCTGAATGGAGGAAAGCATAAAAATACAATTACATTCACGCTTGATTCCTCCACCAGCCAAAGCAACAATTACCAGTTAAGAGTAATTATCCGCGACGGTAACGGAGGAGCGGCGACAGCGGCAATCGGATTCCCGGTTGCACCCTGATTGAGAAGCGGGAGTCGGGAAATGATACTGTTGAAAAAGAGGTTTTTCACGGCAGAAATCGCAGAGGCGCAGAGGATAACCGGAGAAAAAACATTGATATCTCCAAAATAAAGACGAGAGGCGGGAAATGTGAAACATTCCCGCCTCTTAAAAAACCGGTGGTTATTTTTATAAACTGAAACCTGCCATTGTCATATTAGCCAATTGCGCTCGCTTCCCTGGAAATCTCCTGGTACAGCTTGATGACACCGTCGGACCAACCGGCGCCTGTGGCCCATTCGGCCTTATGCGCCGCGCGGATCTGTTTGTCAAGGCTTTCGCTTGCCGATGAGCCGCCTTTTTTCCTCAGATTGTCGAAAGTCCTGGCTCCCCCCTCGATCTGGGCTGATAGTCCGTCAAATTTAGTCTTGCCGCTGGGATTGCTGTCGTAAGCGCCCACTCCCAGCATTTTCCTCATACCGACTCCAGCTTTTCCGAATTGGGTCTCATGGCCCGCAATTGTCAGCAGGAGAAGGGGATCGACATTATACTTCTTCCCGGACTGAACCATCATCGCTCCGGCCCCCTTGCCCACAGCGGGGGAACCCCTCTTTGCAAGGTATTTTTCGATGAAATCCGCCGTTTTCTTGTCATCGCCCTTCAGGTTTGCAGGGGGTGTTGTAGTACCAGTCGCTTCCGCCGGTTTTGCGCCCGGCTGTGCTGCAGGCGCTCCACCCAGGGCTGCTGCCGCTGGCGCTCCACCGCCATAAGCGGGAGCCGCTCCTCCTCCTCCGCCGGTGGGGGCTACTCCTCCACCGCCGGGAGCCGCTTCTCCTCCTGGTGCTGGTGCTGGTGCTGGTGCTGGTGCTGGTGCTGGTGCTGGTGCTGGCGCTGGCGCTGGCGCTGGTGCTGGTGCTGGCATATCCTGTCTCAATTCCACAATATCATCTGAAAGTCCCTTGGCCTGATTCTTCAGTCCCGCCAGTTCTTTCATGAGCTGTGTGGCTCCCTTGTAGTCGCCCTTCTTCATGGCTTCCTTGATTTTGTCCTGGGTCGCTTCCATCTTTTTCTTGGCTTCTTCGAGTTCTTTCTCTTTTTCCTTCAGCTTCTCTTCCTTTTCTTCCCTGGTTTCCTTGTCTTCCTCGGCCTTCTTGGCCTCTTCCTTTTCCTTTTTCTTCTCTTCCTTCTTGGCCCTTTCTTCTGCAAATTCTTCCATTAGTTCCTTGGTGGTGGTAAATTTATCACCTTTCTTCGGGGCTTTGGTTTTCGCTGAATTTTTGGACTTGGCCGCAAAAGATGTCCTGCCCGCTCCGGCCCCTGCCGCCTTCAGCCAGGCGGACCCTTTATTCTTCCCCTTATCGCCGATTTTCTTGATATTACCACTCATAATAACACCTACTCCTTTGAAGTTTTTCCGAAGATAGAATTATGGGGTATAGAAAAAATATACTCACAACCCCCTGGTTTTTAAACATTATTGTAGCGTAAGTTTTTTTGCCTGATCCCCGCAAGATATATTATACCACCAGCATTTGTCTGTTATCAAATAGATTTTTGTTAATATTTTGTTAACAAGAGACGCAAAGATGTTAACAACTTTAATAAAATGTTAACATTTTTTACCAAAAGTTAACATGTAGAAATTGACTTGACCTCGCATAATCTTCATAATATAAGGTGGTGGGGTTTTTGTGTCTCCATGAATTTACATCTTGTAAGCAAATATAATTTTGGGAGTTGATAAAATGAAAATACGAAAAAGCAGAGGATCCTCCTTAAGGCGAACCGCTCCTTCCGGGGGTCTGAAACCTTCCAAACCCGGCTTCCTGGGCAGAAAAGGGAAGAAAGTTAAGGATACAAAAGCCAGGGACAAGAAAGCCAAGGATCTCACGGCCTTCTCACAAGAGACGAAGGAGGAGATAAAGGACAGGCTAAAGGAACTTGAAGAAGAAAAGAAGTCTGAAGAAACAAAGGAACCCAAAACTCCCGAAGAAAAGGAAAAGCAGGAAAAGCTCAAGGAAATCGAGAAAAAAATTGATGAAGTCAGGGAGAAGTTGAAAGATGCCATCAAGAGCGGAGATTACGAAACGGCGAAGGAAAGCATGAAGGATTTACAGGATCTGAGCGCCGAGAGAAACAATATTATGCAGACTCCCGCCGCACCTTCCACCCCTGCGCCCGGACCTGTTCCCGCTGGCGGCGGTGGAGGAGTGGCTCCTGCCGGTGGCGGAGGTGGCGCGGCTCCCGCTTATGGCGGTGGAGGTGGAGCGGCTCCCGGTGGCGGCGCGGCGGCCCCGGCTTCGACAGCACCGGCCGCAGCAGGCAACGCACCGGTAAGCACTATTAAACCCGATGGCTCCGGTCAAGATGCCGTAGACCTTGCCAGAAAATACCGGGGACAGGCATCCATCGCCTGCAAGGGAAAACTGCCCACTTTCAAAGCCGCGGGCGGCACAGGCAATAACTGCGCTGATTTTGTGGGAGCCTGCCTTGAAGCCACGGGGAGATTCAAAGGTACACATTCCGCAAGTGTCAAAATTCTCGAAGGCCAGTTGAAAAGCCAGGGATATGTTCTGGTTCCGGCAAACCAGGCCAGGCCCGGAGATGTCTGGATGAGCGGCAGCAGGGGGCATACGGAACTGGTGTCGGAAAACGGACCCGGGGGAATGAAAACTATCGGATCCAATGGAGGGGCAACAAACCAGGTTATATCCGAGCGAGGCAAATCCGGGGGAGTCGTTTACCAACTCCAGGAAAAGAAGTAGCGAAGAATTTTGGTTCTTCAATTTTGCAAGATCAAAACCTTCGCCAACCTGACCTCCGGGATTGGTTGGATTGAATATAATTGAATGTATCAGAAGGATTATGATTTTTACATTTTCCTTTCTCTTAATTTTTTCATAAAAGGGGAGTTTTCATGCCAGAAGAAATGACAATAGAAGAAAAACTCAAGGAAAGATATGGCGATACGCCATTGGTCAGCGCGCCGGTGGATCCTGACAACCCTGCTTTCGATTCCCTCTTGGGAGCTTTAAAAGCGGTACATACCGGTGAGATGGAAATGGAGGTTCTGGTCAAATATCACAGGGAGCTTTCAAAACAGCTTGAAGAATCCAGAAAAGACCTGGAAAGTATGAAGGTCGCCGACGAAGCAGGAGAGGTAAAGGATTTGAGTATAGGATCCCTGGATATTGTCCGGGTTACAATGGGTCTTATTGGTGATTATATTGAGGATCCCACGGATGAGAAGATGGCGGACTGCGTGGACTCTCTGCTAACTTCCATTAGCATCACCGAATATGTACGCAATTTACTTGACGAAAACATCCAGGCTGCGGGACTGAAGGAGTAGCCTCATACATGGGGGGCGTCCCAAAAAGGTTCGATCCACCGCTGGTTTTTGGGAGCGTTACAGGGGTTTATTAATAAGTAGCCAATATTGTGATCGTGATGAAGAACAAGAAATTCTTAACATCAGCATTGGGCATAAAAAAACCCTGGGAAATACAAAGTTTTGTATTTAACGAAAAAGAGAGAAGGCTGGATGTTTTTCTTCAATATCACTTGGGAGGAATGATCTCCTGCCCGACTTGCGGCCTTGAAAACTGTAAAGCCTATAACACCGACGAAAATGAGGACTGGCGTCACCTGGACATGTTTGAACACCCCACCTTCATACACGCCAAACTTCCGAAGGTAATGTGTGACAACTGCGGTATCGTTACCTTGCATGCCCACAAGGAAGAAAAGAGTGTTCGGGATTATTTAAAAGATTGCCAGGAGCAATTGAAAAAATATACGGCTATGGGCGAGAGGACCCTCGTAGAGATCTATTCAGTTGCAACGATGCCAGTACACCAGGCAATGGATTTGATCGTGGGCGCCTGGAACGGGCTTACGGGTCTGGTCGTTCCCCGGGCGAAAAGAAATTGGGGGGGCGTAAAAGATTGGACCCAGTCGAAAGTAAGGGAAGCAAGAAACAATCCATTTATAGACAAGATCTTCCCCATAGAAGACCTTGGTTTCCACAAGCCTAAGGTCTATACACCCAAAAATTCACCAAACAACAATTTGCCCGGTGGCCAGATAAATATTCTGGTTGAAGGGAAAGATCTGTCTGCAACATTCACAAAGAGCGCCAGAAAATCGAACGCCATACCCCCCCAACTCGAACAAAAACCCGACATAAATTTTGATTTGGAAGACTGGAAAGTCAAACTGGGGATTGATGTGGAAAAGTTAAGGCTATCCGTGAAATTTCGGGTCCTGATAATAGAAGAGCCCCTGAATCAATTGCTTGGACATTTCGAGGAGCTTTACAACAATGTTTTGCACCTGCTATATTCCGGTGAGAACAAGCCCACCAGCGCCCTGCTCCAATGTGAGGGAAGGAAAGATAACAAGAAGGATGTAATCTCCATAATTGTGTATGAGGGAAATGAAAAGGTGATCAAGGAGATGTATTCGATCATTAGAGCAAAGACCGATCGCGATTCCGATGAATACCTGGATCTCTTTGTCCGCTATGTGGAAGATAACGTGGATATTGATCCCGAAATATTTGAATCTGCGCTGAAAACCGCCGAATCTTTCATGAAATTTATAAACACAACCAGCAGTTTTAAAAACATATGCCTTGATTCCAATTTTGGATCTGTGGAAATTCTAAACAAGCCCTGATTCGCCGGGATCTCAAAAAATCAATTCATTTAAAACTCCGTGCCCTCCGTGTCTTTGTGGCGAAAAATCCCATCCGCCATCTGTTTATCGGGACTGGGACGTCCCTCATACTGGAAGTGAGAAGCGGGAAACGAGATCCGAGCTCCGTTATCCGTTGTCTGTCATCCGATCTTTATTCTCCATTCTCAATAATCCCTTTTCCTTATTTCCTCATTTCCTTAGAGGTAATCTTCCTGTTTCCCTTATCCCGGCCTCCGGCCTCCCTTATCGCGTATATGTAATAATCCTCCGATCCTATATATACGGTTCCGTCGGGTCCTACCGCCGGGGAGGAGAAAATTTTGTCCCCGGTCTTTATTTTCCATATCAGCCTGCCTTTTTTGAGGCAATATATAAAGCCGTCCTGACCGCCGATTACAACTTTTTCCGATAAGTCGATCACCGGGGATGAGTATATCTCATCGCCGGTTTTGAATTTCCATTTCAATTTCCCGGCAGGAGAGAGCGCATAGACATATGTGTCATCAGATCCAAAACAGACTGTCCCGTCTTTTCCGATTGCCGGGGAGCTGCCTATAAGTCCGCCTGTTTTGAACTTCCATTTCAGGTTTCCGTCGCCGTCGAGGCAATAGAGATGTTTGTCGTCGGAGCCTGAATAAATGTTCCCGGTTTCATCAATTGTGACTGATGAGAATATCTCGTTGCCGGTTTTAAATTTCCATTTTAATTTCCCATACTGATTCAGGGCATATATATGCTTATCTTTTGATGCTATATAGACGGTCTTTCTTTTTTCGTCTATAGCGGGAGAGGAGTATATGGCATTGCCTGTTTTGAATTTCCATTTTTCCTTTCCCTGTTTATCCACTGCCCACAGAATCCCGTCGATGGTTGCAAAATATACGGTTCCATCTTTACCGATATTGGGTGACGAATATATCTCAATCCCGAATTTCTTTTTCCACTTCAACACTCCGTCGGTTCCAAGAGCATATATATATCCGTCGTCTCCTCCCACATATATAGCGCCGTCGGCTGATATCGCCGGGGATGACATGATCCTTGCATCCGCCCTGAATTTCCATTTCAGCGTACCGTCGGGATTAATCGCGTAAAACCGATTATCCCCGGATCCCACGTATATGACACCGTCCTTACCGATTGCCGGTGAGGATTGAACATTGTGATATGTCCTGAATTTCCATGCAACCTTCCCGTTTTCCGGGATATTATAGGATGTAAGTCCTGCGTTCCTCTCGTTCTTCCTGAAGCGCGCCCAGGGAGAGTCTATTTTTGGGGAATGGACATTCCTTTTCCCATCACATCCGCAAATTAAAAGAATAAACAGAAGTAGAAGTACTAATGGAAGGTATGTGCTATTTTTTTTGTTGTATTTGATAAATTTATGCATTGTCTTGTTGCTTTTACCTGAATCGCCTGTTGTTGGGTTTGATTTGATGATTCATAATTTTGCAGGCGATATTATTCATATTTTTATCGGGAAGCCGCTGAAGCGGCTAGGGGTAAAGGGGGGCGTTCCTTTCGTTCCCCCGGTTAAAACCGGGGGTTATTCTTATGGAGGTTTGAAAACCTCCGCTACCGGTTGAAACCGGGGTTATTCTTATGGAGGTTTGAAAACCTCCGCTACCGGTCAAAGCGGATAATCTCCGCTACCATATCATCGGTAGTGGAAACCTTCAGGTTTCCATTACACAATCACTTCAACTCCTTCACATCAAACTTATATCTCACGAGAAACGGAATCAGAACCATCGAGAAAATCAGGTATGGGATAAATATGGGTCCCTCATCCAGGAATGCGATTACCAATCTGAATGTGACGCTGTTATTGGGCAAATACGTTGAATATATAATGAATGAACCTGTAAATGTGACAATGAACCTCAATGTGGCCACAATAATAATGCCCCTGCAACTGTAAATCCACTGGCAAAACTTGTTTGAGAATTTTTTTACTCCCATTGGAAAAAATCCAGCCAGGGCAATACAAAAATACTCCAACGGACTTTCGATTATATTTACCGGGTGAATTATGGGCTTTACAATCAGGATGATTAGCCCGAGGATAATACCCGTAAACATTGCCACCCGGGGATTCCTCTTGTATGAGAGGTAAAATATGGGGATGGATGCAGGCAGCCTGAGCGCGCCCAGGAGGAGAATAAACATTCCCGAAATAGCAAGCGCCATCCCCATTTCGACAAAGAAAAGGGTATGGGAATAGAGCTTATGCGTGTCCTCGTTGTTTTTTGTTATTGTTGACGGCATGATTATCCGATTAAAAAATTGTTAAGACATTAACCAATTAAACTATGACATCAATTTTCCTCCGATTCAAGGGGTGTCGCCGGAATGTAAAATAGATTTACTATTCACCGCCAAGAACATTGAAACAAGTTCAGTTCAGAAGTGGTCTGAATAGTAACCTCACATCAAGCTTGTCGGATCCACATCCACAGAAAAGCTCATATCCGGGGGAATTGGAAATTTAGCGATAATTGCCTTGATAACCGCTACCATTTTCACAACTCTTTTACCTTTCAGGGTAACATGCCACCTGTATTTTGACTTAATCCTTGAGAGGGGACAGGGCGCGGGTCCCAGGACAGCTATGAACAGGTCTTTAAATTTCTTATTGCGTAACAGGTCGGAAAATATTATGGCATATTCCCTTAGTTTCGATTCATTTTTCCCGGTAAAAAGAAGATTGATAATATGTGAAAACGGGGGGTAATTCAGAGCACAGCGATTTGCGGACTCCCAATCATAAAATTCTTTGTAATCCTGCCTTGCGACAGCCAGGATGACGGGTGTTTCAGGATTGTATGTCTGAATTATAACCTTTCCTTTCGCTTCCCTTCTTCCCGCTCTTCCTGCAACCTGCGTGAGAACCTGATATGTTCTCTCAAGGGATCTGAAATCTGGGAGATAGAGGGACACATCGGCAAGGACAACCCCCACAAGCGTAACGCCGGGGAAATCATGCCCCTTGGCAATCATCTGTGTTCCTATGAGGATCTGCGCCTTTCTTCCTGCAAAACTGCTCAGGATCTGATGATGTGAGTCCTTCCCCTTTGTTGTGTCCCTGTCCATGCGGATATATGATATTCCCGGAAAATATTCCCTCAACTCCTCCTCCACTTTCTGTATTCCCGGCGCCGGAGTGGAGAGCATGTGTCCTCTGCAGAAAGGACATATCGACGGGGCGGGTCTGTGATAATCACAATAATGGCATTTCATAGTATGTCCATCCTTATGATATGTCAGAGATATATCACAGTATGGACAACGGACGACATTTCCACATTCGTGACATAGGAGAAACGCCGAGAATCCCCGTCGGTTTATAAAAAGCATCAACTGCTCTCCCCTGGAGAGAACTTCGAGCATCTCCCCCATCAGCGTATCACCGATTATTCTCCCCCTTTTTTCCTTGAAATCATTTTTCAGGTTCACAGTCTCAATTTCCGGCAGAACACTCCCGCCGATTCTCCGGGGTAAATCCAGAAATGTATATTTATTTTCCATTGCAAAATAATACGATTCCATTGAGGGAGTGGCACTTCCCAGTATGACCAGGGCTTTATGATGCATCGCTCGTTTTATCGCCACCTGCCTTGCATTATATCTCGGCTCCCGCTCCTGCTTGTAACTGCTGTCATGCTCTTCATCGACAACTATGATTCCTATATTTTCCAGGGGAGCGAATACCGCCGACCTCGCCCCCAGGACAACCCGAACCTCTTTATGCCTTATCTTCCACCACATCTGCCTCCTCTGGACACCGGTAAGTCTGGAGTGGAGAATGGCGATTTCTTCACCAAATCTGCCGCAAAATCTCTCTATTGCCTGTGGCGTAAGGGAAATTTCCGGAACGAGCACAAGCGCCTCTTTTCCATCCTCAAGGGCTTTTTGGATTAAATGAAGATAAACCTCAGTCTTGCCGCTTCCCGTTATTCCATGAAGAAGGACGACCTCCACATCGGGAGACTTATATTTTTCAATCAGGATGTCATATACTTTCTTCTGATCCTCGCTTAGTTTGAAAGCTCCCATTGTCCCCGCAGGAAATTCATGAAAGTATCGGAAGGACGGGGAACCCTCGAAAATTTCCACAAGTCCCTTTTTCTCAAGAGCGCGAAATACTGAATGAGATATTTCGGACTCTTTTACCGCAGATGAAAGTTTAACAGGTTTTTCTCTTTCCATCAGATACTTTAATGCGATTGTCTGACCCGGCGCACGTCTCTCGAATTTCTCCCATTCATCGGGAGCGTTTTTGAACACGACCATCTTCACACGGGGCTCCGGGGGAATACCCCCGCCCTTTTTGGCGCGAACGGGAGCCGGGATCATCACTTTGAGGGCATCCAGGAATGTGCACCCGTAATAATGCTCCATCCAGCGGGCAAGATCAATCATCTCCCTGTCCCATAACGAATCGGCCTCCGCCACACTTTCCACCGGTTTTATTACGACACCCTTCGGCAAAGGAGGCGGGAATTCGTTAAGATCGACAACGTAACCCCTTACACTTCGCTTTTTCAATGGAACCGTGACAACTGCGCCCACATATATTTTATGAGCTTGATTCTCATCCAGGCCATAAGTGAATGGCTTGTCAAGCTTCCTCGAATGTACATCAACAAGAACCTGCGCATAAAGTCCAAATTCTTTTTCAGGTTTTATATTACTCATCCTGAAAGGTATTTTTCTCTTTGAACCAATCTCCTTTGATGAATGGTTAATATTCACCGTAGAGGACGCAGAGAGCGCAAATATTTTTAAAAAAAAATTCTCTGCGAACTCCGTATACTTTGTGATGAAAAACAAAGACGTTTAATAGTTATGATGAATATAGGGAAGGGAAAAATTATCCTGGGAAGAATTAAAAAACTTACTTTACTGTAGATTTAATTTGGCAGGTAACCCTTTATGGAATTCAAGTACAAAAAATCACTCATCCTGGCATATATGGGATTTGGAGCTTTTTTAATCGCAATCGTGCTCTTCTCGATTCCATTTGTTGTTGTTTTCCAGTTCGTCATTGTGTTTGATTTACTTGCCATTCTACTTGCCATAGGCGCATTTAAAAAAACATACGAGATTTTCAATATAACTATTCTTATTGAGCGTGACGGAATCCATTTTTTCAGGGGACGAAGGAAAACCACGATTTTACCCTGGGAGTCTGTTGATGATTTTTCGTTTACCGGGAGTCGCTGCATTCTCAGGGTGGGCAGAAAATTCTTCTACATTAGCCGCGAACTTGAGGATTTTGAGGAGTTTGAAAACCTGATGGTCGATCAATTAACCATGACGATAGAGCAGAGGGGATCCAACCTGCCCAAGCTCGATAGGCCCGAGAGCATGGGAGGCGTGCGAGAGGAAGAGGCTGAAATATTGCAAAAGCCCCTGTTTCAACCACGATTACAGGATATTTCGCAGGATGAAGAAGAAGACGCCCCCCCCGAGATGCTGGGCGCTTTAGAGCCGCCTGCAACGGAACCGGTATCTAATGAAACCCTCTCATCCATATCCGGGCAGGCTGAATTTGATGACAAAATTGAATGGGACGATGATGTGATGCCACCTCCACCTCCCCCGCCAAAACAGACAAAGAAATATGCCGATAATGAGATACTTTATCATGATGATGATAAAATTCCCGATGAGGAAGTCTTTTAACGAGGAAATTAGGGAGATTACCTCTTAGGAAATTGAGGGGATTACCTCTTAGGAAATTAGGAAATCAGGATAACTGGGTACGGAGGCCGGAAGATGGAGGATGGAGGACGGATGTCGGAAATCCAGGAATATAAAAATTGACAGCGAAAGTAGTTATAAAGAAGACAGGAAATTACTTCATGAGATTAACCCCCGGATTTATCCGGGGGAACAAAAGGAACCCACCACCCTCACTACTTTAGCCGCTTCAGCGTCTTCCCGATAAGGAAAAGGGGTACGGAGGCCGGATAACGGATTGCGGAGAACAGAGAGCAGAGGCCGTTTCCCGTTTCCCACCTCTCATTTCCCATTTCCCACTTTCACATCCCATGTAATCGGAGCCCTGTCGTCTGTTATGGGCGCTCCTGTCTTCCTGGCCGGATGGATCGAAACGTTGCCTTTCCCTGCAAGTTTCCGGGCAAGAATCTTCAATTTCTCCGGTTTGATAAGGGGAATATTTTCACGAAATTGCGTGTCGGAGAAATTCCCGGCATCGGATGCCACGACAAGATTCTCGATGTTATAAACTTTATTAAATACCGCTCCCAGCGTTGATGATCCCGATTCTCCCATTTCAGGCGGGAAGTTGACCATAATAATCCCCCCGGGCTTCAATTTCAGCTTTGCTTCCCTGAAAAATTCCAGGGTGATGAGGTGAGGCGGAATCCTGTCTCCAAGGAAAAGATCCATTAAAATAAGGTCATATTTATTATCGGTACGTTTTATGAATCTCCTGGCATCCATAATAAAGATATCAAGGTTGTCGGCTTTCATGCCAAAATGCTTTTTGCCAATCTCCACAATTTCCGGATCTATTTCCACACCGTCAAATTTCAGGTTATCAAATATCATATTCATCTGTCTGACCGATGTTCCACAAGCAAGCCCGAGTACCAGGACATCTTCTATTTTTTGGACTTCTTCAATGGGTTTGAAAAACGGAGCAAAGAGGTATAGATCAAGAGTGTTTCCCACCAGGAGTCCATTCGGGTTATAAATGGAATATGCATAACGAAGGTCATTCACCAACAAGTATTTGGTGCCGTTATCTTTCACACGTACGGTGTAATCGGCGTATGGGGTCTGCCGGGTTAGGATTATCGAGGGATCGGTTTTCTTGAACCTGTTATCGATTCCCATACCCAGAAAAAGCAACACGACAACAGCCGGGACAGCCCACAGAGATCCTATCCCGAGCCCAATCGCTCCCATAATAAAAAGGAGAAAGTCGAATATTAAAATTGTCCAGCGCGTCCCGATCCGGGGAATGAAATATATAACAGGCAAGATCGATCCCAGGAGACCCCCGAGGGTTGATATTGCATAGAGAGTCCCCGTTCTTTTTCCGGAGCTTTCAACACTCTTGATATATAGGCGGATAGCAAAGGGCGATATACATCCGAGGAGTGTTATCGGCACCGCAAGGATACACAGACTTGAAATAACAAGAGCAGGAATGAAGCTGAGCTTGTCGGCAAGGAAATCCTGCAACGGGTTGATGTAAAAGGGCAGAGGCACTACATACAATGAAGCGGCAAGCAAGATTGCGGAATAAATCCTGATGTCGGGCTTCCTGTCGGCAATAACCCCGCCGAGATAATAACCCGCGGTGAGAAAAGCAAGTGTTATCCCGATAAGGTTTGCCCATACAAATATGGAATTTCCGAAATGTGGAGCCACAAGCCTGGAAGCAGTAATCTCCAGGACAAGAATAACCATTCCGCTTACGAAAACGGATATGGGAAGATAAGCTTTTAAATATTTTCGATTCATAATTTATATTTGGTATATGCCAATCCCAGGAATATTGCCGAATAAAGCAACATAATGGCACAGGGTATTATTATTCCGGATAGATGTCCCGGATTTAAAATTCCATATAAAAAGGATTCCATAGCCCATCCCTGCGGAATAATATGGGCGACTACCTGGAAATTATAACCCATCCTGTAAAGGGGAACGGTGCATCCTCCAATAATGGCGGATATGATAATAAATGCCAGGTTGCCTCCCAGTTTTCTCAGGAATGTTCCACCCCAGGACGAGGCATAGATTCCATAGGCCACGGATACTGATGACAGGAATATTGAAACAATAATAATAGCTGGGATTGATCTGATATCGATTTGGATGTAAAACAGTCCGACGACAAAAATCAACGCAATCTGTACAAGACATATTATGAGATAGGGAATGAATAATCCTGTTATATAGGATGCCTTTCCAAGGGGGGAGAGCTTTATCCTGTTCATTGTGCCTGTCTGCTCCTCCCGGAAGGGCACCTGGAGAATATAAAAAGAGATGAAAAAAGCCCATATCACCGCAATTCCGGTTACGGTTTGCTGTCCTGTCGTGGGTATCTTGTAAATCATTGATTTGCCGGGAGCCATGAGGCGGAGATTTACATGCCCTTTTTCCTGTTTCAATGCCGGTGGATTTTCATTGTTTTTCTCATCGCCGGTTTCACTTTTCCCGGTTTCAGTATTTATTCCGACATGGCTTTCTTCCCCGATTTTTTCTCCCGTCTCTTTATTTGAATCTTTTGTCGTCTCCTTCATCCAACGAGTATAATCCCGTATGACGCCGTCCAGGACCGAGGATATAGTTCCCTTGATGGACCCCGTAAGAACCGGATCCAGGGAAGGATCCAGAATCAGAACCACTTCCACCGGCTCATTGTTCCTTATCCTCCGGGAGAAATCTTTCGGGAACATCAACGCTATACGCCTGTTACCTTTCCGGATGATGTTCTCCGCCCTGTCTTTCGTGAATGATTTATTATCGTCCGTTTCAAGCTCGAGAACAATCCCCTCCACGCCATTCAACATTCTTATAGCTACAGAGGAAACTTCACCCTCATCAAGATCAACAACGGGTATTCTCAAATTTTCATGTTTTTCTCTTCCAAGATCAAGAACAAGCCCCACCAGGAGAAGGAACAGAACAGGCAAGAGAAACAGGAAAAACCAATTCCTCTTCCTGCCCAGGATCAGTTTGAATTCTCTTAATACAACAGGTATCATATTATAATTTTGGACCCATTTCCTGAGACTATCAAAATAGCGGTCTAAAATAACGGAGATTTTAAGGTTTATGATACCCTTTTCTCCGTTATCGGTTATTCGTTATTCGTTATTCGTTATCGGGACGAGGACGTCCCTCCTACAGATCTGACATCCGTTATCTATTATCGGCTATTCGTTATCGGGACGAGGACGTCCCTCCTGCAGATCTGACATCCGTTATCTATTATCGGTTATTCGTTATCGGGACGAGGACGTCCCTCCTGTAAGATAGGACTGAATAATTGCAAAAAAGGATTAATTAAGGCTGTTTTATATAGAGAGTCATATTTAGATGACTTTCCTCGAGATCTCTCGCCATCGCCCTTATATTTTTTTTATCATCAGGATCATTCTTTCTGGAAATACTTTTAGCTTTTTTAAGTTCTTCTTTTGCCATTTTTAAATACTTTTTGTCTTTTGTTCTTTTTGCCATTACAATATGAGCTCGAGCAGTATCAAGTATTGCCAGAGTATCATCGGGGTCATCTTGTATGGCAATAAGGAAATTATTTATTGCCTCTTTTGCGTAAAACATATTATTATTACTTTCAGCTATATTCACATAGGCTGCTCCTAACCTCGTATGAATTCTGTACCTTACAACCATTTTATTATCTTCTGCTATTGCTTTTATTTTATTATATATTTTAATGCAACTATAATATTTATTATTATTATAGTTGCATTCAGCTTCATCTATTAATTGAGCAAGCATTTTATTTACCAGGATAATTCTTATACCTTCGTAATATTCTTTGAGTTGTAATACATCCGGAGTTGTTGAAATAGTAGTTCTTTGTGTTTTAGCTCCGTCCGGCGAGGGCAACCCGTCCGTGGAAGCGGCGGGGTGATATTTATTTGTATTTACATTGTAAATTATCCAGGCAAGCACGATTATACATATTACTAACACCACAAATACTTTTGTTATTGTTTTATTTTTCATGCAATGCAAGATCCTTTTACCGGTATTATTGAATATACTCAAGACCAGCCGGGGAGAAGCCTAAAGCTCCTAACTCTTCTATGATAACAGGAAGAGCTTTCACCGTTGGTCCCCTCGAAGCTCCTTTTTTACAGCCGTCATGGAAAAGGAGAATTTCCTCCGCTAACATTTTTTCTATCACATTATTTCTGATTTTTCCAGGGTCACTTTCTTTCCAGTCTATAGAAGATCGACTCCAGAGAATTGTTTTCATCCCATTCCCGCCTGCAATATCAAGCACTTCTTTATTATACAAACCCCAGGGAGGTCTGAAATAACGGGGAGACTTACCTGTAATTTCCCTTATCGCATCCGCCGTATTCTCGATTTCCTGCCTGATACCTCCTGTGAAAAGAAATGGGAGGGGCTTATGTGAGTAAGAGTGGACGCCTATCTCCATTCCCATTTCATCCATTTTTCTGATGATATCAGGATGTTCTTCAGCTTCCTTTCCGACGACAAAAAAGATTGCCTTGAGGTTGTTTTCAGAAAGAATCTCAATTATCCGTGGTGTCCATTCTATCGACGGGCCGTCATCAAAAGTAAGCAGGTATTTTTTTCGGGATTCATCGGGATGGAGTTTTCTTGTAATGTTTCTCCCTGCTCCGACTCCCTTTCGCTGATATATATATGCAAATGTGAGTGTAATGACAATTAAAATAATCAGGAAAGGAATAGGATACCGGGAAAATAATAATGGTTTTAAAGATGTGGCTAAAATATTAATAATTATTATGGAGATTAAAAATAAAGAGGATGCAATTATGTAATAAAACATAAAGTTAAATCCGACATATTGCGATATAACGAAAATCAAAAATCCGATGAGAAAAAAAAATGACAAAATTATCAAAACATTATCCATAAGATATATTTACCACAGAGGACACAGAAAGCACGGAGAGATTATGGATTATACGATTAAACCTCAGCGTCCTTTGCGACTGCGCTACTAAAAAATACTCTCAAGCTTATCAATTATCTCCTGTATATCATCGGGAATCGGCACTTCGAATTCCAATTTCTTTCCGGTGGAGGGATGATTAAAGGCAATCCTGATGGCATGTAGCGCCTGTCCCTCGATGTTGAAAAGGTCTGAATCCATCTTACTATATTCAGGATCTCCTACAACCGGATTGCCGACATGCTTCAGGTGAACCCTTAACTGGTGTGTTCTGCCGGTCTCCGGGAATAGCGACACCAGGGAGTAATCTCCGAACACCTTTCTTACCTTCCATCTTGTTACCGCGTTCTTTCCCCCGTTAACAACCGCCATAAGCTTTCGATCTTTCGGATTCCTGCCTACGGGAAGGTTTATAATTCCCTCACGTCCCCGTAATTTGCCGTGAATAATTGCAATATATTCTTTTGAAATCGTCTTTGTCTTGAACATATCGCTCAGTCTCCGGTGAGCATTATCATTTTTTGCAATTATCAATAATCCCGATGTGTTCTTATCAAGCCTGTGAACGATTCCGGGTCTGTCCTCGCCGCCTATGCCTGACAGATCATCAACTTGATACATAAGAGCGTTCACAAGGGTGCCGTCCTTATGCCCTGCCGAGGGGTGGACAACCATTCCCCTTTGCTTATTTATTACCAAAATATCTTTGTCCTCATAGACAATATTAAGGGGGATGTCCTGTTTTTCTATTCCCACATCGCGTTTATGCGGCACACGCACATGAATAATGTCGCCTTCCTTGATCCTGCAACCATACTTTGCACTTTCCTTGTTAAGAGTTATCAGTCCCTCTTCAATTAGCTTCTGTGTGAGATTTCTTGATATTTTTGCTTTCTCGGAGACAAATATGTCTATTCGCCTCTTATTATCACTATGAGTCACATATAGACTCAACTCTTTCTCCATAAATCTTTTCTCCTGTTCTATCTATAGCCTTTATACAAACAATATTTCCTGTCAGATTTTCCTGCGATTTAAACATAACGGAAATATAATTTGGGGTATGACCCTGAAATAATTCTAATTTACCCCGTTTTCCCGATGATGTCTTCTTTTCATCCTGCTTTGAATTAACCTGCTTTTCCACAAGAACACTTAAATTTTTTCCGATGAATCCATCAAGAAAATTATGAGATTTCTGTTTCCCAAGATGAAGAATCTCCCGGAGTCGTTCTTTTTTTACATCCGAAGCAATAATTCCTTCCATTTTCGAAGCTGCCGTTCCTTTTCGGGGTGAATATGGAAAACAATGCAGGTTGGAAAAAGGAGCACTCCGGACATATTCATACATTATTCTAAAATCCCTGTCCGTCTCACCGGGAAATCCTATTATTACATCGGTCGTTATAGCTATATCCGGAAAAAATTCCACCGCTCTTTGGATTATCCTGTCGTATTCCTCAATTGAATACTTCCTGTTCATTAGTTTTAGTATTTTGTCGGATGTATGTTGTAATGGAAGATGAAGATGATGACATATCCGCGAATGCCGCTTCATAACATCCAGGAGCTTGAACGAGAAATCCATGGGTTCCAGAGAGCTGAGGCGGATTCTGGGAATGCTCGAGTTTATGGCGAGATAATCAACAAGGTCGCCCAGCTCGATAGTCCTGTCAAGCCCTTTGCCGTAATCGCCCATATGAATCCCCGTGAGGACAATTTCTTTATACCCGGCACTTTCGATTTCTTTCAACTCTTCCAGTATTTCTTCCGGCGGGCGGGATCTGCTCCTGCCTCGAAGGTAAGGAATGATGCAATATGAGCAAAACGAATCACACCCGTCCTGAACCTTTATATACGCCCTTGTGTGCTTTGTGGCGGGAGTGGATGAGAATTCTAACTCCCCCTTGTTTGCAGGCGACGATGTTGTTTCCCCCCTCTTTGAGGGGGGATGAAGGGGGGAGCCAAAAGAGATAATGCTATTATTTACTTTTTCAACGGTCTCCTGAGATCCATGAAAAATCCCGGCAATCATCTCAGGAAAGTTCTCTTTCTCATCATTCCCGACGTACCTGATATCCTCGGGCAAATTAAAAAGTTCCCCGTCCTTAATTTCCACGGCGCACCCCAGGGCAAACACCACAGCATCCGGCGACTGTCTCTTCAACCTGCGAATCGCCTGTCTCGATTTTCTGCTTGCTTCTGATGTTACTGCGCAAGTGTTTATGATGCAGACATCCACAGACTCACCCTCATCTGCAAGGCGAAATCCCATCAGACAAAGCTTACGGGCGATCCTGTCGGTTTCGTATTGGTTGACCTTACATCCCAGTGTAATGATACGGAAAGAAGGATTCCCGTCCGACCCCGGGCTTGACGTACCCCGCGATTTGCCGTCTTCACCGGGAGATGATGAATGTCTGTATTCAGATTTATTATTTCGTTCCATATTCATTAGATTCATATTATAGTGTGCGACGGGGAAAAAGACAAGGGGTTTTTCAACGCGGAGATCGCGGAGTCCGCAGAGGATAATCTGTTGTAAAATAACAACCATCAATAAACAGAATTTTGAGGTTTTTCGATACCCTCACTCACTTCAGACTTCTGGCATCCGTTCTCCTAATCTCCTTTAGGACTTACAATTGGAAATGGAATCCCAAAAAACCGGTATATATAAAAAAGGTAGAATAAAGCTAATTGAGGGATATGAAATGAATGATAGACTCAAAAAGAAGAAAAAGACATAATAAAATCATCCCAGCAAACAGACGCATAAAACCGCGATTCCCTCTCCTCTCCCTGTAAACCCCAGTCCTTCCGTGGTTGTCGCTTTTATGCTTACCCGGTCAATGTCGATGGATAGAGTTTTTCTGATGTTTTCCCTCATCTGATCAATATATGGAGCAAGCTTGGGCTTTTGCGCTATTATGGTGGCGTCAAGATTTACAACGGTGAAGCCTTTCTCAAGAATCAAATTGTTGACTTTTTCAAGCAGTTTTATGCTTGATATTCCCCTGTATCTCTCGTCAGTGTCGGGGAAATGACGGCCGATATCGCCCATAGCAGCCGCCCCGAGGATGGCGTCCATAATGGAATGAACCAGGACATCGGCGTCTGAATGTCCCAGCAGTCCTTTTTCATATTCAATTTCAACTCCGCCAAGGATAAGCTTTCTTCCTTTTACAAGCTTATGGACATCATATCCCTGGCCGATTCTAATACTTCTCTTGTCATTGGACATATTACATCTTCTTCCAGCTATACATGCAAGGATTTTTCTCCAAAAAGATAAACAATAATTTCAAGAATACATTTTTAGATTCCTTTATCCGGGTAAAAACGTAGCGCGGGTTTTTAAACCCGCAGAAGAAACGTATCACGGGTTTTTAAACCCGCTAATAATTGGGATAAATTGGCAAACATTAATACGGCAAACATGAATACGGCAAACCTAAAGGTTTGAGCTACGAGGTTTGAGGGGATTGAGCTACGGGGATTGAGCTGCGGGGTTTGAGCTACAATATATTCAGGAGGATCAGGAAATATGAGAATGGACAAGTTAACTGCGAAAGCGCAGGAAGCACTTTTTGAAGCTAATAACATTGCATCACAATATAATCATCAACAAGTGGAACCTGAGCATCTTCTGCTTGCATTGCTTGACCAGGAAGGCGGAATTGTCAACCCTATCCTGCAAAAAATCGGTGTCAATCCCGATATGATCAAGACGATGATTAAGGGCGAATTGGAGAAGAAGAGCAAGGTCTATGGCGGAGAATCCGCAGGTGGAGTTTATATCTCTCCAAAGACTAAGGAAGTTCTTGAAGCCGCCTGGAAAGAAGCGCAGAGGATGAAGGACGAGTACCTTTCCACGGAGCATATCCTCATTGCCCTCTCGAAGGTAAAAGGTACTCCAGCTTATGACATATTCAAGCGATACGGCATAACGACGGACGCCATATTGAAAGTACTTACGGAAATCAGAGGAAGCCAGCGAATCGTTGACCAGAACCCCGAGGACAAATACCAGGCGTTGAAGCGATATACAAGAGATCTCACCGATCTTGCACGCAAGGGGAAACTTGACCCGGTAATCGGCAGGGACAACGAGATCCGCAGAGTCATACAGGTTCTGTCCAGGAGAACCAAGAACAACCCCGTCCTCATTGGAGAGCCCGGCGTCGGCAAAACTGCGATAGCCGAGGGTCTTGCCAGGAGGATCGTTGCCGGTGATGTACCGGAGAGGTTGAAGGACAAGCGGATAGTCGCCCTTGACCTGGGCGCGCTCATCGCCGGGTCCAAATTTCGAGGCGAGTTCGAGGACAGACTCAAGGCCGTTATCAAGGAAATTGAGAGTGCCGAGGGCAGGATAATAATCTTTATCGACGAGCTTCATACCCTCGTGGGCGCAGGCGCGGCGCAGGGAGCGGTCGATGCCGCAAACATGCTGAAGCCCGCTCTTGCAAGGGGAGAATTGCGCTGTGTGGGCGCAACAACACTCGACGAATACCGCAAACACATTGAAAAGGACGCCGCCCTGGAGAGGCGATTCCAGCCTATATTTGTCAGCGAACCCACAGTGGAAGAAACCGTAGCGATACTCAGGGGACTCAAGGAGAGATACGAAGTTCACCACGGCGTCAAGATTCTTGACTCCGCTCTGGTTGCCGCCGCATACCTCTCCGACAGGTATATCACGGATCGCTTCCTACCCGACAAAGCCGTTGATCTCATTGACGAGGCCGCATCCAGACTTCGTATAGAGATTGACAGTATGCCACAGGAGATTGACGAGGTGGAGAGGCGAATCAGGCAGTTGGAAGTGGAAAGGCAGGTGCTGGCAAAAGAAAAGGATAAAGCTTCAAGGGAAAGGCTCTCAAAACTCGACGAGGAGCTTGCCGATTTAAAGGAAAACATTCACAAGATGAAGGCACAATGGCAGTTGGAGAAAGATTCCATCGAGAAGATAAGCAAGCTTAGCCAGGCAATCGAGCAGGCGAAACAGGAAGAGGAAAGACTTGAGAGAGTGGGCGAGCTTAACAAGGTAGGCGAGATAAGATATGGAACCATACCGGACTTAAAGAGACAGGTTCAGGAGGAGAGCAAGCATCTTGCCGAGATCCAGAAAAATCACAAATTCCTCAAGGAAGAAGTGGAAGAGGAAGATATCGCAGAAATCGTCTCAAGCTGGACGGGAATCCCCGTGTCCCGTATGCTGGAAGGCGAAATTCAGAAGCTCATGCACATGGAAGAAAGATTGAAATTGCGAGTGGTGGGACAGGATCACGCCATATCCTCCGTGGCAAACGCGGTCAGACGGGCAAGAGCCGGAATTTCCGACCCCAACCGCCCCCTTGGATCATTCATTTTCCTCGGACCCACCGGCGTGGGAAAAACCGAGCTTGCAAGGGCGCTTGCTGAGTTCCTCTTCGACAACGAGAAGGCGATGAAGAGAATCGACATGAGCGAATACATGGAGCGCCACTCCGTAGCAAGGCTCATCGGAGCGCCGCCGGGATACGTGGGATATGATGAGGGCGGACAACTGACGGAAGCTGTCAGGAGAAGGCCCTATTCCGTTATTCTGTTCGACGAGATTGAAAAGGCACACAATGACGTATTCAATATCCTTCTCCAGATTCTCGACGACGGCAGGCTTACCGACGGACATGGAAGAGTGGTGGATTTCAGGAACACCATAATTGTGATGACCTCGAATGTCGGAAGTCAATGGATACAGGAACTTGCAGGCAGTGATGACAAGGAAATGCGAAGGCGTGTTATGGAGGCGATGAAGAGGCAATTCAGACCGGAATTTCTCAACCGCATTGATGAAATAATAATTTTCAACAGCCTGAGTAAGGAAGTCATCAAGCTGATTGTTGATATCCAGATTGGGTATCTGAAAAAGAGACTCGAGAAGAGGAAGCTGAAGATCGAAATAACCGACTCTGCAAGAGAATGGCTTTCAAACATAGGCTTCGATCCCACCTACGGAGCAAGACCGCTGAAACGGGCAATCCAGAAATATGTCCAGGACCCCCTGGCGATGAAAGTTTTGTCAGGCGAGGTAAAAGAGGACGACACCATTGTTGTTGACAGGTCACCGGACGGATCAGGGCTTGTTTTATCAGAGTCAAAAAAACCTGCGGTGATGTCCGGGGAGATGAAATAATATGGAAGGATTCAGATTTTCGTTTTGGATGTATTTTGTCTTCCTGATATTCCCCATTGGTCTGTTAGCTTTTACATATATTGAATATTTCATCAGCAAACCCGGAGACACCGATGAGTTGAACCTCCTCCCTGACCTGGAAATGGGAAAAGGGAAAGGGGAAAAAGGAAATAGGAAGAGGGAAGAGGGAAGCGGGAAAGTGGATGAAGGAGGAGAGAGTTGATACTTTATCAATCATCCTTTTTCATCGCCGCCGCGGGCAAGGGGTTCCTGGGATCCCTGACTGCCGACGAGAGAGTCCTGCTTATTGTCTTCTCGCTCTGGATGTTGCTTGTCCTTGGAATCGGCCTATATACCTCGCGATTCGCAAAATCCACTGCCGGTTTTTTCCTTGGTGACAGGAAGATGGGAGCATGGGTTACCGCCATTTCCTCCACGGCATCTTCCGAATCGGGATGGCTCCTGTTGGGAGCGGTGGGGATGGCTTACATGATGGGCGCATCCGCCGTCTGGATTGCCGTCGGCTGCCTTTGCGGATATGCGTTCAACTGGTTCCTGTTTGCGGAGAAGTTCAGGAAAGGCACGAAAAGGCTTGACTCCATAACCATCCCTGATTATCTGGAAGATTATGTGAAAGACAAATCGCACATCATAAGGATAACCGGGGTTCTTATAATTATCCTCCTCATGTTCACTTATGTAGCGGCTCAGATGACCGCCGCCGGAAAATCCCTGAACGCCATATTCGGACTTGATTACACCTGGGGCGTTATAATAAGCGGGCTTGTTACAATCCTATATACCATGATGGGAGGATATAGGGCGGTTACATGGACGGATCTCATACAGGGGCTTCTCATGGTTGTTGCGCTTGTGGCAATGCCCATTATCACGATATTCTACCTTGGCGGTCCCGCAAAAACCATGCATAAGCTCCTGCAAACTCCTGCCGGAAAGGCCGGGATCTTCAGAATACAGGGGAAGACCGAGAGGGATTTTCGCGTGGAATGGGCGAGGGTTTATCTTTGCCGTGAAGAGGAAAATTTCAGGTATCAAAACACCCTGGAGGATCGCTACTGGCTGACGGAGATATCAAGGGAGAATGTGGCAGGCAAAGATAAGAGCGTCTTCTACCTCAGGCTTCACAAGGGTTTCACAAATGTATATTTAAACGGCAAGAAATTAACCCGGGGAACGCACCTGATAGAAAAGGGAGACAAAATTATTCTTCCCGCTCAAAATATAGGAATAACATTCGAAAATACTTTTGATCTCAAAGGTGGGAAGGATCTCCTGTCCGCATTCGGAGGGAGAACAGGACTGGGAATGCTGGGATTTGTCCTGGGTATGCTGGGTATAGGTCTGGGATACCCCGGCTCGCCCCATGTGATCACAAGATATATGTCGGCAAAAAGTGAAAAAGAGATCCGGCAGGGTCGGCTCATCGCCATGACCTGGGGAGTCCTCGCTATGTACGGGGCGATCTTCCTTGGAATGGCCGCAAGAGTGCTTCTGCCCATGATTATCGACCCCGAATACTCGATCCTCATTGCCGGAAAAACCCTCCTTCACCCCATATTTGCCGGAATTGTCCTTGCGGCGGTTATATCGGCGATACTGTCAACCGCAGACTCTCAGCTTCTGGTTGCCGCCTCGGCAGTAACAAGGGATATTTACGAGAAAGTCATCTCGAAAAAAAGAGTGCCGGAAGAGAAAATGGTGAAGATTTCCAGGATTACCGTCATGATAATGGGGATATTGGCGGTTCTCCTTGCATTGACGGAAACGAGAATAGTATTCTGGTTCGTTCTGTTTTCATGGGCGGGATTGGGCGCGTCATTCGGTCCGGTTCTGATTCTGTCCGTCTTCTGGGATAAACTCAACAAATGGGGAATGTTCTCCGGCATGGTAACAGGCTTCGCAATGACCCTGATATGGAAGCTGAAATTAAAAGCCTGGCTAGCGGGTCTGACAGGTATCGAACTCTATGAACTCGTCCCGGCATTCTTCCTGGCGCTGGCGGTGGCGATGGTTGTTAGTGTGGCGAGTAAGGATATGGAAGCTTAGGGTTGAATATAATATATTGGTTTCCCGCTTTTCACATAAGGAATCCGGGATAGGGAGACAGTCAAGTGATAATTTCACGGAGGAATCATGGGTCTGGAAAAGAAGCAAGAGTTTTGGAAGGGAGATGTCATAATGAAGAAATTAAAGGGAACCATGACCGAGAAAAATCTATTAACAGCTTTTGCGGGCGAATCACAGGCAAGAAACCGCTACACTTATTTTGCCGGCAAGGCTCGCAAGGAAGGTTTTATTCAAATATCTGCCATTTTCATTGAAACGGCCGACCAGGAAAAGGAACACGCCAAGCGATTCTTCAAATTTCTGGAGGGAGGCGAAGTTGAGATCCAGGCTTCATTTCCTGCGGGGAAAATTGGAACAACATCGGAAAACCTTGCCTCATCTGCCGCTGGAGAAAATTTCGAATGGACAACAATGTATCCTGAATTCGCAAGAATTGCAAGGGAAGAAGGATTTGAGGCAATCGCAAAAGTCTTTGAAGCAGTTTCCGTGGCAGAAAGACAGCATGAAAAAAGGTATAATGATCTCAAATTCAATGTCGATAATGACAAGGTCTTCAAGAGAGAAAAACCTGTTGTGTGGCGATGCCGCAACTGCGGATACCTGCACGAGGGTGAAGAAGCTCCAACAACAGTTTGTCCTGCATGCGCTCATCCACAGGCATTCTTTGAACTTCTTGGAGAGAACTGGTAGGTGAAGGTTTCAAGGCATTATGAATCATATAACCTCTTTTGAACATAAATTGAAAAAGGATGAATGATAATAGGCAGTTTATCTTTATGTAAATAGGAAAAAATATGGATGATAGACCTGAATCCAGGATCGATAGAAAGGCACTTTGGAAAATAAGTTATGGGCTCTATGTGGTTGCTTCCCACCTGGGTGACAAGTTAAACGGTCAAATGGCAAACACTGTTTTTCAGATTGCTTTGAACCCCATGTCCATTGCTGTCAGTATTAACAAGAAAAACCTTACTCACAAGTATATTTCTGCAAGTAAGGTTTTCTCGGTATCGGTACTGGATGAAGAAACACCGATGGATTTAATAAAGCTTTTCGGATTCAAATCAGGCAGAGATATAAATAAATTCGCCGATGTTCATTATGAAAACGGAGTAACTGATTCCCCCCTCGTTGTTAATGAATATGCCTTATCTGTGATGGAAGCCAAAGTTATTGATGAGGTTGATGTGGGTGATGAATATACCGTATTCATCGGTGAAATTGTCAATAGCAGGATATTGAAGGAAGGCAAGCCCCTGACCTACGCTTATTATCAACGGGTCAAGAAAGGCTGGTCGCCAAAAACTGCGCCAACCTATAAGGGCAGGATTGAGAAAAAAAGCAAGATAACCGGAGAAAGTGGCTATGGAAAGATGAAAAAATATGTTTGTTCTGTATGCGGTTATATATATGATCCTGCGAAGGGGGATCCTGACGGCGGCATTGAACCGGGAACGCCGTTTGAGGATATTCCTGATGACTGGGTATGTCCCGTGTGTGGAGCGACAAAAGACCAATTTGAGCTCGAGGAAGAATAGGATGAATTATCAAAAAATTTATTTCCTCCTGATAACCTTGATCTTTACGACACAATCTCCCTTTACATGGAATATTATCCCTGGATAGATTATTTTGAAGGCCGGGAGATTAGATTCATTATTTTCTTAATTTGATAACACCCGTCTTTATGAGTATTTTGGTATAATCACTTTTTTCCAGATTGCACTTGATAAAATCAATAAGCTGTTTCTTTATTTGAAGTTTCATTTGTTCTCTTCTTTCCTTGAAGATATTCTCTCCAAATTCTTTCTCACCATGACTTGTACAGGTTATTACTGATGTCTTCTTGCCCTTATAATAGAACCTGAATTTTATATGCCGTGTTTTTCTGTTTTCTTTGAAGCCTTTCTTTTTCAGAGCTTTTTCGAAGTCAACGGTTTTATATGTTGCCATCAATTTATCTCCTCGACTTTTTCTATATCCCTTTTCATACGTTCTCTTAATTCAATGGCATCTAATGTCAAATTTTCGTCGATTTCATTATACAAATCATCATATTGAAAGGCAAACTCTTCATTTAGCTGCAAGAAAGCTTCTTTTCTGTCCCTTGAATAAGAATGCAGGTTATAGCGGGGAATTTTATAAACCCATAACCCACTTTCATTTTCGATACTACCGACAACTTCTTCTTTAAGAAGATAACGTTTGTTTTCAAAAACGAATTTCTTTAGAAATAGAGGAGGAATGTTTATAATATCAACATCAAGTATATTTTCCGCTCGATTTACATCGCCTTTCTCATCAATTACCGCCATACATTCCACTTCAATAAGTGATCCTGTCGGTATTGAAGATATGTATGCTTCCATATCGGGTAAATAATTGCAGGCTATTTCCCCCCGTGAAGTTTCCAGAGCAATATGTCTTCTTTCGTCTTTAATCCTTATTTCTATAAGTTCCCCTCTGATTTTTACTTTCCGGGGAGTTTTTACCGGAGAATCAGTAAAAACGGAATTTTTTATAAACTCTCTTGACCTGACTTTTAAAATGGAATGCATTTCACCTTTTCCATTCCCAAGAGCGATATTATATTGTTCCCCTTCTTCAGGGCAAAGGCTTTTAATTTTTTTTAAGAATCTTCCACGGGTCGCCGGATATGGCATTAATTGCTGGATTGCCAAGGCATCTCCTTTTTCCACCGCTTTACTTGCCTGCCTGAATCCATCAAGTGCCTGCAGTCCCAGATCTAATTCCGGGGATAAATCCATCTGCTGTGGCGTCGGGATTTCAGATTTTACCTTCAAGCTTCCGATTTCAAACTCTTTCAATGTCAGCGTGCAAGAAGATAATATCGACTTGTTCCATTTTCCCACGGGAGATCCCTTACTTCCTTCCAGGGCGTTGGCGGCACCGTAGAGTGATTCCTGCAAGGCACTTATCTTCTCTCCAAGAATTGACAGCGGAATATGCCCGCCTTCAGCCGCCGGACCGGTGATTGTCATTGTTATAATTCTCTCGAAGGCAGTATTGCTCATTTGGTGTTACCTTCTTTCTTTTTTTGGGGACAGGATTTATACAAAAGCCATTCCAAAACCTGTGCTGAACCCCGGCCTTCGCCGGGGCAGGCTTGTTTCAGTACTTGTTTCAGAATCTAAATACAATGCACTTTGATTGATAGATCCTGAAACAAGTTCAGGATGACGACTTCATGATGACTAATCCAAATTATTTCTTCCCAAAAATGCGTAACTCCTGTTAATAAATTTGAATTTCCTAGATTTTATTATTCTTTTAGGGGTTCGAATATTTGCAGAAGGAAGATTATTTTGAAGAAGAACCCCGGGGAGGAGATCCTTCGCTGTGTAATACATCGGAGGAATGTAAAATCCGTTCTTGCCAGGATCTATTCAGGAAAGATAAAGATCATATTCCCCTGTTTTTCATCATTCTGACTTTCTCATAATATCTCTCATATTCAGGGACAATGAGGTTTGTGTCGAATTTTTCTACTGCTCTTTTTCTTGCGTTTATTTTCATCTTGTTATACAATTCATTGTTTTTGAGGATCTCAACAGCCATCTTTGCCATTGCCGATGTATCCTCCGCCGGGGTTACAAAGCCTGTTTCGCCGTTAATGACAACTTCCGGTAAGCCTCCGATATCGGTAACCACTGCCGGCACGCCACAAGCCGCCGCTTCGAGGACCGCAAGTCCGAAGCTCTCTTTGACCGAGTTTATGATAAAAAGGTCAGCTATGGGAAGGATATGCTCCACGGACTCGATCTTGCCAAGAAATTTCACCCTGTTTTGCAAATTCATCTCCCCGACAAGTTGCCCGGCCTCATACCTCTGTATTCCATCCCCCACCATCAATAGGACTGCGGGAATCTCCCTTTGAATCTTCTCAAATACTCTTATGGTGTTCAGGATTTTTTTTACAGGTCGGAAATTTGACATGTGTATCAGTATTTTTTCATTGTCATCGGCGAACTTGCGCCTCCTGTCGGTAAGAATTCCGGGTTTGAACTTTGTCGTATCAACAAAATTATATATTACCCTGATATCCCTTGTAATGCCGAACAGACTCCTTGTTACCTCCTCAAGGTGTTTTGATACCGCCGTAACGCCGTCGCTCTCATTTATTGAGAACCTTGCCAGGGGCAAGTATCCCGGTTGGCTTCCCACAAGCGTAACATCGGTTCCATGAAGCGTCGTGACAATTTTCAGGTTGCAATTCCTGCACATTTTCTTCGCCAGATATGCGCTTGCGGCGTGAGGCACAGCATAATGAACATGCAATATATCAAGCTTGAATTTCTCGACAACTTCCGCCATTTTTACCGCAAGGCAGAGAGAATATGGCGGGTATTTAAAAACGGGGTAATTGATTACCTCGGCCTCGTGAAAATAGATGTTATCGTAAAAATCCATTGTAAGCCTGATTGGAGGAGAGGATGTTATGAAATGTATCTCATGCCCCCTCCCGGCGAGGGTAATTCCCAACTCCGTTGCAAGGATTCCGCTGCCGCCGACTCCGGGGTAACAAGTTATGCCGATTTTCATTTCTCGATCCTCTTTTTCAGCACTTCGTCGGGCAGCCCCCATGACCTGATTGTTTCAAGCTCCTGTGAATAGCTCTTACACGATTTGTGCCTGGCGCCGGGAACGCCATAAACCCTTGCTTTGCATGCCACCCAGGAAGAATGTCTTTGAAGGTCCTTGTTTATCAAGCTGAGATAGACTTTCCGGGGGTATGGAAGATCGATGTCCCTGAATGATTCGGACTCATTTCCCTCGAAAATCTCAAACTCCGCCCCATATATATCTTTTTCCTGTCTTAAATCCAATAGTTTGCCTTTTCCGAGTTTTATCTCCTCACTCCTGGAAAACGCCCGTGCAATCCTGTCAACATGGTTGTTATAAACGTTATCGGAGTGTCCCTTGACCCATTTCCACGTAACCCTGGGGCTGTTATAATAATCAAGTGCCTTCCATAACTTCAGATTCTTTACCTCGCCTCCGTTCGATCTTCTCCAGCCCTTCCTCTTCCAGTTATGTATCCAGGTTGTTATGCCGTTTTTCACGTACTTGCTGTCTGTATATATAGTGATAGGCTCGACGAATTTTTCCGTGAATTTAAGGGCATTAATCGCCGCCATCATTTCCATGATATTGTTCGTGGTATTCTCACTGTATCCGCCGATTTCCCTGTATTTGTCGTCGCGAATAATAAGCGCGCCCCATCCTCCAGGTCCCGGATTCCCCTGGCATGCACCGTCGGTGTAAATCTCTATCAAACCTGAGCCTCCATATTAAAATTTAATATCGCTTTCCTCATTATTATGTTTTTTTACCACAGAGAACACTGAAACAAGTCCAGTGTCCTCAGGTGAACTTTATATAAGATAGTAATTGCGCCTTATATCATGAGTTTGTCCACATCAGGATGAGGAGCCGGGATTACAACGGACGTCACCAATGTGCCGTCGTTGGCTATCTCATCAACCCCCGCCCTGACAGAAGCTTCCACAGCGCTGACATCGCCGGTCATTGTGATGTATGCCTTGCCACCGAGTCCCATAGCAAGC
Source organism: Vulcanimicrobiota bacterium (assembly GCA_021107945.1). Classification (GTDB taxonomy): domain Bacteria; phylum Vulcanimicrobiota; class JAJTBE01; order JAJTBE01; family JAJTBE01; genus JAIORV01. The sequence goes on along the minus strand of JAIORV010000111.1, from coordinate 5,416 downwards.
CTGATTTCGATGAGTGTTACGTCGGCAGCTTTTGCGGCGGCGTCGGCAGCTTTTATACAGGATGCGGCGGAAAATGTCTCTATCACACCCAGCGACTGTAATTTTTTCACATCAACAGCGCATTTCAACGCAGGATATACCTGTTCATGCACATTGGGGATGACAAATGAATCAACGACGAAATGCTTGCCGATTCTTAGTCCCTCTTCTACTGATGTTTTAACGGCATCAACATCGCCGGTGACAACCGCATAGAATTTCCCCGCACAACATGGATGTGCCTCGATCACGTCTATGGACGCCACTTTTATCATTGCATCCATCGCCTCGATCCCCTTGGCGACACTTAAAAACTCAACCATTCCAATGGCCGGATATATCATTACACGACACCCCGACTTTCCGGTATTTTAATTAACCTAAAATGCCAGTTATATTTCTTTGTGGAAACCTTCTTGAAAGAAAGCTCTCAGCTTTAAGCCGCTGAAGCGGCTTGTTGTAAAAATGCCTTCCCCTAAGCCGCTTCAGCGGCTTAACAATGAGGAAACTCGCTTTGCAATCAGGGGGCGTGGAGGAAACACTTTTTTAAATGAGGTTTCTCCCCAAGCAACTAGCATATTGAGTTAATTAATGTTTTCATAAATCAAATATATAATTTTTTTGTTGTTTCTCCGTAAATATTAAATCCCCCTGCTAAATCGGGAAATGGGAAATGGGAAACGAGATCGGGCACCCGGCCTCTGTTCTCCATTTATCGGGACGAGGACGTCCCTCCTACACACCCGGCCTCTCTTATCCGTCATCCCTCAACCTGTAATATTCCACCCTAATCACACCCGACGGCCTGAAATTTTGTATTTCATCAACTCTCTCCCAGGGATATTTTTCCTTCAGGTAATTTGTCAATCCCGCTTTTCTCATGAATGGGTGGTATGGCGTAGTGACAAGCCATAGTCCTTTGTAATCGGAGAGCTTTTTCATTCGCTGATCGTCGGGGAAATCCATGGGCAAGAAATTTTCCGTGTTCCCATAATAAAAATGAAACGGTATCGACATCATAGACGGATGGACGGCGACAAGATCCCCGGACTTCACCGAGCTTTTGACAACCGACACCGCCTTTTTCCATTCCTGCGGGTAATAATAGGAATTGAACTGTGCGTTTGACCATGTGTACATGTTGAACACCACGAAAAACGCTATGGCGATGTATCTCACCCAATTCGACTTCATTCTTAATATTGTATATGATATCAACATCCAGAATGCAGGAGTGATTATGTAAAAATATTTGAATTCGAATATATTAAACCGGGTGAAGATTGTAACAAGGAATGTGAGTACGAGAGGAGTCAACAGGTAAACAAGCATAAACAAAAGCCCGATTTTGTGCGGAGGCGTATGTGGGGGCGTATGTAGGGGTGGCGTCTCGCCGGCCGAACTCCCAACACCAAGAATATCAACCAATGCCGCGAGAATCAAAACAATAGGAAGAATGGATGCAAATATAAACAGGTCAATATTACCAAGCTTTAAATGCTCAAGAGTAAATCCATACGCAAGACGGGAGAATATCTCAAAAAACTGCGGCAAAGTGGGGGCTGTTCTCAATGTGAAATCCTGCGCCCCAGCTTGTTTAAGGAAAATCGGGATCCACGCCACGAAGAAAAGAGATGAGGCAATGAAAGAACCGAGGATCCAGAAAGCGCGGGTTTTTATTAAGGATGAATTTTTCAATATCCCGGCAATAGCACAATCAAAACATTTCTCTTCTTTGACCACATCATCTTTTTCCGAAGGGCGATGGGGGATGTTATTTGCAACAATTCTCTTTCTAAAAATAACAAGACATAATAGAAACAGAATCTCAATTGCAATAATATAAAATGAATAATAATGTGTTACAAGCGCCGGTCCCGTTGTCAGCACGAACCCCAGCGCAGGCTTTATCCCCGGTTTTTCAATCAAGCTTATAAGGAAATAAAATGATCCCAGCATCAGGAAAAGAATCAGGGGGTACATTCGCAATTCCTGTGAGAAATATATGTGAAACGATGATATTGCAAGAAAGAAGGATGAAAGAAGGGCAATCCTTGTGTCGAAGAGCTTCCTTCCCAGGAGATATGTGAAATAGACCGAGAGTGTCCCGAACATCACCGAGGACAGGCGAATATAGAAGAGATAATCCATTTTCAGGAACCCCAGGCATTTCCATAAACCAATCCAAATATTGATGAGCCAGAAGTAAAGGGGCGGGTGAACCTCGTGCAACTGCATCATCAACGGCACGATTGTTGATATGGGTCTTTGTGATATATATACGGTAACGGCCTCATCCACATACAGGCTTTTCCATCCGAGGGCAATAAGCCTGGATATAAGGGAGAGGATTAGTATTATCCAGATCCAGTATGATTTTTGTCTCTTCATAAATGCCGGAACTGCCTTTGTAAATTTGATTGTCCCTCCTGCCCGGCTATTTCTGTAAATCCCTCATGAAATCGCCTGGCGAAACAATGCTGATCTTTTGATATGAGCCAATTTTCAGGAGGTGCGAATCGCCCGAGATAATATAATCAGCTTTGCCTTCAACGGCGCAAGCTATGATAGCGTTATCGGCCGGATCTTCTTTTACTACATCTATTTTGATCCCCCCGGTCATTATGCTCGAATAATCCTGAATATATTGAACAAAATCCATGATTTCCTTGTTGCTATATTTATGTATTTTGGCAATCCCGGGGTACTTCATCACCCTGGTTAGCTCCTCCAGGATTGCTCCGGATACCAGAAGGGTAAATCTTCCGGCGCTCCACTCCTTCAGTATTTCAGCGCAGGTTCCATCGGGGGACATAATGGCGCTTATAAAAACATTGGTATCCAGAACTATTTTTATCATTCTGTTTGCCCGCTTTGTTTTCTGGTTTCCTCAATAGCTTCATTGATAACGGCCTGAATTTCTTCCCGGGATCTATCGCCGATATTTTCCCGCCCCTTTTGTAATAGCTTCAGGAATTCAATTGATCTTTTCCGCTTGTTCAAGACCATCCACACCGGAACTAGTGCAGCAATAGGCCTGCCTTTTCTCTCAATTATATATTCATCGTTTCTGAGATTTACGGCATTCATTATTTGTCCCAGGGTCTGGCGGGCTTCCATTGCGTTTATTTTCCTCAGCATTTCAAAACATCTCCTGAACAAGTATTACTATTATAATTATATCAATTATTATAGTTGGAGTCAAGCAGAGATGGAACTCCCGCCATCCGTCCTCCGTGTCCTGAGCCTGCCCTGAATTTATTTCATGGTGGCTTCGTGGTGAATAAAAAACCGTTCTCTATCCTCTCCCATCCCCTACCCGCCCGGATTATAGTTTGGGATTATCTCTTTTAACTTCTCTCTTATCTTTTGCTCATCACCATTTTCTACCAATTCTTTCAACTCATCCAATCTCTCACATATTACGGAGTATTCCATGGTATCGGTTATAACTCTCAGGATCTTGCTGAACTTTGTTTTTTCGGTCTTTTCACCGGTATTTACAAGCTCCTCTTCGAGTTTTTCGCCGGGGCGGACTCCTTTAATCTCCACCGGGATATCCTTGCCTGGCTCAAACCCGGAAAGTCTAATCATGTTTTTGGCAAGGTCGAGGATCCTGACCGGCTTTCCCATATCCAGAATAAATATCTCACCGGCCTCTCCCATTGTGCCCGCTTCAACCACAAGCTGGACTGCTTCCGGGATAGTCATGAAATATCGTGTCATTTTCTCATCTGTAACGGTAACAGGTCCGCCCATTGCAATCTGTCTTCTGAATGTGGGGACGACACTGCCTCTGGAATCAAGGACATTGCCGAACCTGACTGCGGAAAATTTGCATTGCTTTGCGTTTTTCGAGTATGCTTTCATTATCATTTCCGAGAGTCTTTTGCTTGCACCCATTATGCTTGTTGGATTGACGGCTTTATCAGTGGACAGGAGAATGAAGCTTTCCGCCCCGTATTCATCGAGAAGGAGCAGAAGCTGCCTGGTGCCGAATACATTATTTGTTATCGCCTCAGGAACATTATGCTCCATGAGGGGTACATGTTTGTGGGCGGCTGTATGGAATATGATATGAGGTCGATATTTTTGAAGGAGTGTTCTAATCCTTGTTTCGTCCCTTATGTCCGCTATAAATGTTACGAGTTGGGGGGATGTTTCTGAGCCTTCCGTCCCACCTGCTTTAGCGTCTGAAAATCCCCTGGATCCGATAATATTCTTCAACTCAAGGTTAATTTCATATATGGAATTCTCGCCTCTCCCCAGGAGGATCAACATTTCCGGGTTAAACTTGAGAACCTGCCTGCAAAGCTCGGATCCTATAGAACCACCCGCCCCGGTAACGAGTATCCTTTTGCCCCGGATAAATTCATCCATTATTCGGCAGTCGAGGCTGACTTCTTCTCTTTCAAGCAGGTCTTCAATTTTCACCTTTCTTATCTGACTCACGCTGAGTCTGCCGCTGATTATCTCGGATAACGACGGTATGACCTTGAATTCAACCTTGAGGCTCTCACACTTATGTACAACTTTTTGTATCAGGGAAGGTGACGGCAGGGCGATAATTATCTCTTCGATATCATTTTTAGTTGCAATTTCGCTAAGCTCATCAATCGTCCCCAGGACCGGCACATTGTGAATGTAGATATTTTTCTTATTAGGATCCTCGTCGATGAACCCAACAGGCAAGTAACTGTCCGATGAATCTGCTTTTTTCTCCTCTGACTTCTCCCCGGCCTTGCGAAGCATTTCCCGCAGGATTGACTCCCCCGCATCGTTAGCGCCCACAATAATAACTCTCTTGCCGGCGACAAGAAGTCCCATTCGCTCATGGACGATTCGCAGCAGGAAGCGAATTCCACCGGTAAAGAAGAAAGTGAGAAGCCCGGATATAGCGACAATACTACGGGAAAAATATTCGCCTTTAGTTATAATGACCGCTCCTGCGACGGGCGCAAAAGCAACCAGGTTGGCGAAAAATATATTTTTAAGCTCCTGTATCCCGGCATATCTCCATAGTTTTTCATAAAGACCGAATACATAATATGAGCCTATGCAACATATAGTGATGAATATGAAAAGCCATTCGTAACCATAGAAAAACCGGGGATCCAGGACTCCGTCAAACCGGACCAAAATGGCAAGGAATATAGAAAAGAACACCAGGATGATGTCTGTTATTATCAAAAATATTTTTTCTTTTAATGTCATAAAGTTTTTTTCACCGCAGAGGACACAGAGAAATAAATTCAGAGTGCGGAAAACAGAATACGGAGAAAGGCTCCTCAATCCGTCCTCTATAAACCATTTTCCATTTTCCTCATTTCCTTACCGGGAAGACGCTGAAGCGGCTAAAGTAGTAGGGGTGGTGGGT